>NZ_JAXBRE020000012.1:0-107299 GCF_047520985.2 Stenotrophomonas sp. BR163
GGGTTAAGGGGGTCGGCAGGGCTGCGCCCTGCACCTGCCGAGGCTGCCAAGCCTACATGGACGTACTTGCGGCGTCCCCGCAATCCGACACCGCCCCGCCATTCCACGGAATGCCCGCTTTTGACGTTGCCGTTGCTTGCAGCCTCGGCAGGTGCAGGGCGCAGCCCTGCCGACCCCCTTAACCCGCCGGTGGGCAGTAAGCCTTGATGGCGGCCTCTGCCAATCCCTTCTGCGCGGTGTGCTGCTCCGGAGTCAACGGGGTATCGGCCTTGCCATCACCATCGGTGTCCTGCATCACCTGGCCACCGCCGTCCAGCAGGGCCAGGTTGGCCCGGGCCGTGCTGCACTGCTCGGGAACCGGCGCGGCCGGGGTCTCGGTGCTGGCCGCGGCCTGCGGGGTGCGGGCCTGCTCGCGGGTCTCGTACTTCTTGCCCGCCGGTGGGGTCTCCGAGTACTGCGTCACGCCATGGGCGTCCTTCCATTTGTACACGGGACCGGCCACGGCGTTGGCACTGGCCAACAGCAGCAGGCATCCAAGGCAGGACAGGGCACGCATGGCAAACTCCACGGAATGGGCGTAGAACGCCGATTGCAGCATTGGCGCCGAGCACTGGCAAGTCGATTAAACTGGATTCCATGGACCCGATCACACCGCCGCCGCGCTCGCGCACGATTTACCTGTTGCCCAACCTGTTCACCACCGCCGGCCTGTTCTCCGGTTTCTACGCGATCATCGCCGCGGCCAACGGGCATTTCGTCAACGCCAGCATCGCCGTGTTCGTGGCGGCGGTGATGGATGGCCTGGACGGGCGCGTGGCGCGCCTGACCGGTACCAGCAGCGAATTCGGCGTGCAGTACGACTCGCTGGCCGACCTGGTCAGCTTCGGCATGGCCCCGGCGCTGGTGATGTACCACTGGTCGCTGTCGTGGCTGAAGTTCGATGATCCGCTGCTCGGCCGCGTCGGCTGGGCCGTGGCCTTCCTGTATGCGGCCTGCGCGGCGCTGCGCCTGGCCCGCTTCAACACGCAGGTGGCGGTGGTCGACAAGCGCTGGTTCGTCGGCCTGGCCAGCCCGGCCGCAGCGGGCCTGATGATGTCCTTCGTCTGGGCGTTTGCCGACGGCAACCTGGGCTGGGACGGCAACCAGCTGCGCTATGTGGCGCTGGCGGTGACGATCATCGCTGCGCTGCTGATGGTCAGCCGTATCCGTTTCTGGAGCTTCAAGGGCGGCGATGCCAAGGGCACCCGTTCGGATCGCGTGCCGTTCCTGGTGTTGGCACTGGTGCCGGTCGCCATTGCCATTGCGGTCATCGACCTGCCGCGCGTGCTGTTCGCGGTCGGCATCCTGTACGCCTTGTCCGGCCCGGTGATGTGGGCCGTGCAGCGCCTGCGCAAGAAGCCCGAGGCCGCGTGAGCCAGGACCTGCCCGTGCTGTGGTCACCGGCCCAGCAGGCCTGGCTGCAGGCCATGGGCTATACCGTCTATCACGACGGCCAGCTGGCCGCCGAGCTGGATGCCGCATTGCAGTTGAGCGTGGCCGAAGCCGAAGCCAGTGTTGCCCCGCCGGAGCCGGTGCGGGCCGCTGTGCCGCCGCGCGACGCCCACGCCGCGCCCGCGACCGCAGTACGCGCGGAACGCCCGGCACCGCCGCGCCGCGAAACGCCGGTCAGTGCCCCGGATACCGTGCCGGCGGCTGAGCGCCCGCTGCCCAGCGGCAACGCACGCCAGCCGGTGGTACGCCTGCCCGATCGCCTGCAGATCGCACTGCTGCGCGCCTCCGGCTGCAACCCGAACGACCCGGCCACCCAGATGCTGATGGACAGCTGGCCGCTGGACCAGCTGCGCCGCGACCCGGCCGCCAAGCGTGCGCTGTGGCCGCAGCTGCGTGCCCTGCGCAAGCGGGGCACGCCGTGAGCGCGGTAACCCGGCCCGGCCCGGTCAGCCTGCGTGCGCTGCGCGAGAGTGACCTCAATGCCGTGATGGCGATCGAGCTGCGGGGCTATCCGTTTCCCTGGACCCGCGGCATCTTCATCGACTGCCTGCGCGCCGGTTATCCCGGCCTGGCGATGGAGCGTGATGGCCTGCTGGTCGGCTATGGCGTGCTCAGCATCGCCGCGGATGAAGCGCACGTGCTCAACATCTGCATCGATCCACTGGCGCAGTCGCGCGGGCTGGGCCGCCAGCTGCTGCGCGCGCTGGTGCGGCTGGCCGCCGATCGCGGCGCACAGCGCGTGTTCCTGGAAGTGCGCCCATCCAATACGCCGGCACTGGCGCTGTACCATAGCGAAGGCTTCAACGAGATCGGCCGCCGCCCGCGCTACTACCCGGCTGCACAGGGCCGCGAGGATGCGGTGGTGATGGCCATCGAGCTGGTCGACGGCGACCTGCAGGCGATGCCGCCGCTGTGACGCAGACGGGTTGCCGGCCAGCGGCCGGCACTACCAACGCGCCCATCACGCCAGCCGCAACGCCAGCACGCCACCGATGATGAGCGACGCCGCCAGCCAGCGCGCGCGGGGTATCCGTTCGCGCAGCAGGAACACCGAGATCAGCAGCGCGAACAGGATCGAGGATTCGCGCAGCGCCGAAATCATTGCCACCGGCGCCTGGGTCATGGCCCACAATGCCATCGCATAGGAGGCGGTGGTGCCGACGCCGCCGGCCAGCCCCAGCGGCCAATGCTGCCGTGCATAGTCCAGCACCGCGCTGCCGCGCGTGTACACCGCCCACAGCGGCAGCGGGATGCCCGACAGCAGGAACAACCACAACGTGTAGCTGAGCGCGTTGCCGGACTGGCGTGCGCCGTGCGCGTCGACCAGCGTGTAGGTGGCGATCATCGCTGCGGTCAGCAGCGGCAGTCGCAGCTGGCCGCCCCGTGCACCCAGCGCCATGCACAGGATGCCGGTGCTTACCAGCACCACCCCGAGCCAGGCTGCCACCGGCAGCGTCTCACCCAGCAGCGCGCCCGCCAGTGCGACCAGGATCGGCGCGCAGCCACGCATCAGCGGATAGGCCAGGCTCATGTCGACCTGCTGGTAACAGCGCGCGACCAATCCGTAGTAGGTCACCTGCAGCAGCACCGACGCGGCCAGCCAGGGCCAGCTGTGCGCGGCCGGGAACGGCAGCAGGGGCAGCGCAGCGGCGGACAGCAGCGCTGCGCTTCCGGTGACCAGCACCGTGCCGAGGAACTTGTCCGGCCCGCGCTTGACGATCGCATTCCAGCTGGCATGCAGTGCCGCAGCGGCGAGAACCAGCAGGAAGATCGAAAGAGGCATCCGGCGATGATGCCATGCGGGGGAAATGGAAACGCCGGGCATTGCCCGGCGTTTCCCATTCCGCTTGGTTGGGTGCCAACCTCTCCCGCCATGGTAGGTGCCAACCTTGGTTGGCACGCACCAGAGCGCGGCGTTACAGCTTCGCGCGCTGTTCGCGCAGGCCGGCCAGCTGGGTGTTCCAGTCGGCCAGGCGCACGCGCTCCTGCTCGACCACGGCCGGCGGCACCTTGTCGGTGAACCTGGCCAGCTTGGTCTCGCTCTTTTCCTGCTCGCCTTCTACGCGCTTGATCTCCTTGTCCAGGCGCGCGCGCTCGGCATCGAGATCGACCAGGCCCTCCAGCGGCACCAGCAGCTTCAGCTCGCCCACGATCGCGGCGGCCGCCGGCGGTGCGCTTTCGCCTTCGGCCAGCCACTGGATGCTGTCCAGCTTCAGCAGGAACGACAGCGAAGCGCTGAAGCGTTCGATACGCACGCGGTCCTGTTCCAGGCCGGCCTGCAGGCGCAGCGGCACCAGCTTGGACGGCGCGACGTTCAGCTCACTGCGCACGCGACGCACCGCGCTGATCACCGCCTTCAGCCATTCCACGTCGGCCTCGGCCTGGGCGAAATCGCCTTCGAACTCGGCGGCGGTCGGGTAGGGGCGCAGCGACAGCGTGGTTTCGGCCAGGCCCAGGCGCGGGGCCAGCTGCTGCCACAGCTGTTCGGTGATGAACGGCGTCAGCGGGTGCAGCAGGCGCAGCAGTGCTTCCAGCACGTACAGCAGGGTGTGGCGGGTGCTTTCGGCATCGGCGGCGTCGTCACCGTTCAGGGCCGGCTTGCTCAGTTCCAGGAACCAGTCGCAGAACGCGTTCCACGCAAACTCGTACAGGCACTGCGCCAGCAGGTCGAAGCGGTAGGCGGCGAAATGCCCCTGTGCCTCGGCGGTGGTGGCGGCCAGGCGCGCGAGGATCCAGCGCTCGGCATCGGTGCGCGGCTTGGGCACGCCGGTGAACGCAGCGCCCTCGGTGTTCATCAGGGCGAAGCGGCTGGCGTTCCACAGCTTGTTGCAGAAGTTCTTGTAGCCCTCGGCGCGGTTCATGTCGAACTTGATGTCGCGGCCGTGGGTGGCCAGCGCGGCGATGGTGAAGCGCAGCGCGTCGGCACCATGGGCGGCGATGCCGTCCGGGAATTCCTTGCGGGTGGCCTTCTCGATCTTCTCGACCATCTTCGGCTGCATCAGGCCGCCGGTGCGCTTGGCAACCAGATCGTCGATGGTGATGCCGTCGATGATGTCCAGCGGGTCGAGCACGTTGCCCTTGCTCTTGGACATCTTCTGGCCCTGGCCGTCGCGGATCAGGCCGGTGAAGTAGACATCCTTGAACGGGATCTTCCCGACCAGGTTGTCGGTGGCCATGATCATGCGCGCCACCCAGAAGAAGATGATGTCGAAGCCGGTGATCAGCACCGACGACGGCAGGTAGCGGTCGAAGCCACGCTCGGCCATGGCCTGCTCGTTCGGCCAGCCCAGGGTGGAGAACGGCCACAGCTGCGAGGAGAACCAGGTCTCCAGCACGTCGCTTTCCTGGTTCAGCACCACGTCGCTGCGCAGGTTGTGCTTGGCGCGCACTTCCTCTTCGCTGCGACCGACGTAGCAGTTGCCGGTGGCGGCATCGAACCACGCCGGGATGCGGTGGCCCCACCACAGCTGGCGGCTGATGCACCAGTCCTGGATGTTGTTCATCCAGTGGCGGTAGGTGTTGATCCAGTTCGGCGGCACGAAGGAAATGCTTCCGTCCTCGACCAGTTCCAGGCCACGCTTGGCCAGGTCGTCCATCTTCACGAACCACTGGTCGGTCAGGTACGGCTCGATCACCTGGCCGGTACGGTCGCCGCGCGGCACCTGCAGCTTGTGCGCCTTGGTCTCGACCAGGATGCCCAGGTCTTCCAGTTCGGCCAGCACCGCCTTGCGCGCTTCATAGCGGTCCAGGCCCTGGAAGCGTTCCGGCGCATTCTCGTTCAGCGCCGCCACCGGGGTGAACAGGTTGATCATCGGCAGGCTGTGGCGCACGCCGACTTCATAGTCGTTGAAATCGTGCGCCGGGGTGACCTTGACCACGCCGGTGCCGAACGCGCGGTCCACGTAGTCGTCGGCGATCACCGGCACGCGGCGGCCGGTCAGCGGCAGCACCACGCTCTTGCCGATCAGGTGCGCGTAACGCTCGTCTTCCGGGTGCACCATCACCGCGGTATCGCCCAGCAGGGTTTCCGGGCGGGTGGTGGCGACGACCAGGTAGTCGCGGGTTTCGCGCAGGGTTTCCACGCCGTCGGCATCGCGCTCGACGTGCTCGTAGCTCAGGCCTTCGTCCAGCGTGTAGGCGATCGACCACAGGAAGCCGTCTTCCTCGGCGCTCTCCACTTCCAGGTCGGAAATGGCGGTCTTCAGCACCGGGTCCCAGTTCACCAGGCGCTGGCCGCGGTAGATCAGGCCCTGCTCGTACCAGCGCACGAAGGCTTCATTGACTGCCGCCGACGGCTGCGGGTCCATGGTGAAGGTGCTGCGCGACCAGTCGGCGGAGGTGCCAAGGCGACGCATCTGGCGTTCGATGGTGTCGCCGGACTGCTGCTTCCACTCCCAGACCTTGCCGATGAAGCCCTCGCGGCCCAGCGAATCGCGGGTCTCGCCCTTGCCTTCCAGCGCCAGGTTGCGGCTGACCACCATTTCGGTGGCGATGCCGGCGTGGTCGGTACCGACCTGCCACAGCGTGTCGTAGCCGCGCATGCGGTGGTAGCGCACCAGCGCGTCCATCAGGGTCTGCTGGAAGGCGTGGCCCATGTGCAGGGTGCCGGTCACGTTCGGCGGCGGCAGCAGGATGGTGTACGGCTCGCCCGTGCCGGACGGTTTGAAGTGGCCGGCCTTCTCCCAGGCCTCGTAGAGGTCGGTCTCGAAGGACGTCGGGTCGTAGCTGGAGGCGAGTTGGGTCATGCGGGGGAACCAGGAGGTAATCGTTGAAGGATCAGGGCGCGGCGCCGGCCCATCAAGGGGGCCGGGGCGCGCTTACATGTCGTGCTTGTTCAGGTCGTAACCGGCGGCCTTGTACTGGCGCCAGCGCTCGCGCAGCGGTTCGCGCGCTTCCGGATCGGCCGGCACCACTTCCAGCACGCGCTCGCACTGGCCCAGCCAGGGCTCGTCGCGCAGGTTGATCACCAGCGGACGCGCCGGTGCCTCGGTGCCGGGTACCGCGATCAGTACCAGGGCCTCTTCCTCGTCCATGTCTTCGCCGGCGATCTGGTGCGGGATGTAGGCGTCGTTGTCGAACGCCCACAGCAGCTCGTCCAGCTCCTCGGCCTGGGCCTGGTCGCGGGCCAGCACCAGGGTGAACAACCCGGCGTCGTTGGCCTTGCGCGCCAGCTCGCAGACCAGGCGCAGCGGCTCGGTCAGGAAGCGGGGCTTGGCGATCAGGTAGAAGTCGGCGCGGGGCATGGCAGGGTCCGGGTCAGGCAGGGGCCCGGCAGTGCCGGGCGAGGCCCCGGCCGGCGTCTGCCGGCCAGGGTCGGGTACGGCATCAGGCGCGGGCGACCTGGTCCAGCAGCCACTGGCTCAGCAGGCCGACCGGGCGGCCGGTGGCCATGCCACGCTTGCCTTCATCGCTGGCCACGCCGGCGATGTCCAGGTGGGCCCAGCGCTGGCCTTCGGTGAAGCGCGACAGGAAGCAGCCGGCGGTGATCGCGCCAGCCCAGCGGCCACCGATGTTGTAGACGTCGGCGAAGGTCGAATCCAGCATCGGCTGGTACTCGTCCCACAGCGGCAGGCGCCAGGCGCGGTCGAACACATGCTCGCCGGCGGCCAGCAGTTCATTGGCCAGGTCGTCGTGCTTGCTCATCAGGCCGGCGGTCTGGTGGCCGAGGGCGACCATGCAGGCACCGGTCAGGGTGGCGACGTCGACCAGCGCGGCCGGCTCGAAGCGCTGCGCGTAGGTCAGCGCGTCACACAGGATCAGGCGGCCTTCGGCGTCGGTGTTGCCGACTTCGATGGTCTTGCCCGACATCGAGGTGATCACGTCGGACGGACGGTAGGCATTGCCATCGATGGCGTTCTCCACCGCCGGCACCACCACCACCAGGTTCAGCGGCAGCTTGGCCTTGACCGCAGCGACGAAGGTGCCGATGACGTTGGCGCCACCGCACATGTCGTACTTCATTTCCTCGATGCCGCCCTGGGTCTTCAGGTTGACGCCACCGGTATCGAAGGTGATGCCCTTGCCGACCAGCACGTACGGCTTCGCATCACCGCCATTGTTCCACTTCAGCACGACCAGGCGCGGGCGGTTGGCCGAGCCACGGGCCACGGCCAGCAGCGAGCCCATGCCCAGCGCTTCCATCTGGTGCTCGTCGAGGATCTCGGCTTCGGCACCGTCGTGCTCGCCGGCGAACTTCACGCCCACGTCGGCCAGATAGGCCGGGGTGCAGTAGTTGGGCGGCAGGTTGCCCAGCTCGCGGGCGAACTCGACACCGGCGGCGATGGCCTGGCCCTGAGCCAGCGCCTGCGCGTCGTCACCGGCGATGGCCAGCTGGGTCAGACCGGCGTCGTCGGCCTTCTTCTTGCCCAGGGTGGCGGTGTAGCGGTAGGCGGCGTGATCGGCGGCGATCACCGCCTGACGGATCGCCCAGGCCGCGTCGCGGTCCTTCACCGCCACTTCGGACAGGGTGAACAGTGCGCTGCGGGCAGCACCGGCCTTCAGCGCGCGCACGGCGTCGCCCACGGCCTTCAGGTACTGCGGCACGCCGAAACGGGCGGCTTCACCGAGGCCGACCACCAGCACGCGCGGGGCGGTCACGCCCGGCAGGTCGTGCAGCAAGGTGGTTGCGCCGGTCTTGCCGGACAGGTCGCCACGCTCGGCCAAGGCCGCCAGGCGGCCACCGCTGGCGGCATCCAGGGCCTGCGCGGCCGGGGTCAGGGTATGGTCGGCATACGCGCCGACCACCAGGCAATCAACGGTGGCGGCGGCCGGAGCAACGTGGTTCAGGGTGAATTCGAGGGCCATTGAGCAGATTCCATTGGCGAGTCCGTACAATCGCAGGCCGTTTACGCCCAGACAGTAGACTGGGCGGCACCGCGAACGAACCCCAGAGTTTAAACCACCGCCCCATGCTGAAGCTCGACCGATACCTGCTGGGCGATTTCGTCCAGAGTTTCCTGGCTACCCTGATCGTCCTGCTGGTGGTCAGCGTGGGCGGCGTGCTGGTGGACATCCTCGGCAACATCGCCGACGGACGCCTGCCGGCCAAGCTGCTGTTCTCCCAGCTGGGCCTGCAGTTCATCGCCTACCTGCCGCTGATCCTGCCGCTGGCATTGATGCTGGGCCTGCTGCTGGCCGTGGCGCGGCTGTACCGCGACTCGGAAATGGCGGTCATCACCGCCATTGGTGTTGGCCCCAAGCGACTGCTGCGACCGCTGCTGATGCTGGTGGTGCCGGTGGTGCTGCTGGTCGGCGCCTGCTCGCTGTGGCTGGGCCCGTGGGCAGGCCGGGTGGCCGAGCAGATGATCATCGAGGCCAACCGCAGCGTGCTGATGGCCGGCCTGGAGCCGGGCCGGTTCACGCCGCTGCCCAATGGCGGCGTGGTCTACCTGTCCTCGATCTCGCCTGACGGCACCGAGCTGGGCAAGGTGTTCCTGCAGCGGCAGAAGGACGACCGCCTGGAAGTGGTGTCGGCCAACAGTGGCCGCATGTACTTCGAGGGCACCCGCCAGCGTTTCCTGGAGCTGGATGATGGCCACCAGGTGGAAGGCCCGGTGGCCGCTGGGCTGGATTACCGGCTGGCGACCTTCGCCCGCAACGACGTGGCCCTGCCCGATGGCGCACAGACCCGCACCGAGGACGACCCGGAACTGATGCCGACCCTGCAGCTGATCGGTGATGCACGGCCGCAGGCACAGGCGCAGCTGCATCGCCGGCTGGCACCGCCGCTGATCGCGCTGGCGTTCGCCCTGCTGACCGTGCCGCTGGGCCGCAGCTCGCCGCGCCAGCAGCGCTACGGGCGCATGATGCTGGCCCTGCTGGCCTACATGGTGGGCACCAACCTGACCTTCATCGGCGCCGGCTGGATCGCCGACGGCAGGATTCCCGGCGCGCTGGGCCTGTGGTGGCTGACCCTGCCGCTGCTGGCGTTCGCCATCTGGATGTACGCGCGCGATGGCCGCCTGGCCCGCCCGAAGGGAGGCCGCGCATGAAGCTGCGCCCGATGCGTTTCGATTTCTACCTGGGTCGTGCGGTGTTCACCACCGTGCTGCTCACCTGGGCGGTGCTGACCGGCCTGGACGTGGTGATGGCCTTCTCCGGTGAGTTCAAGGACATCGGCAAGAACGGCTATTCGCTGGGCCATGCTGCGGCGTGGGTGCTGTACACCGTGCCCCGCCGTGCCTACACCTTCTTCCCCACCGCCGCGGTGATCGGCGCGCTGATGGGCCTGGGCCAGCTGGCCGCGACCTCGGAGCTGACCGCGCTGCGCGCGCTGGGCCTGTCGCGCAAGCGCCTGAGCGTGTCGGTGGCGATTGCGCTGTCGCTGCTGACCGCAGTGATGGTGCTCAGCGCCGAGACGCTGGGCCCGTGGGGCCAGGACCGTGCCGATGCGCTGAAATCCAGCGCCAAATGGGGGCGGGATATTGCCACTACCCGTTACTCGGGGCTGTGGGCACGCGAAGGCGACACCTTCCTCAATGCGCAGAGCGGCGAGGAGCAGCTGGTGGGCGACAAGGGCACGCGGCTGATCCTGCGTGATGTGCGCCTGTACCGGGTCGCCGAAGACGGCAAGATCGCCTCGTTGACCCACGCCGCCACCGCCGAGCACGACAAGGACGGCTGGGTGTTGACCGGCGTGCGCCGCGACACCTTTGGCGAGCGCTCGGCAACCCGTCAGGAAGTGGCACGTGAGCCCTGGAACTCGAAGTTGGACCCGGCCGCGCTGGCGACCGGTATCGCCAAGCCGCGCAACCTCAGCGTGTCCGAGCTGAGCACCAGCATTGCCTACCGCGAACGCAACGGGCTGGACGCGCGCGATTTCGAGGATGTGTACTGGAGCCGCTGGTTCTATCCGGTGAACGTGCTGGCCCTGTGCCTGGCGGCGGTGCCGTTCGCGTTCGGATCGCTGCGCAGCGGCGGCATGGGCAAGCGCCTGTTCCTGGGCATCCTGTTCGCATTGGGCTTCTGGCTGCTGCAGCTGTTCTTCGGCCGCATGGCCGGCGCGCTGAAATTCGATTACCGCATC
This sequence comes from Stenotrophomonas sp. BR163, assembly GCF_047520985.2. Taxonomy (NCBI): domain Bacteria; kingdom Pseudomonadati; phylum Pseudomonadota; class Gammaproteobacteria; order Lysobacterales; family Lysobacteraceae; genus Stenotrophomonas; species Stenotrophomonas sp. BR163. The sequence continues at coordinate 10,517 of NZ_JAXBRE020000012.1, forward strand.
GCCTATGCGCTGCCGCCGATCGTGATGCTGGCTGTGTCCGGACTGCTGTTCCGGCGCAAGTCGGGCTGATTCTGATTGTTGTAGAGCCGAGCCTGTGCTCGGCTGTCACGTACAGTGCGGAAAGCAGCCGAGCACGGGCTCGGCTCTACAGACAGCGCCTTACCGTTTCGGCATCCGCACCAGGCGGGTACCGCTGGCGCGGTCGTGCCAGGTCAGGCGTTGGCGGTCGACCCACGCCCACCAGAATCCCAGTCCGCCCAGCAGCAGGGACAGCGTGCCTACCGCAAAGCGCAGCCACAACTGCCCGCGCCGCAACGGCGTGCCATCGATTGATTGCACTTTCAGCCGCCACGGGCGCATGCCCAGGGTCTGTCCGCCGCGGCGCCAGCTGGCCGTGGCGTACCAGCCCGTGACCGCCCAGCACACCGCCCACAGCAGCCACTGCCAGGCGCTGAACGGCGCGATGTTCTCGCGCTGTGCGTGGCCGCTGAAGGTGTAGGCGAGGGTGAACAGCGTGCCGGCCAGCATCCAGAGCGCCAGCACCGGCAGTGCGTCGTAGACCATCGCCAGCACGCGCCACAGCAGCAATGCGCGCGGATGGAGCATTTCGGTGGCGGCCGCAGGGGCCGTGTCGGTGGCAGGGCGGGACATGCGCCGAGCATACGCAAAGCTGGCCGTGCCCGCAGTGGCCCTCGTATCCTGCACGCATGGCTCTTGTTTCCACCCCCGCCGAACGCCGCCAGCTGGTCCAGCAACTGCCCGAGCTTCGCGCCGACGACAGCGTGCGCATCCAGCGCTTCCTCGATGCGATCTGGGCCGAGAACGGCCTGGCCCGTGCCACCCTCGACAGCTACCGGCGTGACCTCGAAGGGTTGGCGCGCTGGATGGATGGACGCGACGGTGGCCTGGCCGGCATCGAGCGTCCCGGATTGTTCGAGTATCTGGCCTGGCGCACCCGGCATGGCTGGTCGCCGCGCAGCAATGCGCGCCTGCTGTCGGCGTTGCGGGCGTTCTTCGCCGATGGCGTGCGGCGCGGCGAACGCAGCGAGGACCCGAGTGCGCTGCTGGATCCGCCGAAGCTGCCACGATTGCTGCCCAAGGCGCTGGCCGAGAGCCAGATCGACGCGCTGTTGGCAGCACCGGATGTCGACAGCCCACTGGGCCTGCGCGATCGCGCCATGCTGGAACTGATGTATGCCGCCGGCCTGCGCGTGAGCGAGCTGGTGTTGCTGCCGGCCACGGCGGTCAACCTTCGCCAGGGCGTGCTGCGGGTCACCGGCAAGGGCAGCAAGGAACGGCTGGTGCCGCTGGGCGAGGAATCCCAGCACTGGCTGGAGCGTTACCTGCAGCAGTCGCGCCCGCAGCTGGTCGGCAAGGGCAAGGTGCATGCCCTGGCGGATGGGCAGACCCCGTTGTTCGTCGAACCGACGCTGCATGCGCTGACCCGGCAGGCGTTCTGGCATCTGGTCAAGCGCCACGCACAGGTGGCCGGCATCGACCCGGCGCGGATCAGCCCGCATGGCCTGCGGCACAGCTTCGCCACCCATCTGCTCAACCGCGGTGCCGACCTGCGCGCGCTGCAGATGCTGCTTGGCCACAGTTCCTTGTCGACCACCCAGATCTATACCCTGGTCGCGCGCGAGCACCTGCAGAAGCTGCACGCCCGCCACCATCCGCGTGGCTGAGTGCCGGGCTGAATCGCTGCCCGGGGCGCTGCCGGCCGTCGCCGCCCGGTCGCGGTGGCTGTGTCAGAATCCGGGGTCTTCTTCTGTCGCGGACCGCTCCATGCTCCGATTTGCCATCGCCGCCGTGTTCGGTGCGCTCAGCCTGACCGCCTGCGCCCAGCCGGCTCCACCGGCCGCCAAGGCACCCGCCGCCGCTGCGGCCAAGGCCAGTCCGGCCGCGAATGCGCCCGCCGACCAGGCGGTACGCGCCGCACTGACCGCGTTGAACCCCGGTTTCCAGGTGGACTACATTGGCGCCGCGCCTTTCCCCGGCTTCCGCGAGGTCGTCGTTTCAGGCCAGCTTCTGTATGTGTCCGATGACGGCCGCTATCTGTTCCAGTCTCAGCCCTACGACACCCGCGCCAAGGGCCCGGCCAACAGCGAAGGCCTGCTCGGCTATCGCCGCGGCCTGCTGGCCAAGGCCAACCACGGCGATCGCATCGTGTTCGCCGCGCCGAACGCCAAGTACACCATCAGCGTGTTCACCGACATCGAGTGCGGTTACTGCCGCAAGCTGCACCAGGACATCGCCGAGCTCAACCGCAACGGCATCACCGTCGAGTACCTGGCGTTCCCGCGCATGGGTCTGGGCAGCAAGGACTACACCGACATGATTTCGGTCTGGTGTGCAGCGGATCGTCGCCAGGCGCTGACCAACGCCAAGCGCGGCGGCAACGTTCCCGCCAAGAACTGCACCAATCCGGTGGCGATGCAGTACGCGCTGGGCCAGCAGCTGGGCGTGAATGGTACGCCGGCGATCTTCGCGCCGGACGGCACCCAGCTGGGGGGCTACCTGCCGCCGGCACAGTTGCGCGCGGCGTTGGAAAAGCTGTCGGCCAAGCGCTGATCGCCGTTGACCTTTTCCTGTAGCGCCGAGCCCATGCTCGGCTGCGCAACCATCAGCCGAGCATGGGCTCGGCGCCACAGATCAGAGGCCGGGGGCGAAAAATGCGCCCCCGGCTTTTGCCTTATTTCAGGCCATCACTGACCGCCTTGGTCAGCGTGCCCTGCGCATCGTCACCGCTGAACTCCCAGACGAACGCGCCGCCCAGGCCCTGGGTCTTCACGTAACCCATCTTGCGGGTGATGTTGGCCGGGGTGTCGAAGCTCCACAGCGTGCTGCCGTTGTAGATCCAGGTGGCGCCGGCGGTGTTGTCGGTGTAGCCCGGCCACGCCAGGTTCTTCAGCACCTTCCAGTCCTCGATGCCGGCTTCATATGTGCCCGGGGCGGCACCGCTGGCGGTCTGGTACAGGCCGTTGTTGGCATTGGCCACGCCGGTCCAGCCACGCCCGTAGTAGCCGATGCCCAGGTTGAGCTTGGCGGCGGGCACGCCACGGCTGATGAAGGCCTCGATGGCGTCGTTGCTGTTGTACAGCTTCTGGTCGCCGGTGGACGGATCATTCGGCGAATCGAACAGCGCCGACTGGTGATTGGTCCTCGCATCCCACGCGCCGTGGAAGTCGTAGGTCATCACGTTGATGTAGTCCAGGTACGGGTGGTACGCCGCCGGATCGGTGACGCGGATCTTGTCGATGCCGGCACCCACCGCCACCGTCAGCAACAGGCCCGGACGCACCGCATCGAGCTGGCGGCGGAACTCGGCCATCAGCGCGGTGAAGTTGGCGTTGTCTTCCGGCTTGCCGCATTCGATGCCGCAGGCCACCGGGTATTCCCAGTCGATGTCGATGCCGTCGAACACGCCCAGCGCCGCACCGGCGCCGCCGGCACCGTCGGTCACCGGCAGGTTGCCCTTGATGTACGCGTCGATGCACGAGGCAACGAAGGCCTGACGGTTTTCCGGGCGCGCCGCGCTGGAGAAGCCGCGCGACCAGGTCCAGCCACCCAGCGAGATCAGTACCTTCAGGTTCGGGTACTTGGCCTTGAGCTGCTTGAGCTGGTTCCAGTTGCCGCGCAACGGCTGGTCCCAGGTATCGGCGCTGCCGCTGACACTCTCGGCGGCACTGAAGGCCTTGGTGTAGTCGGCGAAGGCATCGCCACCGGCACCGCTGTTCGGGTCCGACGGCTGGGTGATGCCGACTTCGCAGCGGTTGTTGCGCACGTTGCCGAATGCGTAGTTGATGTGGGTCAGGCGCGCCGCCGAGCCGCTGCTGTCGATGTTCTTGACCCGGTAGTTGCGGCCGTAGATGCCCCACTGGGTGAAGTAACCGATGACCCGCTTGCCGGTGGTGCCGCCGTCGCCGGCCAGCGTGGTGGCGCTGATCTCGGTGCCCTGCGCCGATGCGTTGCCGGCGTTGTCGCGCGCCCGCACGCGGTAACGGTAGGTGGTCGACGCGGTCAGCCCGCCGTCGACATAGCTGGCACTGGACGGCGAACCGACCAGGCTGCCGTTGCGGTACACGTCATAGCCGGCCAGGCCACTGCCACCGGTGTTGTCGGTGGAAGGACTCCAGCTGAGCGCGATGCTGTTGGCGGTGCGGGTGCCGGCCGCCAACCCGCCGGGTACGCTCGGTGCGGTGGTATCGCCACTGGCGGCGTTGACGGTGATGGTGATCGTCGCGGTGCTGGCGGTGGCGTTGTTGTTGTCGGTGGCGACCGCGCGCAGGGTGTGGCTGCCGGCGCTGGCATTGGCCCAGCTGGCCGCATACGGCGCACTGGTGGCCACGCCGAGCGTGCTGCCGTCGCGGAAGAATTCGACCTTGGCGACGCTGCCGTCCGGATCGCTGGCGGTGGCGGTCACGTTGACCGTGCTGCCGGCGCTGAAGGTGGCGCCGTTGGCCGGCGAGGTCAGGCTGACCACCGGCGGCTGGTTGGTGCCGGTGCCATCGCAGGCACCGAGGTTGGTGTAGTAGGGCGCACCGGCCGGATGGTCCGGCGGCGCGTTCCAGATGTCCTGGTTCGCCCGATAGAGGACGCCTCCTTTCTGCAGGGTATCGCCGGCCCGGTAGATCTTGGCCTGGTCCCACTGGGCCACGCCGGCACAGCTAGCGGCCTGCGCCAGGCCGGGCAGGGCGGCGCTGCCGGCGGCCAGGGCAAGCAGCCAGGCCAAGTGGCGGGGACGACAGCTTCGGGTCGAACGTTCGGCACTGCGCACAATCGGGTCGTACATGGGTGAGTCTCCGATCAAAGGGCGCGCGGGCCCCGATGGCGCCGCGCGTGACGCAGGTCCGGGCATCGCCCGGGAAGGCGACGGAGGGGCCGGACGGAGGCACCTGGGAGGCCGGGGAGAGAGTCCGGCACCAGGTGGGGACAACGTTGTCATCAATTGCGTGGTCAATCCGTGAGCAAGCGCATGGTTGGAGGATTTGGGCGGAAAGCGGCGCTGGCGCGCGGTCGGCGGCCAGCGGCGGGGCCCCCTCGTGGCTGGGGCTTTCCGCGAAAAGCAGATTTCTGGGGTTGGCCGGGCGGGTGGGCTGCGCAGGGGACGCCGTGAATACGTCCCTGTAGGCTCGGGCGCGCCATCCATGGCGCTTACGCCCCTGCGCAGCCCACCCGCCCGGCCACGGACAGGTTCCTGCGCGGCCAGCCACGAAAGACAGAACAAAAAATCAAAAGCAGAAGCCGGTCGCTTCGCTCTTCAATGCCTGACTTCTGACATTTTCCTGGTTGCCGGTCAGCGGCCGGCACTACCGGGGAGCATCCACGCATGGCGGCAGATCGCGGAAATCTGTCGGGGGCGGGGTGGTGGGGGCCAGCAGGACCGTTGGCGCCATGGATGGCGCCATTGAGCCCCCATGGACGGGTTTACGGCGTGTCCTGCTGGCCCCCACCGCCCCGCCATCCCATGTGAACCCCGCTTTTGCTTGGGCCGTTGCTGTTGCCGTTGCCCTGGCCTCGGCAGGTGCCGGGCGCCGCCCGGCCAAAGCCCTCCCCCCGCTTCCGGTACAATGTCGGGCCCGTTTCCCAACTACGGTTCCCCGGACATGATGGTCCTCGAGGGCGCGCCCGCCCTGTCGCCGTTCCGCCGCGAACGTCTTGAATCCCGCCTGCAGTCCATCGCTCCCTCCCTGCGCATCAGCGGTGCCTGGCACGTCTACTTCGTGCAGCCCGAAGGCAGCGCCGCCCCCGACCTGATCACGCTGTGCCGCATCCTCGAAGCGGCGCCGCAGGCCGAAGCCGTGGCCGAAGGCGCAGTCAGCCGCATCGTGGTGCCGCGCCTGGGCACGCTGTCGCCCTGGTCGAGCAAGGCCACCGAACTGGTCCGCGGTGCCGGCCAGCCGGTCAGCCGGGTCGAGCGTGGCCTGCGTATCGACGTGCAGGGCTGGCCGGCAGATGCTGACGCCCAGCAGGCGCTGGTCAAGGCGCTGCACGACCCGATGACGCAGTCGGTGCTGGAGACCGTGGAGCAGGGCCAGGCGCTGTTCTCGGCGCCGGCCCGTGGCGAGCTGGAACGCGTGCCGGTGGACCAGCTGGAGGCCGCCAACCAGCGCCTCGGCCTGGCCATGGCCCAGGACGAGATCGACTACCTGCGTGAACGCTTCACCGCGCTGGGCCGCTCGCCGTCGGATGTGGAACTGATGATGTTCGCGCAGGCCAATTCCGAGCACTGCCGCCACAAGATCTTCAACGCCAGCTGGACCATCGATGGCCAGGAACAGGACCGCTCGCTGTTCCGGATGATCAAGAACACCCACCAGCAGACCCCGCAGCACACGCTCAGCGCGTACAGCGACAACGCTGCAGTGATCGAAGGCCATCCGGCGTCGCGCTACCGTCCCGATCCGGCCAGTGGCGAATACCGCCGCGAAGCGCAGGTGCCCAGTGCCTTCCAGATCAAGGTGGAAACCCACAACCACCCGACCGCGATCGCACCGTTCCCGGGCGCTTCGACCGGCGCGGGTGGCGAGATCCGCGACGAAGGCGCGACCGGCCGTGGCGGCAAGCCCAAGGCAGGCCTGACCGGCTTCTCGGTCTCGCACCTGCGCATTCCGGAATTGCCGCAGCCGTGGGAGGCGCCGCGCGCGCTGAACCCGCGCATGGCACCGGCGCTGGAAATCATGACCGACGGCCCGCTCGGCGGCGCCGCGTTCAACAACGAGTTCGGCCGCCCGAACCTGCTCGGCTACTTCCGCAGCTTCGAGCTGCCGGAAGGCGCCGACCTGGTGCGCGCCTACGACAAGCCGATCATGCTGGCCGGTGGCCTCGGTGCGATCGATCGCGTGCAGGTCGACAAGATCCCGCTGCAGGCCGGTGATGCGGTGATCGTGCTGGGTGGCCCGGCGATGCTGATCGGCCTGGGCGGCGGTGCGGCCAGTTCGGTGGCCTCCGGTGAAAGCGCCGAGGACCTGGACTTCGCCAGTGTGCAGCGCGACAACCCGGAAATGGAGCGCCGCTGCCAGGAGGTCATCGACCGCTGCGTGGCGATGGGCGCCAACAACCCGATCAAGTTCTTCCACGACGTCGGCGCCGGTGGCCTGTCCAACGCCATCCCCGAACTGCTGCACGACTCGAACGTCGGTGGTGTCATCGACCTGGGCAAGGTGCCCACCGATGATCCGTCGCTGTCACCGATGCAGCTGTGGTGCAACGAGTCGCAGGAACGCTACGTGCTGGGCGTGGCCCAGGAGCGCCTGGCCGAGTTCGCCGCGCTGTGCGCCCGCGAACGCTGCCCCTTCGCGGCCGTCGGCGTGGCCACCGCTGAAGAGCATCTGGTGGTGGCCTACGGCGCCGTGCCGGGCCACACCCCGGCCGATGCACCGATCGACCTGCCGATGGACGTGCTGTTCGGCAAGCCGCCGAAGATGCACCGCGATACCGCGCACCCGCCGGCACCGCGCTGGCCGGCGCTGAAGACCGGTGGCCTGGACCTGCAGGAAGCCGGCCTGCGCGTGCTCGCGCACCCGACCGTGGCCTCGAAGAACTTCCTGGTCACCATCGGTGATCGCAGCGTTGGCGGCCTGACCGCGCGCGAACAGATGGTCGGTCCGTGGCAGCTGCCGGTGGCCGACGTGGCGATCACCCTGGCCGACTTCGATGGCGTGGCTGGCGAAGCGATGTCGATCGGCGAGCGCACCCCGCTGGCCCTGCTCGATGCCGCTGCTTCGGCACGCATGGCGGTGGGCGAAGCGCTGACCAACCTGTGCGCGGCCCCGGTCGATGCGCTGGATGAGATCAAGCTGTCGGCGAACTGGATGGCTGCGGCCGGTCACCCCGGCGAAGACGCGCTGCTGTACGACGCGGTGAAGGCGGTGGGCATGGAACTGTGCCCGCAGCTGGACATCAGCATCCCGGTGGGCAAGGACTCGCTGTCGATGCAGGCGCAGTGGCACGACCAGGGCGAAGCGCACAAGAGCGTGTCGCCGGTATCGCTGGTGATCTCGGCGTTCGCGCCGGTCGCCGACGTGCGCCAGCAGTTGACCCCGCTGCTCGACCGGGAGGTGGACAGCGAGCTGTGGCTGATCGGCCTCGGTGCCGGCAAGCAGCGCCTGGGGGGTTCGATCCTGGCCCAGGTGCATGCCGACCACGGCGACCTGCCGGCCTTCGCCGGTGCCGCCCCGGACCTGGACGATCCGCAGCGCCTGCGGGGTTTCTTCGAACTGATCCGCGATGCACGCCAGTCCGGCCTGCTGCTGGCGTATCACGACCGCAGCGACGGCGGTGCTTTCGCCGCCCTGTGCGAAATGGCCTTCACCTCGCGCCTGGGCCTGGATATCGCCCTCGATGCCTGGGGTGATGATCCGTTCCGCAGCCTGTTCAACGAAGAACTGGGCGCGGTGGTGCAGATCGCGCGCGAAGACCGTGCCGCGTTTGCCGACCTGGTTGAACGCCATGCATTGACCGAATGCGCGCAGCGCATCGCCAAGCCAACCACCGCACCGGTGGTGCGCGTGTCGCTGGGCGGCGAGAACCTGGCCGAGTGGCGCTGGGAGGCCTTGTTCGACGCTTGGTGGTCGGTCACCCACGCGATGCAGAAGCGCCGCGACAACCCGGCCAACGCCGATGCCGAGCGCGAGGTCGCGCGTGCCTTCAACGCACCGGGCCTGAAGCCGAAGCTCAGCTTCGACCTCAACGAAGACGTGGCCGCACCGTTCATCAGCACCGGTGCGCGTCCGCGCGTGGCGGTGCTGCGCGAGCAGGGCGTCAACGGCCAGATCGAAATGGCCAACGCCTTCGAGCGTGCCGGCTTCCGTGCCTTCGATGTGCACATGAGCGACCTGATTGAAGGCCGCGTGGCCCTGCAGGATTTCACCGGCCTGGTGGCCTGTGGTGGCTTCAGCTATGGCGACGTGCTCGGTGCCGGCCGTGGCTGGGCCACCTCGATCCTGGAGCGCAGCGCACTGCGTGATGCCTTCGCCGCGTTCTTCGCGCGCGAAGACAGCTTCGCGCTGGGCGTATGCAACGGCTGCCAGATGATGAGCCAGCTGAAGAACATCATTCCGGGTGCCGAGCACTGGCCGCAGTTCCGCCGCAATGCCAGCGAGCAGTTCGAAGCCCGTACCGCGCTGCTGGAAGTGGTGGAATCGCCGTCGATCCTGCTGCGTGGCATGGCCGGCTCGCGCCTGCCGGTGGCGGTGGCGCATGGTGAGGGCCAGGCCGTGTTCGACAATGCCGTCGACCAGGCTGCTGCACGTGTCTCGCTGCGCTACATCGATGGCAATGGCAAGGTGGCCAGCCAGTACCCGCTGAACCCGAACGGTTCGCCGGACGGCATCACCGGCCTGACCAGCAGCGACGGCCGCGTCACCATCATGATGCCGCACCCGGAACGTACCCCGCGCGCGCTCAACCTGAGCTGGGCACCGGCGGAATGGCAGGGTGATTCGCCGTGGATGCGCATGTTCCGCAACGCGCGGGTATGGTGCGGCTGATCGCGTCGTTCCGCGCAGGGCGCAATGCCACCGCGTATGGAAAAACCCGCCGCTTCGTCGGCGGGTTTTTCTTTGTACGCGTGAAACCCTTGTCGCGCCCGCTAGTTACATCGGTTTTCATGCGCCAGCGGTCCGTCACGTGTACCTAACAAAATACTTTTATAAACACGCGAAATGGTGAACTGCTTCACGGCAATAGCATTTGTCGTGTCAAAGTCTTGACGATCTGCAAAGTTGCCGTTAACACTTGAACCCCGTTTCAGAACCATTCATTCCGCAGTAACCGCTCGGCGTACGCGCTCGGTTTTCTGTCGCTGCGCGCCGTTCGGCAATACCCCGCAGTAAATCACGCGAAAAAACGCCCCCAGGGGACGTTGGGCCAGAAGGCCCGGCGGTGGCGTTGCTTTGCCCAAAACCAGTCCAATCAGGAGCCGTACCGATGAATCGGATTTATCGCAAGGTCTGGAACAAAGCATTGGGTCAGTTGGTGGTGGCCTCGGAACTGGCCTCCTCCGACAGCAGCGGTGGTGTTGTCGACCAGCGCCGCGATACGACACCGGCCACGCCCGCGCTGTTGGCGGTGGCACTGGGCCTGGTACTGGGATTGGGCCTGAGCGGTTCCGCCATTGCACAGTCGGTGCAGATCGGCGGCAGCGCCACCTGCGTGGCATTCAGCGGCAAGCTGCTGGAAAAATGCCTGGTGGAAGGCTCCGCCAGTGCCAAGGGCAGCAACGCGGTGGCGATCGGCAGCAACAGCAGCGCCACTGCCGCCAACAGCGTGGCGCTGGGCGCAGGCTCCAGGGCCACCCGCGCCAACACGGTGTCCGTTGGCGATGCCGGCAAGGAACGGCAGATCACCAACGTGGCTGCAGGCACCCAGGCCACCGATGCGGTGAACAAGTCACAGCTGGATGCGCAGGCGCGCGCCACGCAGGCCGCGCTGGCGGACGTCGCCGCAGATGGAAACCGCTATTTCAAGGCCGATGGCGCAGGTGATGACAGCGACGCGGCGAAGATCGACGGGCAGGGCGCGGTTGCAGCGGGCGCCGGTGCGCAGTCGTTGGCCAATGCCACCACCGCCATCGGTACCCAGGCGATTGCCGCCGGCCTGGGCGCCAGCGCGTTCGGCCAGGGCGCATTGGCAATCGGTGACGCCAGCGTGGTGGTCGGGCAGAGTGCTGCCGCGTTCGGTCTTGGTGACACCGCCGTCGGCGCCAGTGCCTATGCGGCAAGCGAGAATGGCGCGGCCACCGCCTTGGGCGCGTTGTCCGAAGCCACTGCCGATGGCGCCACTGCCGTGGGTGGCGGTGCCGTGGCGATGGGCCTGGGCAGTACCGCACTGGGCCGCGGCGCCACCGCCGCCAACGAAGCATCGATCGCGGTGGGTGCGTTCAGCACCGCCGTGGGTGAGTACAGCGCCGCGCTGGGGTCCAACTCGGCGGCGGTTGCCACCGGCAGCGTGGCGCTTGGCGCCGGCTCGCTGGCCGACCGTGTCGACACCGTGTCGGTCGGCGCCGCCGAATATGGCCTGACCCGGCAGATCACCAGCGTCGCGGCGGGTACTGAAGATACCGACGCGGTCAATGTCGGCCAGTTGAAGGACGTGGCCGCCGTGGCCGATGCCACCGCCAAGCACTTCCAGGCCACGGGCAGCCGCAACAGCGATGCGGGCGCGCTGGCCGAAGGTGACGAGGCACTGGCGGCCGGCGAGGCGGCCAACGCCATCGGCAATGGCACCACCGCCGTGGGTGCCGGTGCCACGGCCGTTGCGCAGAACGCCACCGCCATCGGCAACAACGCGCTGGCGTCAGGCCAGAACAGCGCCGCGTTCGGCAACAACGCACAGGCGAACGGCCCGGGCAGCGTCGCCGTCGGCGGTGCCGCCGTTGATGCTGATGGCAATCCGCTGATCACCAGTGGCGGCGTGCCGGTGGAAACCGGCGCCACCAGCGCAGGCGTCGGTGGCACTGCAGTCGGTGCCAGTGCCGAAGCCAGTGGATTTGCGGCGTCGTCCTACGGCGTTGGCGCGTATGCCGCCGGTGCGCAGTCGTCCGCATTCGGTGCGGTCGCCAATGCCATCGGTGACTACTCCACCGCACTGGGTACGCAGAGCACCGCCACCGGTACCAGCAGCGTCGCCATCGGTGGCCCGGCCGACCTGATTCCGGGCCTGGGCTTCTTCGTGCAGACCCAGGCCAGCGGCGAAGCGGCGACGGCCGTCGGCGCCGGTGCCATTGCCAGCGGTGATCGTGCGGTGGCCAACGGCAGCCTGACCGAAGCGTCCGGTGCGGAATCCACCGCCGTGGGCTACTTCGCCTATGCCCCGGGTGAGAATGCCAGCGCGCTCGGTGCGCAGACCTGGGCCAGCGGCGCGCAGAGTACCGCCGTCGGTTATTACGCCACCGCTCGCGGTGCCAACAGCGTTGCACTGGGCGCGAACTCCGAAGCGGTGCGCGCCAACAGCGTGGCCGTGGGCAGCGCAGGCAACGAGCGGCAGATCACCAGCGTTGCCGCGGGCAGTGAAGCCACCGATGCGGTCAATCTGGCCCAGTTGAAGGGCGTCGCTGCCGTGGCTGATGCCACCGCCAAGCACTTCCAGGCCACCGGCAGCAGCAACAGCGATGCCGGTGCGCTGGCCGAAGGTGAAGATGCGCTGGCCGCTGGCGAGGCGGCCAATGCGATCGGCAATGGCACCAGTGCACTGGGTGCGGGCGCCGTCGCCATCGCGCAGAGCGCCACTGCCGTCGGCAGCAACGCGCTGGCCTCGGGGCAGGGCAGCGCGGCCTTCGGCGCGGCGGCCACCGCCAGTGGCAGCAACGCCACCGCCCTGGGAACGCAGAGCAGCGCCACCGGCGCTGGCAGCGTTGCCATCGGTGGCCCGGCCGACATCGTGCCGGGCATGGGACTGTATGTGCAGACGCGGGCCAGCGGTGTGTCCTCCACCGCGGTAGGCGGCGGTGCGGTCGCCAGTGGTGACCGCTCGTTGGCCAACGGCAGCTTCACCGAAGCAGTGGGCGCGGAATCCACCGCGCTGGGTTACTTCGCTTATGCCGCAGGCGACAACGCCAGTGCACTGGGCGCGCAGACCTGGGCCATCGGCAAGGACAGCACGGCCATCGGTTACTACGCCACCGCTGGCGCCGAAAACAGTGTCGCGCTGGGCGCCTATTCGGGCTCCAATCGGGCCAATACGGTGGCCGTGGGCACCAATGGCAATGAACGCCAGATCGTCAGCGTGGCCGCGGGTACGCAGGCGACGGATGCAGTGAACAAGGCGCAGCTGGACGCTGTGGCAAGCACCGCCGACGGCACCGCGCGCTTCTTCCAGGCACAGCCCGAAGCGGGCAGTGATGCCGGTGCGTTCGCCGAGGGCGAAGGCGCGGTCGCGGCCGGTTCGTCGAGCAATGCGATTGGCGCCGGCGCGGTTGCACATGGCGCTGCCGCGTCGGCGATCGGTGATGACAGCGTGGCGGTGGGTCGCAACAGCAGCGCCACCGGCAACGGCGGTGTTGCCATCGGTGGCCTCGGGCAGGCCTACGATGAGTACAACCAGCCGATCATCGGCGCCGACGGCAAGGCGCAGCAGGTGGGCACCACGGCGGCCGCCGATGCCACGGCGGTCGGCAGCGGTGCACAGGCCACCGGGGCTGCCAGCAGCGCGTTCGGCAATGCCGCCAAGGCCAGTGGCGACAACAGCTTCGCGGCAGGCGGCAAGTCGCGCGCCACCGGCAGCTATGCGGTCGCGGTCGGTGACAGCGCCTTCGCCAGCAGCGATGACAGCACCGCTGTCGGTGGTTACAGCTGGGCGACGGCCAGTGGCGCAGCAGCGTTCGGTTCGGGTGCGTGGGCCACCGCCACCAATGCCTCGGCATTCGGCAACGCGGCGTGGGCCAGCGGCAGTGGCGCAACCTCCATCGGCTACAACAGCTGGGCCAATGGTGCCAGCTCCACCGCGGTCGGCCGTGGTGCCTTCGGCTATGGCGACAACAGCGTGGCGCTGGGCTTCCAGGCGCTGGGCAACAGCCTCAACAGCATTGCCATCGGCACCAACACGGTGGCCGGTGGTGAAAGCGCGATTGCGTTGGGCGCCGGCAGCAACGCTAGCGCCAGCAATGCTGTCGCGCTCGGTGCCGGTTCCGTTGCCAGCCGTGCACGCACGGTGTCGGTGGGCAGCAGCGGCAACGAGCGGCAGATCACCAACGTCGCTGCCGGTACCCAAGCCACGGACGCGGTGAACAAGGCACAGCTGGATGCGGTCGCGAGTACCGCCACCACCACCAGCCGCTTCTTCCAGGCCAGTGGCAGCGGCGACGACGTAGCCGGTGCGCTGGTGGAGGGTGACAACGCGCTGGCTGCCGGTGATGCGGCCAACGCCATCGGCAACGGCGCCACTGCGCTCGGCAGTGGTGCCAACGCGCTGGCCAACAACGCGCAGGCGATCGGTTTCAACGCGCTGGCCAGCGCCGCCAACGCCAGCGCCGTCGGTGCCAACGCACAGGCGACCGGTGAGTACGCCACCGCGCAGGGTGCGGAAAGCGAAGCCAGCGGCGAGCAGAGCGCAGCGTTCGGTGCCGCCAGCATCGCCAGTGGTGCCGGCAGTACCGCCAACGGTGTGTTGTCCGAAGCCTCCGGCGAGGAAGCCGTGGCGGTGGGCTACTTCAGCAACGCCAGTGGCAGCGGCTCCACCGCGGTCGGCAGCGAGAGCGTCGCCAGCGGCACCGCGTCGGCAGCGTTCGGCATCGGCGCAGAAGCGACCGGTGGCTACAGCACCGCCATCGGTGGCTATGCGCAGGCCTCGGCGTTCAATGCCACCGCCTTCGGCAACTTCGCCAATGCCTCCGGTTCCAACAGCGTGGCGCTGGGCGGCGACTCCGAGGCGTCGGGTGCCTACAGCACCGCCACCGGCCAGGGCAGCCTGGCCACCGGCACCAACAGCGTCGCCGTCGGCGGCTCGCTGTTCGGCGTGCTGGCCACCGAAGCATCGGGCAACTACTCCACCGCCGTCGGTGGTGGCGCCTGGTCCGGTGGCATCAACAGCACCGCACTGGGCAACGCCGCCGAATCGCGCGCGGCCAACAGCGTGGCGCTGGGCGCCGATTCGATCGCGGACCGCGACAACACCGTGTCGGTGGGCGGTGGTGGCAATACCCGCCAGATCACCAACGTGGCCGCTGGCACGCAGGGCACTGATGCGGTCAACAAGAACCAGCTCGACGCCGTAGCCGCAGCAGCGGAAAAGACCAGCAGGCAGTTCCAGGCCAGTGGCAACGCCGATGGTGAAACCGGCGCCCTGGTCGAGGGCGACAACGCGCTGGCGGCCGGTGATGCGGCCAACGCCATCGGCAACGGTGCCACCGCACTCGGCAGCGGCGCCAATGCACTGGCGGCCAACGCCACGGCGGTCGGCATCGATGCGCTGGCCACCGGCAACAACGCCGCAGCACTGGGCAGTACCGCACAGGCCACCGGCGAAGACAGCCTTGCGCTCGGTACCGGCGCCAGCGCCAGCGAGCTGGGTGCCAGCGCCGCGGGTACGCGTGCACAGGCCAGTGGTGCGTACAGCACCGCGACCGGCACCGAATCCAACGCCAGCGGCACGCAGGCACTGGCCAGTGGCTTCCGCAGTGCCGCCTCCGCCGATGGCACCACCGCGGTCGGTGGCTATGCTGAAGCCAGCGGTCGCCTCGGGACCGCGTTGGGCTACGGCTCGGCGGCCAGCGGTGCCAACACCACGGCAGTGGGCTTCGGCGCCGCCGCGGCCGGTAGCGGTGCCGTTGCGGTCGGCCAGTCCAGCGAAGCCAGTGGCGCTGAGAGCGTGGCCATCGGTGGCAGCACCTTCTTCGGCCTGATCCCGTCGCGCGCCAGCGGCACCGGCGCGGCGGCCTTCGGTGCCGGCGCCTGGGCGACCGAAGATTACGCCACCGCGATCGGCTGGAACTCGTGGGCGGATGCGGCAGATGCCACGGCACTGGGCGCCAGTGCCACCGCCAGTGGGTTGAACAGCGTGGCGCTGGGCGCCGGCTCCAAGGCCGAGCGCGACAATACCGTGGCCGTGGGCACCGCGGGCGGTGAGCGCCAGGTGACCCATGTCGCAGCCGGCACCGAGGCCACCGACGCGGTGAACAAGGGCCAGCTGGACGCGGTTGCCAGCGTTGCCGACAGGACTGCCCGGCAGTTCCAGGCCAGCGGCAACGCCGATGGCGAAGCCGGTGCCCTGGTCGACGGCGACAACGCACTGGCCGCCGGCAACGCGGCCAACGCCGTCGGCAACGGCGCCACCGCGCTGGGCAGCGGAGCCAACGCCATGGCCGTCAACGCCACCGCCATCGGCGTCGATGCCCTGGCCACCGGCAACAACGCCGCGGCTCTGGGCAACAACGCACAGGCCAGTGGTGTGGACAGCGTGGCGGTGGGCAGCGGCGCCAGCGCCAGCGAACTCGGTGCCAGCGCCAGCGGCACCGGTGCCCAGGCCAAGGGTGCCTACAGCACCGCCAGTGGTGCGCAGGCCACGGCCAGCGGCACGCAGTCGCAGGCCAGCGGCTTCCGCGCCAACGCCTCGGCTGACGGTGCCTCCGCGCTGGGCAGCTATGCCGAAGCCAGTGGCCGGCTTGGTACGGCGGTCGGCTACGGCAGCAAGGCCACCGGCGCGAATGCCACCGCAGTGGGTGTCAGCGCCAATGCGTCGGCAGCCGGCAGCATCGCACTGGGTGCCGGCTCGGTGGCTGATCGTGCCAATACCGTGTCAGTGGGCAGCGGCACCAGTGATCGTCAGATCACCCGTGTCGCCGCCGGTACCGAGCGCACCGATGCAGTCAATCGTGGCCAGCTCGATGCGGTCGCGGCGACCGCCGATGGCACCGCACGCTACGTCAAGGCCACTGGTGCGGGTACCGCCAGTGCCAGCGGCAGCGATGCCGCTGCGGTCGGTTCGGCCGCCAGTGCCAGTGGTGCACGCAGCAATGCGCTGGGTGCCAACGCGATGGCCATTGGCAATGGTGCGCTTGCACTGGGCAACAGCGCCGGCGCGTCCGGTGCGAACTCGGTGGCTCTGGGGGCGGGTTCGCGTGCGCTCGATGCCAACGTGGTCTCGGTCGGCGGCGGCAATGGCACCGATGGCCCGGCCACGCGGCGCATCGTCAATGTGGCCGACGGCCGCATCGCTGCCGGCAGCACCGATGCGGTCACCGGTTCGCAGCTCAACGTCACCAACCAGCGCGTGGGCGCAGTGGAAACCCGCGTCGGTGATTTCGACTCGCGCATCGCCACGGTCGAGACTACGGCGGCCAGTGCGGTCGGCTATGACGACGCCAGCCGTGATCGCCTGACCCTGTCCGGCTTCCAGGGCACCACCATCGACAACGTCGGTGCCGGCAGCATCGCCGCCGGCAGCCGCCAGGCGATCAATGGCGGGCAGTTGTTCCAGTCGCTCAGTGATGCCGCCAGCTTCCTCGGCGGTGGCGCCAGCGTCGGCATGCAGGGCGTGTTCGTGGCGCCGAACTACGTGATCCAGGGCGCCACCTACAGCAACGTCGGCGATGCGCTCGGTGCGCTGGACCGCAAGGTCAGCGAGATCGATCGCCGCACCGCCGGAGGCACGCGTTCGGGAACGGCAAGCCTGCGTTCGATGAGTGCCTCGCTGGATGAAAGCGCACTGGCCAGCGTCGCCGACGCACCGGCCACCGCCGACGCGGCACCGGCCAGCACCGCACGCGTGCAGGGCACGCCGACGGCCGCCGCCGCCGGTGCCGGGATTCCGGTTGGCACCCCGGCCACGGGCTTCAATGCCGTCGCCATGGGTGAGGGCGCAGTGGCCAGTGGCGCCTCGTCCACCGCCATCGGCCAGGGTGCCAGTGCCACGGCTGCCAACGCGGTGGCTTTGGGCCAGGGCTCGGTTGCCGATCGTGCCAACGCCGTGTCGGTCGGTAGCGAAGGCAACGAACGCCAGGTCACCAACGTCGCCGCCGGCACCACCGCCACCGACGCCGTCAACAAGGGCCAGCTGGACCGTGGCATGGCCACTGCCAACAGCTACACCGACAGCCGCGTGCAGGCCGTCGCCGACAGCTTCGATGTGTTCAAGGGCGAGATCGACGGGCGCCTGCGCCACATGGATCGCCGCATCGACCGCCAGGGCGCCATGAGCGCGGCGATGCTCAACATGGCCACCAGTGCCGCCGGTATCCGCACCCAGAACCGGGTCGGCGTCGGCATCGGTTTCCAGGGCGGCGAGTCGGCGTTGTCGCTGGGCTACCAGCGTGCGATCAGCGATCGCGCCACGGTCACCTTCGGCGGTGCCTTCAGCAGCGACGACAGCTCGGTTGGCGTCGGTGCTGGCTTCGGCTGGTAAGCCAAACCACTGCGCCGGCGGCCACCCACGCCGGCGCATCACCTGCAACGAGGGCCTGGGGGGAGGTCACGGCAATCCCGGCTGGGCCGGCCGGGAGTCGTCAAGGAATGATGGCCGCAGTGTTGGTTCGATCCATGACCCAGAAGAGGAATTTCGACGTGATCAAGAAGCAGAACCTTCGCATCAATGTGCTTGCCGCCGCCGTGCTGTCGATGACCGCGGTGGGTGCCGTCCACGCCGCCGGGTTGCCGACCCGTGAACCGGTGCGCCAGGCCAGCACCGCCGAGCCGGGCGCCGAGCGCATCATCGTCAAGTATCGTGCCGGCACCGCTGCGGCGGGCGACCGTTCGGCCAAGCTGTCCACCGTGCAGTCCGCGCTGACCCGCGCCAGCCTGTCCGGTGGCACCGCCCGCGCCAGCACGCTGGGCCCGCAGGTCGTGCGCAGGCTCGGCGTCGGTGCCGACCTGATCCGCCTGCAGGGGCGCCTGGCGCCTGCGGAACTGCAGCGCGTGCTGAAGGAACTGAAGGCCGACCCGGCCGTGCAGTACGCCGAAGCCGACGTGAAGCTGCGCCGCACCGAGCTGCGCGCCGGTGACGTGCAGCCGGCGCTGGCGCCGAACGATCCGTACTACCAGCAGTACCAGTGGCACCTGCACAACGCCACCGGTGGCATCAACGCACCGTCGGCGTGGGATGTATCGCAGGGCGAGGGCGTGGTGGTAGCCGTGCTCGACACCGGCATCCTGCCGCAGCACCCGGACCTGGTCGGCAACCTGCTGGAAGGCTACGACTTCATCAGCGATGCCGAGACGTCGCGCCGTGCCACCAACGATCGCGTGCCGGGCGCGCAGGACTATGGCGACTGGGTCGAGAACGACAACGAGTGCTACACCGGCTCCGTCGCGGAGGACAGCTCCTGGCACGGTACCCATGTGGCCGGCACCGTGGCCGAGCAGACCAACAACGGCGTCGGCATGGCCGGTGTCGCGCACAAGGCCAAGGTGCTGCCGGTCCGCGTGCTCGGCAAGTGCGGTGGCTACCTTTCCGATATCGCCGACGCCATCACTTGGGCCTCCGGCGGCACCGTGGCGGGCGTGCCCGCCAATGCCAACCCGGCCGAGATCATCAACATGAGCCTGGGTGGAAGCGGCAGCTGTGACGGAACCTACCAGGATGCGATCAATGGCGCGATCTCGCGTGGCACCACCGTGGTCGTGGCGGCCGGCAACGAGACCGACAACGCATCCAAGTACCGTCCGGCCAGTTGCGACGGCGTGGTGACCGTCGGCGCCACCCGCATCACCGGCGGCATCACCTACTACTCCAACTACGGCACCCGCGTGGACCTGTCCGGTCCGGGGGGGGGCGGCAGCGTCGATGGCAATCCGGGCGGCTACGTCTGGCAGTCCGGTTCCGATGCGGCCACCACGCCGGAGTCAGGCAGCTACAGCTACATGGGCATGGGTGGCACGTCGATGGCCTCGCCGCACGTGGCTGCCGTCGCTGCACTGGTGCAGAGCGCGCTGATCGCCAAGGGCAAGGATCCGCTGGCCCCCGCCGCGATGCGCGCGCTGCTGAAGGAAACCGCGCGCCCGTTCCCGGTCAGCATCCCGACCGCCACCCCTATCGGCACCGGCATCGTCGATGCCAAGGCGGCGCTGGCCAAGGCACTGGAAGAGCCGTGCACCGAGAACTGCGGGCCGGTGGCGACGCCGCTGACCAACAAGGCCGCCGTGGGGGGCCTGAACGGTACGGCCGGCAGCAGCCGCCTGTACAGCTTCGAGGCAGCCGCTGGCAAGCAGCTCAGCGTGATCACCTACGGTGGCACCGGCAACGTGTCGGTCTACATCGCCCAGGGACGCGAGCCGAGCGCCAGCGACAACGATGGCAAGTCGACCCGTCCCGGCACGTCCGAAACGGTACGGGTGAACAAGCCGGTGGCAGGCACCTACTACATCAAGGTGGTGGGCGAAGCGGCCTACAACGGCGTGAGCATCCTCGCCACGCAGTAAGCCTGACGTGTCGTAGTTGAACGGCCGAGGCCCGTCATCCTGTGTGACGGGCTTCGTCTTTTTACGAAAGCTGGCCGCATGGCGGCGGAAATCATGGCTTAACTGCTAAAGTCGGTCCGATTGACAGGAGAGTCACGTGAACGCGCTCACTGCAACCGTTACCGACGATGCCGAAGGCCGCATCCTGGATGCGCTGCTGGCACGCGGCCGGCTCAAGGAAGGAGACCTGGCGCGCGCGCGGCCGCTGCACGCCGAGGCCGGCGGCAGCCTGCTGGGCCTGCTGGTGCGCCTGGGCCTGGTGTCTGAACGCGACCAGGCACAGGCCAGCGCCGAGGTGCTGGGCCTGCCGCTGCTGGAGGGCAAGCAGGTGCCGGAAGCCCCGCCGCAGGCGCTGGCCGAGGGACTGCCGCTGTCGCTGCGTTTCCTGAAACAGTTCCATGTGTGCCCGCTGGAGCTGAATGAACACGGGGTGCGTCTGTGGCTGGCCGATGCCCACGATGCCTATCCGCAGCAGGCCGTGCAGTTGGCGCTGGGGGTTCCGGTGACACCAGTGCTGGGCATGCGCGCGGAGATCGATGACCTGGTCGAGCGCTGGTTCGGCCAGGGCCGCAGCGCGATGGGCGCGATCGTGGAAACCGCCGATGGCGAGGGCGGCGCGGTCGACGATATCGAGCACCTGCGCGACCTCGCTTCGGAAGCGCCGGTGATCCGTCTGGTCAACCTGGTGATCCAGCGTGCGGTGGAACTGCGCGCTTCGGATATCCATGTCGAACCTTTCGAGAGCCGGTTGAAGGTCCGCTACCGGGTCGATGGCGTGCTGGTGGAGGGCGAAAGCCCGCCGGCCAACCTCACCGCCGCGGTGATCAGCCGCATCAAGATCATGGCCCGGCTCAACATCGCCGAGCGCCGCCTGCCGCAGGACGGCCGCATCATGCTGCGCGTGCAGGGCAAGGAGCTGGACCTGCGCGTGAGTACCGTGCCCACCGCGCATGGCGAAAGCGTGGTGATGCGCCTGCTGGACCGTGAAACGGTGGTCTTCGATTTCCACCGGCTCGGCTTCACCGACGCCTTCCTGCCGCAGTTCCGCAAGATACTGGAGCAGCCGCACGGCATCCTGCTGGTGACCGGCCCGACCGGCTCGGGCAAGACCACCACGCTGTACACCGCGCTGAGCCAGCTCAACACCGCCGACGTCAAGATCATCACGGTGGAAGATCCGGTCGAATACCAGATCGAGGGCATCAACCAGATCCAGGCCAAGCCGCAGATCGGCCTGGATTTCGCCAACGCGCTGCGCAGCATCGTCCGCCAGGATCCGGACATCATCATGATTGGTGAAATGCGCGACCTGGAAACCGCGCGCATCGCCATCCAGTCGGCATTGACCGGCCACCTGGTGCTGTCCACCCTGCACACCAACAATGCGGCCGGTGGCATCACCCGCCTGCTCGACATGGGCGTGGAGGATTACCTGCTCACCTCGACCATCAACGGCATCCTCGCCCAGCGCCTGGTGCGCCGGCTGGAGCCGACCCATGCCGAACGCTACGCAGCCTCGCCAGAGGAGATCGAACGCTTCGAGCTGCGCCGCCTGCAGCCGGAGGGACCGATCCACCTTTACCGCCCGAAGCCCTCGGCGCTGGCGCCGACCGGCTACCTGGGGCGTACCACCATCATGGAATTCCTGGTGATGAACGATGCGCTGCGGCGTGCGGTGATGCGTCGCGATGGCATGGGCGAGATCGAGCGCATCGCCCGCGAAGCCGGCATGCGCACCATGTACGAGGATGGCTTGTCCAAGGCGTTGAGCGGACAGACCACCATCGAGGAAGTGCTGCGCGTGACCGAGGAAAGCTGATGCGTGCAGGACGCCGGGGCTGACATGCCGAACTACCGCTACAAGGCGCTCAATCCGCACGGTGAGGTCTTCGACGGGCAGATGGAAGCGGCCAGCGAGGCCGAGCTGATCGCGCGCCTGCAGGACCAGGGCCACCTGCCGATGGAGACGCAGCTGGCCGACGCCGGCGCGATCGGCGGCAGCAGCTGGCGCAACCTGCTGCAGCAGCGCCCGTTGCAGGGCGCTGCATTGCTGCAGTTCACCCAGCAGCTGGCGACCCTGCTCGGTGCCGGCCAGCCGCTGGACCGCGCGCTGTCGATCCTGCTGGGGTTGCCCGAGGACGAACGATCGCGCCGCGCGATCACCGACATCCGCGACGTGGTGCGCGGCGGTGCACCGCTGTCCACCGCGCTGGAACGCCAGCATGGGCTGTTCTCGCGGCTGTACGTGAACATGGTACGCGCCGGCGAAGCCGGTGGCAGCCTGCATGAAACCCTGCAACGCCTGGCCGACTACCTCGAGCGCAGCCGCGCGCTGCAGGGCAAGGTCATCAACGCACTGGTCTACCCGGCCATCCTGTTGGTGGTGGTGGGCGGCGCGCTGCTGTTCCTGCTTGGCTATGTGGTGCCGCAGTTCGCGCAGATGTACGAGAGCCTGGACGTGGCGCTGCCGTGGTTCACCAATGCGGTGCTGCAGCTGGGCCTGTTCGTGCGCGACTGGTGGGTGCTGCTGCTGGTGGTGCCGGCGCTGCTGGCGCTGTTCTTCGAGCGCAAGGCGCGGCAACCCGCGTTCCGGCTGGCGCTGGATGGCTGGCTGCTGCAGCGCCGTGGCATCGGCCGTCTCGTCGGTGAACTGGAAACCGCGCGCCTGGCGCGCACGCTGGGCACCCTGCTGCGCAACGGCGTGCCCCTGCTGGGCGCACTGGGCATCGCCCGCAACGTACTGGGCAACCGCGCGCTGGCCGCCGACGTGGAAACGGCCGCCGATGAAGTGAAGAACGGCGCCGGCCTGTCGCTGGCACTGTCGCGCGGCAAGCGCTTCCCGCGCCTGGCCCTGCAGATGATCCAGGTCGGCGAGGAATCCGGCGCCCTCGATACCATGCTGCTGAAGGCGGCCGACACCTTCGAACAGGATAGTGCCCGGCGCATCGACCGCCTGCTGGCGGCGATGGTGCCGGCGATCACCCTGGTGCTGGCCTCGGTGGTGGGCGCGGTGATCGTGGCCGTGCTGGTGCCGCTGTACGACCTGACCAATGCCATCGGTTGACGATGGCACTCCCTGCAACCCCGACACTCCGCAACTGAAAGGACCGTCCATGATTGCCCGTCGCCGACCGATCCGCCTTTCCTTCACTGCCGCGCGCAACCAGTCGGGCATGAGCCTGCTGGAAATCATCATCGTCATCGTGCTGATCGGCGCGGTGCTGACCCTGGTCGCCAGCCGCGTGCTGGGCGGTGCCGACCGTGGCAAGGCCAACATCGCCAAGGCGCAGGTGCAGACCGTGGCGTCCAAGATCGACAACTACCAGATCGACACCGGCAAGCTGCCCGGCTCGCTCAATGACCTGGTGACCGCACCGGCCGGTGTTGGCGGCTGGCTCGGCCCGTACGCCAAGCCGGCCGACCTGAACGACCCGTGGGGCCACGCCCTGGAATACCGCGCACCGGGCGAAGGCCAGCCCTATGAGCTGGTCAGCCTGGGCAAGGATGGCAAGGCCGGCGGCAGCAGCGTCGACGCTGACATCCGCTACCAGCCGTAACCGCGCATGACGTATTTCCTGCCGCGCCGGTTGCCCCACCCGCGCCTGCACGGCAGGCGCGCGGCGGGACTGTCGCTGCTGGAAATGCTGCTGGTGATCGCACTGATCGCGGCGATCGGCCTGATCACCGCCGCTGGCCTGTCGCGCGGCTTCGCCGGCATGCAGCTGCGCAGCGCAGGCAAGGACATCGCCAGCCAGCTGCGCATGGTGCGCGCGCAGGCGATCGCCCGCGGTGAACCGCAGCGCTTCGTCATCGAGCCGGCGCGGCGGCGCTGGGAGGGCGCCAACCAGCGCCACGGTGAGGTGCCCGCACAGCTGCAGGTGCAGTTCGAAGGTGCCGCACAGCTGGCCACCGCGCCGGGGCAGGGTGTGATCGAATTTCATCCCGATGGTGGCTCCAGCGGTGGCCGCATCCGGTTGCAGCGCGACGGCGCCGAATGGCGCGTCGACGTCGGCTGGCTCACCGGCGAGGTCCGCTCCGGCCCCTGGCGGGCGCAATGAAGCGGCGCGCGCGTGGCTTCACCCTGCTGGAAGTGATCATCGCCTTCGCCCTGCTGGGCCTGGCGTTGACCCTGCTGCTGGGCAGCCTGTCCGGCGGCGCAAAACAGGTGCGCGATGCCGAGTTGCGCACGCGCGCGGTGCTGCACGCCCAGTCGTTGCTGGCCGAAGCCGGTGTCGACACGCCGCTGCAGGTGGGCAGCCAACAGGGTGACTGGGAACAGGGGCGCTATCACTGGGAACTGCAGGTTCAGCCGTGGGTGGAGCCCCGCGCCGGTACTGCCGGGCAGGCGACGTCACCGGGTACTGCATGGCTGGCGGAGCTGCAGTTGCAGGTGCGCTGGGGCGACAGCGAACGCGAGCAGCTGCGCTGGCGCAGCCTGCGCCTGTTGCCGCCCGACCTGGAGAATGCCCGGTGAGGCGCCGCGCCGCAGGGTTCACCCTGGTCGAAGTGATGCTGGCCACCGTGCTGCTGGCCGGCGGCCTGGCGTTGGCCTTTGCCAGCGTGCGCTCGGCGATGGCGGTCAGCCAGCGCGGCGAGCAGATCGCCGCCGAAAGCGAACGCATGCGCGCGGTGGAATCGTTGCTGCGCAGGCAGCTGGCGGCTGCGCTGCGCACGCCGCTGGAAGTTCCGGATCCCACCCGCGAGCCGGTCTTCTTCCAGGGCGAAGAGCAGCGCATGCTGTTCGCCGCCGACCTGCCCGGCTACCTCGGCCGTGGCGGACCCTACCTGCATGCGCTGCAGGTCGACGGACGCGCTGGCCAACAGCGCCTGCTGCTGGAGCTGGTGCTGCTGCAGGAAGGCGAGCGCATCGCCGAGAACCCGCCGCGCCCGCCCGAGGTGCTGGTGGAAAACCTGAAGTCGGTGCAGCTGCGCTATCGGGGTATCGATGCCAGCACCGGGCAGGTGACTGACTGGATGCCTCGCTGGGACGACACCCGCCGCCTGCCGATGCTGGTGGAGATCCAGATCGCGCCGGCCCGGGGTGCGCCGTGGCCGCCGCTGGTGGTGGCGCTGCGCGCCGGTGGCAGCGGAGGCGCGCGATGAGGCGTCAGGGGGGGGCGGCACTGGTGCTGGTGCTGTGGCTGATCGCGTTGATGACCGCGCTGGTCGGCGCATTCGCGCTGAGCGCACGGGTCGAACACCTGCAGCAGCGCGTGCTGGATGACGATGCACGCGGGCAGGAACGTGCGCGCGCCGGCCTCGAATATGCACTGCTGCGCCTGTCGGCAGATCCGCAGCGCGCGCCCTGGCGTGCCGATGGCCGGACCTATCGCTGGCAGTTCGACGACGCCAGCATCGAGATCAAGGTGCTGGACGAGAACGGCAAGATCAACCTGAACCTGGCCGATGCCGCGCTGCTGGCCGCCTTCCTCAAGGCACTGGGTGAAGACGATGCACAGGCCCGGCAGCTGGCCGGGGCCATCATCGACTGGCGTGACGAGGACAGCCTGCTGCAGCCGGGCGGTGGTGCCGAAGCGCAGGACTACGCCGCAGCCGGGTTGCCCTATGGCCCACGCAACAAGCGGTTCGAGACCCTGGGCGAGCTGCAGCGCGTGCTGGGCATGCGCGGCACGCTGTACCGGGCGATGTTGCCGCACCTGACCCTGTACAGCCGCCAGGCGCGGCCGGATCCCCAGTTCGCCGGCGCACCGGTGCTGACCGCACTGGGCCTGGATGCGGATACCGTGCTGGCGCAGCGCGCCCAGCAGGAGCGTGATGCAGATTCCGCTGGTGGTACGACAACGCTTGCCAGCAGCAGCGGCACCTATAGTATCGAGTCCGCTGCCATCGACAGCAGTGGACGCAGGTCGGTGTTGCAGGCAGTGATACGCAGTGGCTCGGGCGGGGTTCCCGGGCGGACCTACACAGTGCTTCGCTGGGAGCAGGGAATGACAGCAAGATGACGGCGTGGCAGGACAGTCTGCGGCAGGTGCAGGGCCGGATCGGCCCGGGCGCTGGCCGTTTCCTGCGCTGGTGGCGGCAGTCGCTGCTGGCCTGGGTACCGGTGCGCTGGCAATGGGCGTTGGGCTGGGGCCAGGCCCGCCTGTTGCTGCAGCCTGAGAGCGACCAGCTGCAGGTCTGGCGTGAGGCCGGTGAACGCCGCGAAGTGGTGGCGCGCCTGCCGTGGCCGCTGTCGCCGGTGGAACTGGACCGGGTACTCGAGCCGCGCCTGCGCAGCCTGCCCCGGGTGTGGCTGCTGCCCGCGGCGGATGTGCTGCGGCGCACGCTGCGCCTGCCCGCCGCGGCGGCCGACCGCCTGCGTGCCGTGGTCGGTTTCGAGATCGACCGGCAGACCCCGTTCGAAGCGTCCCAGGTCAGCTATGACGTGCGTGAACTCGGCGCGGGCGGCGAAGGGCAGTTGCAGGTCGAACTGGTAGCGTGGCCACTGCGGCAGCTGGAAGCATGGCGCACGCGGGTGGGCCAATGGGCCGATGCGCTGGCCGGCGTCGATGCCATCGATGCGCAGGGCAACGTGTTGCAGGTGAACCTGCTGCCGCCCGCGCAGCGCCAATTGCGGCCAGACCCGATGCGGCGCTGGAACCTGCTGCTGGCAGCGGCATCCGTCGTGATGCTGGTACTGGCCGCGGTGCAGTTGCTGGACAACCGCCAGGCCGCCGCCGACGAACTGCGGGCGCAGGTCGAGCGCAGCGCGCGCAGCGCGCGTGGCGTGGCCAGCGAACGCGCGCAGCTGCAGGCGCTGATCGATGGTGCTGCATTCCTTGAGAAGCAGCGCAGCCAGCGCGCCGGTACCGTGGAGATCTGGAACGAACTGACCCGGCGCCTGCCGGAAGGCACCTACCTGGAAAAGCTGGCGATCGAGAACAACAACCTGCAGCTGATCGGCCTGAGCCGCGAGGCATCGCAGCTGGTGCAGCTGCTGCAGGATGCACCGCAGTGGCGCAAGGTCAACCTGACCGGGGTGTTGCAGGCCGATGGCGCGGCCAGTGGCCGCGACCGCTTCACCATGACCGCCGAACTGCAGCCGTTGCCGGCCGCAGCACCGACCCCGGAGGCGGCCGATGCCGATGCCAAGCGCACGCCGTGATCGCTGGTTGGCGCTGGCACTGCTGTTGGCAGTGCTGGGCCTGGCCTATCTGCTGCTGGTGCACCCCTGGTTCACCCAGCCGCTGCGTGCGATCGATGCCGATGTCGCCGCCCTGCGCGAACGCGAGTCGCGCGTGCAGGCGCAGCTGCAGCAGCAGCCGCAGATCGAACAGCGCCTTCGCGCTACCCGCGAGGCACTGCAGCAGCGGCCAGGCTTCCTGCGCGAAGCCACCGCCGAAGCTGCCGCCGCTGCATTGGGCGCCCGGCTGCAGGATGCGGTAGCGATGGCCAGCCCGGGCAACCGCAGCTGCACCATCAGCAACCGCACGCCGCTGACCGACAACCGGCGCGATGCCGAGTTCGTGCGCGTCGCCATGCAGGTGCGCCTGCGCTGCGGCGTGGCCGAACTGGCCACCGTGCTGCACAGCCTCGAAACCGGCAGCCCCCGCCTGTTCGTCGACAACCTCAACCTGATCGCGCAGCGCTTCCAGCAATCGCCGAACGAATCGGGGCTGGGCCTGGATGTGTCCTTCGAGCTGGCCGGCTATCTGCTGCCAGGCGCCGCCGCCGATGGCACGGTTCCGGCGCCCGCTGCAGCGCCGACGCCGGCTGCTTCGCCGGCCGAGGCCACGCCTGCGCCCCAGCCGGCGCCCCCGTCCGAAGGGCAGGAGGTGGCCGATGAAGCTTGAGCAGATCAGCCTGCGTACCGGCTTCCTGCTGGCACTGGCCGGCTGGGCGGCGATGGTCTGGCTGGCAACCGTCTTCGGGCTGGGCAGCCAGCTGCCGGGCGCGGACGGTGATGCCGACGCCGCGCCATCGCTGCCATCGCTGCCGCCGCTGGCTGCAGAGCGCATGGCCAGCGCCGACAGCTACAGCGCGATCGGAGAGCGCCCGCTGTTCGCCGAAGACCGCAGGCCGCGGCCCTATCTGCTGGGGGGCAGCGAACCGGCGGCCAGTGCCGCGTTGCGCCTGACCGGCGTGCTGCTGACCGGCGATTTCGGCATGGCCACCTTCACCACCGAACAGAACCGCTCGCTGCGCCTGCGTCTCAACGGCGAAGCCGTGGATGGCTGGCAGCTGGTCGCGCTGCAGCCGCGTCAGGCGACGGTGATCGGCCCCGGTGGCAACCAGGTCCTGGAACTGGCCGTGTTCAACGGCCAGGGCGGTGAGCCGCCGACGGTGCTGCGCGGTGCCAACGGTGTACCGCCTGCAGGTGCGATCGTTGTGCCGCCTTCGGCGGGTGCTCCGCCGGCGCCGTCCCCGGTCGCGGCCACCCCACCGACGCCGCCCGCCGGCAATGCCCCCACACCTGCGGCGTCAGCTGCCAAAACACCACCGGCCAACAACAACGGTCCCAGCGAAGCGCAGATGCAGGCCATCCGCGAACGCATCCAGGCCCGCCGCCGCCAGCTGCAGCAACAGCAGCAACAACCGTCGCCGCCCCCGGGCGATGGCACCAACCGATAGAGTGAATGCATGAACCTGCGTTTTCTTCCCTGGTCCTTTGCCCTCGCGCTGCTGGTCGGCTGCAGTACGGTGTCCGCGCCGCACGTGCAGCGCAACGGCAACCTGTCGCCCAGCGCCGCTGCCGGCCAAGCGGCCGACGTCGCCGCTGATGCCGCCCGCGAAAGCCAGGGCGCACCGCAGGCGGTGATCCGTCGCGGCACCGGCACCATGATCAACCGTGAGGCCGCGCGCGCACCGGCCCCGGCGCTGCATGGCGCCAGCACCGGCGAGGCCACCTTCAACTTCGAAGGCGAATCGCTGCATGCGGTGGTCAAGGCCATCCTTGGCGACATGCTTGGCCAGAACTACGTGATTGCACCGGGCGTGCAGGGCACGGTGACCCTGGCCACGCCCAAGCCGGTCTCGCCGGCGCAGGCGCTGAACCTGCTGGAGATGGTGCTGGGCTGGAACAACGCGCGCATGGTCTACAGCGGCGGCCGCTACAACATCGTCGCCGCCGACCAGGCGCTGGCCGGCACGGTCGCGCCGAGCACCGCGCCGGCGGCCAGCGCACGCGGCTTCGAGGTCCGCGTGGTCCCGCTGCAGTTCATCTCCGCCACCGAGATGAAGAAGGTGCTGGAGCCGTATGCGCGTCCCAACGCCATCGTCAATGTGGACAGCGGCCGCAACGTGATCACCCTCGGTGGTACGCGCGCAGAACTGGAAAACTACCTGCGCACCGTCGAGATCTTCGACGTCGACTGGTTGTCGGGCATGTCGGTGGGCGTGTTCCCGATCCAGTCGGGCAAGGCTGAGCAGGTCGCGGCCGACCTGGAAAAGGTATTCGGCGAAGAGAGCAAGACGCCCAGTGCTGGCATGTTCCGTTTCCTGCCGCTGGAGAACGCCAACGCCGTGCTGGTGATCACGCCGCAGGTACGTTACCTGGACCAGATCCAGCAGTGGCTGGATCGCATCGACACCGCAGGTGGCAGCGCCCGCCTGTTCTCCTACGAGCTGCGCTACATCAAGGCACGCGACCTGGCCGAGCGCCTCAGCGAGGCCTTCGCCAGCAGTGGCAACCGCGGCGCCTCCAGCCCGGCCTCGCTCGCGCCAGGCGCCATCCCGTCGCAGCTGGGCGGTGACGGCGATCGTGGCATGGACAACAACAGCAGCACCCTCGGCTCGACGGTGGGCGGGAGCAGTGGCAGTGGCAGCAGCAACGGCAGCCTGAACCTGCCGCAGCGCCAGCCCGGCAACGTCAGCGTCAGCCTGGAAGTGGAGGGCGACCGCGTCGGCGTGTCGGCGGTGGAGGAGACCAACACCCTGCTGGTGCGCTCGACCCCGCAGGCCTGGCGCTCGATCCGCGAGGTGATCGAGAAGCTGGACGTGATGCCGCTGCAGGTGCACATCGAGGCACAGGTGGCCGAAGTCGCGCTGACCGGTGACCTGAAGTACGGCGTGAACTGGTTCTTCGACAACGCTGTGGCTGGTCGCGCGCTGACCGGCGCACTGGCAGGCCTGACCCTGCCGCCGGCAGCGGGCGGTTCGTGGAATACCTTCGCCGGCGGTGTCACCGGCAACGACGGCGTGGGCTGGGCATTCACCGGCCACAACGCGGCCGCCGTGGTCAGCGCGCTGGACAAGGTCACCGACCTGCGCCTGCTGCAGACACCGTCGGTGTTCGTGCGCAACAACGCCGAGGCCACGCTCAACGTTGGCGACAAGGTGCCGATCAACACCACCACGGTGAATACCGGCGTGGGCACCAGCACCTACAGCTCGGTGCAGTACATCGACACGGGCGTGATCCTCAAGGTGCGCCCGCGCGTGACCCGCGATGGCACGGTGTTCCTGGATATCGTGCAGGAGGTCAGCAGCGCCTCCGACGTGCCGGACGCCTGCAACCCGAACGAGCGCAACTGCAATCCGCGCATCTCGACCAAGAAGCTGTCCACCGAAGCGGCGGTACAGAGCGGCGACACCATCATGCTGGCGGGCCTGATCACCGACTCGGCCACCGATGGCAGCAGCGGCATTCCGGGCCTGAGCAGGATCCCGGTGGTCGGTGCGTTGTTCGGGCAGAAGACCCGCACCAGCCGTCGTTCGGAGGTGATCGTGCTGCTGACCCCGACCATCGTCCGCAACAACCAGGAATCGCGCAACCTGACCGATGAGTACAGCAAGCGCTTCCGCGCGATGGAGCCGCTGAACCAGCCGCGCGCGAAGAAGTAGGGGGTTTACGGCCGGGCTGCGCCCGGCACCCGCCGAGGCCGGAGCAACGGCAACAGCCAAAGCCAAAGCCAAAGCCAAAGCAACAGCGGGTTTACTGAGGGGGGCGCGTCGGCGTGGGGTGGCAGGACACGCCGTAAACCCCGCTCCGCGGCCCGGCCCAGCCGCGAGAGGCCGGGCGTTCGGGCGCTTGCGAAGCAGTGCTTCGCAAGCAAAGCGCCCTCACCCTTGGGGGCTCGATGGCGCCATCCATGGCGCCAACGGTCCTGCCACCCCACGCCGACCCACCTCTGACAGATTTCCGCGGCTGTTGGTAGGTGTCGACCTTGGTCGATACGGTAGATCCACGCCATGCGTGGATGACTCTTCATCGAAATCGAATATTTCTACATCTGTGAGATCTGAGCCGAGCATGGCTCGGCTCTACAGAAAGCAAGGCCCGACAGATCGCAGAAATCTGTCGAAGGTGGGGTGGGTCCGGTTGCGGGGGCGTGAGCGCCATGGATGGCGCGACCGAGCCTACAGGGACGTATTTACGGCGTCCCCCGCAACCGGACCCACCCCACCATTCCCCAGGAACCCGCTCTGGCTCTTGCTTCGGCTCCGGTCTCTGCAGGTGCCGGGTGCAACCCGGCCGATACCCTCCCGGTGCTACGCTGTGACCACCGACAACCACGGAGGCGGGATGGGGGCGATCGTGTTGTTGCCGCTGTGCGTGGACGATGCCGCGCTGGACCGCTGCCTGGCCGCACTGGATGCCGGCACCGCGCCGGGCACCGCGGTCTGGCTGGCCGATGACGCGCAGGCAGGGCCGCGTGCGCAGGCCGTGGTCGAGCACTGGTTGGCGCATACGCCGCTGCAGGCCGAGTACACCCGGCGCGCGCGGCCACTGGGCGAGGTTGCCCATCTGGATGAGATGCTGCGCGCCTGCGATGGCCTGGACGTGGCCGTGCTGGCGCCGGACAGCGTGCCGTCGCCCGGTTGGTTGCAGCAGTTGCAGGATGCCTTCGCCCGCGATGCCGCCATCGCCACCGCGACCCCCTGGTGCAATGCCGGCGAGACCGCGGCGTGGCCACGGCTGGGCGAGATCAATCCCGAACCCCATGACCCGGCCTTGCTGGCGCATACCTGCGCTACATTGCCGACGCTGCACCCGGAGTTGCCATCGGCGGTCACCCACGCGGTGCTGGTACGTGGCAACGCGCGCCGCCGTGCCGGTGGCCTGGACGTGGACAGCTATGCCGGCTGGAATGCCGCGCTGATCGATCTCAGCCTGCGCATGGCGGGCCTGGGGTGGCGCAATGTGTTGTGCGAGACCGCGTTCGTCAGCCGGGCAGGGGAGGCGGTCAGCCGCGATGGCGACCTGGAGGCCCTGGCGGCACGCTGGCCGGCCTGGGTGCCGCGGCTGGCCGATTTCCTGATGCACGATCCACTGCACGGTCTGCGTGCCGACCTGCAGCAGCGCATGCGGCAGGCGATAATGCCGAAGGAACAGGGCGACCTGTTTGTCCCGCCCGCGCCGGAGCCTCCCGTTTGAATGCAACCATTGCCGCCATCGTCGTCACCTACCAGAGTGGCAGCACCATCGATGCCTGCCTGTCGCGCCTGCGCCAGGCGCAGGACATCGCCGAGATCCGGGTGATCGACAATGGTTCGCTGGATGGCACGCTGGACATCGTGCAGCGGCATGCCAGCCATGACCCGCGCGTGCGCTTCGTCGGCAATCCGGACAATCCCGGCTTTGCCGCCGCCAACAACCAGGGCGTGGCCGACTCGCACAGCCCGTGGCTGGCCTTCATCAACCCGGACCTGATGATTGAGCCGGACACCCTGACCGAACTGCGCAGCCGTGGCGAGGTGCTGGGCGATTGCCTGCTGGGCGTGGAGCAGGTGGACGAGCACGGCCACGCCGATGAAGCGGTGCGCCGTCGCGATCCGGATTTCCTGCTGATGCTGCGCTCGCCGGGCAAGGGCTCGAAGCTGGCGGTTCCGCGCGATCCACACCAGGCCGTGCAGCCCGTGCCGGCGTTGTCCGGTGCGCTGCTGATGATGCCGCGTGCCCTGTTCGAGCGCATCGGTGGCTGGGATGCGGGTTACCGCCTGCATGCCGAAGACCTGGATCTGTGCCGCCGCGCACGCGAGGCCGGCGCGGTGGTGGCGATCGCCAACGACCTGCAGGTTACCCATGTGCGCGGCGTCTCCAGCCGCTCGCGGCCATTCTTCGTGGAATGGCACAAGCACAGGGGGCTGTGGCGTTACTTCCAGAAGTTCGAGGCCAGGCAGCGCACGCTGCCGGTACGCGTTGCGGTGTGGGCCGCGATCTGGGCGCATGCGCTGATGCTGGTGCCGAGGCTGCTGCGCAGGTCGCTGTAGCGCCGCAGGAGCATCCACGCATGGCGTGGATCTACCAATGCTGTTCCCCGTGAGCCGAGCGTGGCCGCAGGCACCCCGGTTCACCCTGCCGGGCGCATAATCCGCTCCATGCCTATCATCCAGTCCCTGCTCGACACCGACCTGTACAAGTTCACCATGATGCAGGCGGTGCTGCACCAGCACCCCGGCGCCCAGGTGCAGTACCGGTTCAAGTGCCGTACGCCCGGCATTGACCTGGCCCGCTACATCGACCAGATCGACGAAGAAATCGACCACCTGTGCAGCCTGCGCTTCAGCGACGCGGAGCTGGACTACATGCGTGGCCTGCGCTTCGTGAAGCCGGATTTCGCCGATTTCCTCGGCCTGTTCCACCTCGACCGCAAGTACATCCAGCTGCGCGCGTCGACGGCCGTGCCCGGCGAGATCGAACTGGACATTACCGGCCCGTGGCTGCACACCATCCTGTTTGAAGTGCCGCTGCTGGCGATCATCAACGAAGTCTGGTTCCGCAACACCACCACGGCCGACTTCGCCGAAGGCGAGCGCCGCCTGCAGGCCAAGGCCGCGCTGCTGCGCGATACCCCCGGCTTCGAACAATGCCGCATCGCCGACTATGGCAGCCGTCGCCGCTACTCGCGTGACTGGCACGCGCGGCTGCTGCCGCTGCTGCGCGACGCGCTCGGCCCGCAGCTGGTCGGCACCAGCAACGTCCACTTCGCGCGCCTGTACGGCATGACCCCGCACGGCACCATGGCCCACGAGTATCTGCAGGCGTTCCAGGCGCTCGGCCCGCGCCTGCGTGATTCGCAGGTGGCGGCACTGGAATCCTGGGCGCGCGAGTACCGCGGCGACCTCGGCATCGCGTTGTCCGATGTGGTCGGCCTGGATGCGTTCCTGCGCGACTTCGACATGTATTTCTGCAAGCTGTTCGACGGTGTGCGCCATGACTCAGGCGATCCGTTCGACTGGGGTGACCGCATGCTGGCGCACTTCCAGCAGCGCCGGGTCGATCCGCGCAGCAAGGTGCTGGTGTTCAGCGATGGGCTCGACATCGCCAAGGTCATGCGCCTGTACGACTACTTCCGCGGTCGCTGCCAGGTCGCGTTCGGTGTCGGCACCCACCTGACCAATGACCTGGGCCCGACACCGCTCAACATCGTCATCAAGATGGTCCGCTGCAACGGCCAGCCGGTGGCCAAGCTCAGCGATTCGCCGGGCAAGAGCATGTGCGACGACCCGGGTTACCTGGCCTACCTGCGCCAGGTCTTCGAGCTGCCGCCGGCGTAAATACGTCGGCTTACAGGTAGTCGACCACCACCAGGTAGGCGCCCTGCAGCGGCTGCTGCTTCGAAGCCTGCACGCTGTAACGCTCGGAGAAGGCGATATCGCCGGCGCGCATCGCGCTGGCCGACACCGACAGCTTCTGGCCCTGGCGCTTGCCATCGCGCAGCGTCGCGGCCTGGCCATCGCCCAGTGCCGTCACTTCCACCGTCGAGCCCTTGGCCGACGGCGGGCAGGCCGCCAGGCTCAGCTCACCCTGGGACAGGTTCGTCGTGCAGCCCGGCTCGGCGATGCGGCCGCTGAAACGGATGCTGCCGCTGCTGGCCTGGGCCAGCGCACTGACGGACATCAGGGCCACACACAGCAGAATGGAATTCCTCATGACACGTTCTCTGGTTCGGTGTGTCCTAGTTAGCGACAGGTTCTATCCGCCTTTAATAGGACAAATCCGAATCTGCTAGGGCCATCACCAAGAAAGAGTGATGCGCATCAAATAAGGTGATTTCCGCCTGAAAAATGCCTGTTTCCGCGCCTGCCGAACGCGCCTCTCGACGCGTCATCCACGGTCGGCCGCGACCTGGCGGCCCCGTCGTCAAATCTTCCACGCGTCCCAGGCGCTGATTCCACCTATCACGTCACATTTAGGGCGTCAATGAATTGGCGTTCAGAAAAATAATGAGACTTTCATCACAGTTGTGCATATACTTGCGTCACGGATTCAGGGGAAGGTATGTCCGAGTCCGGCCACAGGTGAGACGCAAGGATGGGTCTTGTTAGCCCGGCAGTGCTCCTTGCTTCCTCCTCTACTTCTCATCTCTTCAGTAGGGTTAGGTAAAAGCGAATGCACAAGATCAACCTCATTGCCGCTCTGATGCTGGCCGCCGCTCCGCTGGCCGCCAACGCCGCCGACGGCACCATCACCTTCAATGGCAAGGTGACCGACAAGACCTGCACCATCTCGACCCCGGGCGGCAAGGACTTCGCCGTGACCCTGCCGACCGTGTCGAAGAACACCCTGGCTACCGCCGGTGCCGTTGCGGGCCGTACCCCGTTCGCCATCAACCTGACCAAGTGCAGCGCCGGCAACGTCGCCACCTACTTCGAGCCGGGTTCGACCGTCGACTTCAACAGCGGCCGCCTGGTCAACCAGGCCTCGGCCAACGCTGCCACCAACGTGCAGCTGCAGCTGCTGGGCTCGAACAACCAGTTCCTGCCGATCAAGGCTGCCGGCGCTGGCCTGGCCCAGACCAACTCGCAGTGGGTCACCGTCGGCACCGACGGCTCGGCCGACCTGAACTACTACGCTGAGTACTACGCCACTGCCGCCGCCACCCCGGGCGACGTCACCAGCAGCGTCAAGTACACGATCATCTACAACTGATCGTAGCTGTACCCGCATTGGCCGGCGTACGCGCCGGCCAGTGCTCCGCGGCCCCTGGCCACACCCCTCGAGCGTAGTACTTCCGATGAAAGCACTCTTTCCCCGGGCGCTGCTGCTGGCAGCGTTCACGCTGCCCCTCTGCCAGAACGCACTGGCCGGCGTGGTGGTCAATGGCACGCGGGTGATCTACCCGGCACAGGCGCGCGAAGTCACCGTGCAGGTCGACAACGTGGGCGACTCGCCCGCACTGGTCCAGGCCTGGATCGACAGTGGCGACGCCAACCAGACCGCCGATACCAGCGATGCTCCGTTCGTGCTGACGCCGCCGATCGCGCGCGTCGAGCCGGGCCGCAGCCAGGCGCTGCGCCTGATCTTCTCCGGCGCACAGCTGCCGACCGATCGCGAGACGGTGTTCTGGCTCAACGTGCTGGATGTACCGCCGTCGCCGGACAACGCCGACAGCGGTGACCAGAATTACCTGCAGGTGGCGTTCCGTTCGCGCCTGAAGCTTTTCTACCGGCCGCAGGGCCTGAAGGGCGTCGCCAACGACGCACCGGCAGCGCTGCGCTGGACCCGCAATGGCGACCGCCTGCGGGTGGAAAACCCGAGCCCCTTCCACGTCACTCTGGCCGAAGTGCATGCCGTGACCGGCAGCAGCGAAAAGGCCGTCGAGGACAAGGGCGCGATGGTCGCGCCGAAGCAGAGCCTGGAGTTCGCCGCGCCGGCGGGCACCAACCAGGTGCGCTTCATCACCATTAACGATTACGGCGGCCGGGTCGAGCACACCGTCCGCCTCGACAGCACCGGGAGCTGAACGCGCCGCGCCGGCCAAGGGCCTGCGCATCCCGCCACCGCCGCCGCGCGGCGAATTGAAGGAATGTCAGTGTGATCGGAAACAGATTGACATTGTCGATCCATCAGGCGCTTTGCCTGCTGGTTGTTGGCGCGGCCTGCCCAGGATGGGCGCTGGCTGCGCCGGCCAATCTCGGTGAACAGGCGCTGATGGCGCAGAGTGGTGCGGCCAATGCGCGTGCACCGGAATCGGCCCAGTTCAATTCCAGCTTCCTGTCCGGCCAGGCCAAGCAGGTCGACCTGGCGGCCTTCAGCAATGGCAACCCGATGGTTGCCGGCAACTACCGTGTCGACGTCTACGTCAACGGTGCCTGGCAGGGCCGTCGTGACCTGCAGTTCAAGGCCGATGCACAGGGCCGTGTCGACGCCTGCCTGCCGCTGCCGATGCTGGAGGAAATGGGCGTGGACAGCGAGGCCGTGCTGCTGCAGCAGGACCCGACGCTGCCGACCGACACGACCAGCTGCGTGCCGGTGCAGCAGCGCATGGCCAACGCCTACGGTGTCTACGACAGCGGCAACCTGCGCTACGACCTCAGCATCCCGCAGGTGTTCCTGCGCCGTGAGGCACGCGGCTACGTCAACCCGGCGCTGTGGGACCGCGGCATCAATGCCGGTTTCGTCGGCTACAGCTTCAATGCCATCGACAGCAACAGCCGTGTCGAAGGTGGCCAGCGCAACCGCAGTGCCTATCTCGGCCTCAATGCCGGCCTGAACCTGGGTGGCTGGCAGTTCCGCCACGACTCCAACCTGACCTGGTCCGAGGGTGACGGCCGCCATTGGCAGAGCATCGCCACCTACGCACAGCGCGGCATCCCGCAGGTGCGCGGCATGCTCACCATCGGTGAGGCCTACACCACCGGCGAGCTGTTCGACTCGATCGGCTACCGCGGTGCCAGCCTGGCCAGCGACGATCGCATGCTGCCCGATTCGCTGCGCGGTTACGCGCCGGTGGTGCGCGGCATCGCCGAGACCAACGCACGCATCGAAGTGCGCCAGAACCAGCAGCTGATCTACTCCTCCACCGTTTCGCCGGGCAACTTCGTCATCGATGACCTGTACCCGACCGGCTACGGCGGCGACCTGGAAGTGAGCGTGATCGAGGCCGATGGCCGCCGCCGCGAATTCAAGGTGCCGTTCGGCTCGGTGCCGCAGATGCTGCGCGAAGGCGTGTCGCGTTACTCGCTGACCGCCGGCCAGGTGCGCAACAAGCTGCTGGCCGACGAACCCTGGCTGGTGCAGGGCACCTACCAGCGCGGCATCGGCAACCAGCTGACCCTGTACGGCGGCAGCGCGCTGAGCGATGGCTACCTGTCGCTGCTGTACGGTGTCGGCCTGTCCACGCGGGTCGGTGCCTTCGCGGCAGACGTCACCCATGCACGCACCTCGTTCGACCACTACGGCAGCCACACTGGCGCCAGCGTGCGCTTGAGCTACAGCAACATGATCGGCGAGACCGGCACCAACCTGACCCTGGCCGCCTACCGCTACTCGACCGAAGGCTTCTACAGCCTGCAGGACGCGCTGTATGGCCGTGACTCGGACGCGCGCGGTATCGATCCGACCACCCGTGGCCGCCAGCGCAGCCAGTTCCAGGTGACCTTGAACCAGCCACTGGGCCGTCGTGGCGGTGCGCTGTACGTGACCGGTTCGGTGCGTGACTTCTATGACCGCTCCGGCACCTCCAAGCAGTACCAGGTGGGCTACAACAACGCCTGGCGTTCGATGAACTACGGATTCTCGGCGCTGCGCACCGAAGAAGGCGTGCTCGGCCGTTCCGACACCCAGTACCTGCTGTCGATGAGCGTGCCGCTGGGCCGTGGTACCCACCCGGTGTCGTTCAGTGCCGATCTCGGCGTGCGCGACCGCGGTGGCTACGACAACAGCCGCGTCGGCATCACCGGTTCGGCCGGCGTCGACAACAACTTCAGCTACGGCGTGGCCCTGTCCGATTCCCGCGAGGGTGGCACCACGGCGGTCGGCAATGCCGAATACCGCAGCCGCTACTCCGCGTTGAATGCCACCTACAGCCACTCGCGTGATTTCCGCCAGGCCTCGGTCGGTGCCAACGGCAGCGTGGTGGTGCATCCGGGCGGCTTCACGTTCACCCCGCAGCGTGGCGACACCATGGTGCTGGTCGAGGCCCCGGGCGCGCGCGATGCGATCGTCAGCAACGCCCCGGGCCTGCGCGTCGATGGCCGCGGCTACGCCGTGGTGCCGTACGTGTCGCCGTACCGCCTCAACACCGTCACCCTCGATCCGCAGGGCATGGCCCACGACGTCGAGCTGGAAAGCACCAGCCAGTCGATCGCACCGTTCGCCGGTGCCATCAGCTACCTGCGCTTCGATACCCGCAAGGGCAACGCGTTGCTGATCCAGGTACGCAACCCGGATGGCCGCAGCATGCCGTTCGGTGCGCAGGTCAAGGATGAGCAGGGCCAGCCGGTCGGCATGGTCAGCCAGGGCGGCCGCCTGTACGTGCGAAGTGAAAAGAACCAGGGTCGCCTGCTGGTGGAGTGGGGCGCCGGTGCCGACCAGCGCTGCACCATCGATTACCAGGTTCCGGCGGACGCCGATGCGTCCAAGACCGGCTTCATCCCGCTGGAGGCAGCATGCCGATGATTTCTTCCCGTGGCCGCAAGGCGCTGACGGCCCTTGTACTGCTGGGTGGCGCACTGCTGGCACAGCAGGCCAGCGCGTCGTGCCGCATCCAGTCCAGCTGGTTCACCGCGCAGGACGTGACCATGGACATGGGCCAGATCGTGATCCTGCCCAGCACGCCGGTCGGTGGCGTGATCAAGGAGATCAGCGAGCCGATCAACCAGCAGAACAGCGTGGCACGTTGCGACTGGTCCGGTGGCCGTTCCATTGGCGAGTACGTCAACGCCGCGCAGAAGCGTCCGGTGGCCGGCTTCTCGAACGTCTATGAAACCGATGTGGCGGGCGTGGGTATCCGCCTGTACCGGGACTCCGGTGCGATCCAGACCTACTATCCGCACACCATCAATTTCGGCAGCAGCAGCACCATCTCGCTGGTGGGAGGCACGTTCCGCATCCAGCTGATCAAGACCGCTGCCCAGACCGGCTCGGGCGTGATCGCGCCGAACGGCCGCTTCACCACGTACTACTTCGACGGCGATGGCCCCGGTCGCCCGGTGCTGACCTCGACCTTCAAGGGCTCCGGTACCACCGTGGTCAGCCCGACCTGCGAAGTGCAGGCCGGCAGCCGCAACATCGCCGTCGACTTCGGCAGCGTGCCCAACACCACCTTCACCGGTGTCGGTTCGCGCGCGGTCGATCGTGATTTCGAGATCCGCCTGAACTGCCAGGGCAGCAATGTTGCCGCCTACCAGAGCAAGATCGGCATCCGCCTCGATGCCGACCAGGACAGCTCGAACATGCCGGGTGTGCTGAAGCTCAGCGCAGCCAGCAACAGCGCCACCCGCATCGGCATCCAGATGGTCCAGCGCGTTGGCACCACCGAGCGCGAAGTGCGCTTCGGCCAGACCATCAACGTCGGCACCACCGCGCCGGGGACCAGCGTCATGGCGCTGCCGCTGCGCGCGCGCTATGTGCAGACCCAGGCTGGCACGGTGGGTGCGGGTGTCGCGAACGGCCAGGCCACGTTCACCATCCAGTACGAGTAAGGCCGCTCGGGCGGCTGCCCCTGCTGCGTTCCGCCGCAACGTCGCCCGTCCCACGGGCGGCGTTGACTGCGTCTTGATCTTCCAACGATGAAGATCACTGCCACGACGCACGTGCCATCAATCGAATGTGATGGACGTCGCGAATTTGGAGTTTCCTCATGAGGTGACCGTCTCCTGCCTGCGGGCATTGGACGGTAACGCCGAAAGGATCCAGACGTGGCTACAGCTCCTGGCATTTTCCAGCACCGGCCTTCCGGAGCACCCCGGTGAAGGTCCTGTCGGTGTTCGGCACCCGGCCGGAAGCGATCAAGATGGGGCCGCTGGTGCGCGCCCTGGCCCAGGCTGCGGATGTCGAATCGGTGGTCTGCATCACCGGCCAGCACCGGGCGATGCTCGACCAGGTGATGTCGCTGTTCGAGATCACCGCCGACCATGACCTGGAGGTCATGGTGCCCAACCAGACCCTCAATGGCCTGTGTTCCAGGCTGTTCGAGCGGCTTGACGCGCTCTACACGCAGGTCCGCCCGGATCGCGTGCTGGTGCACGGCGATACCACCACGGCGATGACCGCTGCCCTGGCCGCGTTCCACCACCGCATTCCGATCGGCCATGTCGAGGCCGGCCTGCGCACCGGCGACATCAACCGGCCATGGCCGGAGGAGATGAACCGGCGGGTGATCGACGTGGTCGGTCATCAGCTGTATGCACCCACTCCCGGCTCGCGCGCCAATCTGGCCCGTGAGCATCTGGGCGGGCAGATCCTGGTCACCGGCAACACCGTCATCGATGCCCTGCAGCAGACCGTGCAGCGCCTGGATGCCGATCCGGCACTGCGTGCCCAGGCCGACGAACCCTTCCACATGCTCGACCCCGGGCGCCGCCTGCTGCTGGTCACCGGCCATCGCCGCGAGAGCTTCGGCCAGGGCTTCGAGGACATCTGCCGTGCGCTGGCCGAACTGGCCCAGCGGCCGGACCTGCAGGTGCTGTACCCGGTGCACCTCAATCCGAACGTGCAGGCACCGGTCAACGCACACCTGGGCAACCTCGACAACGTGCACCTGGTGCCGCCGCAGGACTACCTGCGCTTCGTGCGCCTGATGCAGCGCGCCGACGTCATCCTCACCGACTCCGGTGGCGTGCAGGAAGAAGCGCCGGCATTGGCCAAGCCGGTGCTGGTGATGCGCGACGTCACCGAGCGCCCGGAGGCGGTCGAGGCCGGTGTGGTGACGCTGGTCGGGACCACGCCCTCGCGCATCGTCGAGGGGGTCAATGCGGCCTTGGCGCAGCCACCGCGGCCGACCCGTTTCGACCCCGATGGCAGTCCCTATGGCGACGGCCGCGCCAGCGCCCGCATCGTCGCCGCCCTGCGTGGCGCTCCTCTTCCCGAGTTCTCGCCCGGTCTCCGCAGCGGCGGTGCCGCCCACCACCCTCTCCATGAAGTGACGCCATGAGCCAGACCGGCCGCTGTCCCCTGTTTGTTTCCGCCGCCGCGTTCGTCCTGTCGTGCGCGGTTGGCAGTGCCCACGCCGCCGACAGCGTCGCCGGCCAGTTCGCAGAATGGAGCGGCGACAGCACGGTGAGCCGGCAGATGACCCTGCGCGAACTCGGCTTCCGCCAGCCGCTGGTACTCAGTGGGCAGGAGAGCCAGCGCGAGGTCTACCTGCCGGTGCCGGCCGGTGTTGCCACTCGCGATGCGCAGCTGCAGCTCGATGGCCGCTATGTGCGTGGCCACGCCGGGCGAACTTCAGGCCTGTGGTCGGTGGATGGCGATCCGATCGCCGCGCGTTCGATCACCGATGCCCAGGGCGATGCCAGCCAGCTGCTGGCCATCGATGGCGAACCCCGCCAGAACGGCTTCGTGCGGGTCGGTGTCGGCTGGTGGTCGATCGTGTCCGACTACCAATGTGCCGACCAGAGCGCGCCGGCGAATGTGCTGCGGCTGTCGCCGGACTCGCGCTTCAGCTACCGCTTCGATGGGCGTGCCGTGGATACCGTGGCCAAGGCCTGGGGCGCGCTGCCACCGCGGGTGCGCCTGCTGGTGGAGGGCAAGGCGCTGCAGGCGCCCACCTATGATGCCGCCTGGCGCATTGGTACCGCGTTGCAGGCCGGAGGCA
This sequence comes from Stenotrophomonas sp. BR163, assembly GCF_047520985.2. Classification (NCBI taxonomy): domain Bacteria; kingdom Pseudomonadati; phylum Pseudomonadota; class Gammaproteobacteria; order Lysobacterales; family Lysobacteraceae; genus Stenotrophomonas; species Stenotrophomonas sp. BR163. Next base: position 52,830 of record NZ_JAXBRE020000012.1, read on the forward strand.
AACAGGTGCAGGTGGTGACGCTGCCCAAGGTCGGCGACAGCGTCGACCTGGCCGGCATCAGCATCCCGGCCAGCCTGCAGGGCGTGCCGGCGTACGCCGCGCTGGCCGCGGGCGAGCGCGTGCACGCGATCAAGTACCTGGCCGAAGTGGGAGCGCTGCTGTCGTTGCGTGACAGCGGGCCGTTGGCCGCCGATGTGATGATCGGCAGCGATGCATTGCGCGTCGGCGTACGCGCGGCGCTGGATGCGCTGGCCGCACAGGTCGGCGCGGCGGGCACCGATGCGGGCGCAGCGTTTGCCACGTGGCGCGGTACTGACATGGGCGGCCTGGAGAAGCCCGCCGCCAACGTGTCGGTCAGCGTGGTGGCCGTTGCAGGCCGTCCGACGCTGGTGGTCGACCCGGCGGCAGCGGGCAAGGTGGCCGGACTGTTCGCCGAACAGTGGCGCAGCTATGCGCTGGGCCGCAGCCTGCAGGTCAGCGCAGCAGGAACGCCCAAACTGGACGGTGACCAGGTACTGCTGAGCCGGCTCGGAAACATCGCCGGAACCATGGATGTGGTGACCCGCGCCGACCGCAGCGCCAGCTTCGATCTGGGCACGCTGTCGGCCGACGGCCGCCTGCCCGAGCAAGTGGTGATCGATGTCTCGGCGGCCCCCAATGCGGCGGGTCAGGGCGCGGTGGCCACGATCTACCTCAACGACTACCTGCTGGGCGGCAAGGTGCTGTCGGCCAACGGCCAACCGCAACGGCTGGTGGCCAAGGTACCGGCCTACGCGCTGTCGGCGCGCAACGAGATCCGTGTCAGCTTCCTGCGCCAACCGGCACGCCCCTACTGCCACGATCCGGCGACCGGCTATCCAGTCTCGATCCTGCCCAGCAGCCACCTGACCCTGGCCAGGCGCTCGCTGGGCAGTGATTTCGTCGGTGCCAGCAGCCAGCTGTCACGCGGCAACCAGGTGTTCGTGCCCGGCGCCTGGCTGCAGGATGCACCGGCCTCGCTGGGCAAGGTCATCGCGGTGGCCAGTGCAGTGGGCGCTTCGCCGGAGGCGTCGGAACTGAAGGTGGTCGACGCTGGTGCCGCGGTCAGCCCGGGCGCGCCATGGCTGGCCTTCGGCGTTGCACCGGCCGGTGTCGATGTGGCCGGCCTGAAGGATGGCCACCTGCGCGTCGGTGGCACGTCGCAACCGCTGCTGGATGTCAGCGGCCTGGATCACGCCGCGGTGGTGCAGGTGGGTTCGTCCGGCGGCCAGCTGGGCGTTCTCTACAGCGACCTCGGCGCACAGGCACCGTCGTTCAGCGCACCGTTCCGGTTGCTGCGCGGCGATCTTGCCGTGCTTGACGGCACTGATGTCGTGCGCGAATTCGACCGCCAGGATCCTTATGGCACTCGCCTCGCGCACGACGGCAATCCGCAATCGAAGTGGGAACGGCACATGGTCTGGTTGCTGCTGCTGGTCGGCGTGATCGTATTCGCGCTGCTGGCCGCCCGCGTCACCCAGGTGCGCCGCCGCAAGTCCGCCAACGCAGGACATTGATCCACCGTGGACGGTCTGTTCTGGAACATCCAGCTGGCCAACTACTACGCCGCCCTGGAAACCACGGCGGCGGCGGTGGCCGTGCTGATCCTGATCTCCAGCCTCGATGACCTGTTCATCGATGTCTGGTACTGGGTGCGCGAGAGCTGGCGCGCGCTGACCGTCAAGCGCCGCGACGCGTACCGGCCGCTGACCCAGGAAGACCTGCTGCAGCGGCCGGAACAGCCGCTGGCGATCATGGTGCCGGCGTGGATGGAGTACGACGTCATCGCGCAGATGGTCGAGAACATGATCAACGTGCTCGACTACCGCGAGTACGTCGTGTTCGTCGGCACCTATCCCAACGACCAGCAGACCATCGACGAAGTCGAGCGCATGCGCCGTCGCTACAAGCGCCTGCGCCGCGTGGAGGTGCCGCATGACGGACCGACCAGCAAGGCCGACTGCCTGAACTGGCTGATCCTGGCGATCTTCGACTACGAGAAGCGCCACGACATCGAGTTCGCCGGGGTGATCCTGCACGACAGCGAAGACGTGCTGCACCCGATGGAACTGCGCTTCTACAACTACCTGCTGCCGCGCAAGGGCATGATCCAGCTGCCGGTCACCTCACTGGACCGCGAATGGTACGAACTGGTGGCCGGTGTCTACATGGACGAGTTCGCCGAATGGCACGCCAAGGACCTGGTGGTGCGCGAGAGCGTGTCCGGCATGGTGCCGTCGGCCGGCGTCGGCACCTGCTTTTCGCGGCGTGCGCTGCTGGCGCTGAGCGCGCAGACCGACAACCAGCCCTTCAACACCGACAGCCTCACCGAAGATTACGACGTCGGTGCGCGGCTGGCGGCCATGGGCATGCAGTCGATCTTCGCCCGCTTCCCGGTGCAGTTCCGCGTGCGTCGGCCGTCATGGTTCGGCTGGGGGCCGGTGCGCGAGCGCACCCAGCAGATGGCGCTGTGCGTGCGTGAGTACTTCCCCGACAACTTCCGCGCCTCGTACCGGCAGAAGGCGCGCTGGGTGCTGGGCATCGGCCTGCAGAGCTGGGAGTCGCTGGGCTGGCGCGGTTCGCTGGCTACCAAGTACCTGTTGGCGCGCGATCGCAAGGGCATCATCACCTCGTTCGTCAGCATCATCGCCTACCTCATTTTCCTGCAGTTGCTGCTGTTCTGGCTGTTGAAGGCGACCGGGGTGTGGACGATGCAGTTCCCCAGCGTGTTCCAGGCCGGTACCTGGCAGATGAATGTCGCGCTGCTGACCACGGCGGCACTGGCGACCCGCGTCGTGCAGCGCTTCTACTTCGTCAACCGCCTGTACGGCTGGGAGCATGCGCTGATGTCGATCCCGCGCATGGTGGTCGGCAACATGATCAACTTCATGGCCACCGCCCGCGCATGGAAGGTGTTCCTGGCCTACCTGCTGTTCGGCAAGCGCATGGTCTGGGACAAGACCATGCACGACTTCCCCGATGCGGCACAGCTGGTGCAGACCCGCAAGCAGCTCGGTGAGCTGTTGACCACTTGGCAGGCGGTGGAACCGGAGCGGCTGCAGCAGGCGCTGGCGCAGCAGCATGCCGGCCGGCGGCAGCCGCTGGGCCGCATCCTGCTCACCCAGGGCTGGCTGGATGATGAAACCCTGGCCGAAGCCATCGCCTTCCAGGGCGACCTGCCGCGTGCGGTCATCGACATCGATTACCTGCGCGCGGGCTCATTCCCGGTCAGCGCCGATGCCTGCGTGCAGTGGCGCATGCTGCCGCTACCGCCGCGGCAGCAGCAGACACTGCGGCTGGCCGTGGCCAGCCCATTGCCCGAAGACGCGCTGGCGCTACTGAAGCAGGAAACCCGCAGCGCACACATCGAACAGAGCATCGCCCGCGAAAGCGAAATCAACGCAGGCCTGCGCCTGATCGGCGGTGACCAGCACTGGCAGCTGGACAACGTGCCCTTGCTGGGCGACCTGCTGGTGGAGATGCGCCTGATCGACCACGCGCGCTTCGAGATTGCACTGGATGCGTACAAGCCGCAGCGCGATGGCCGCATTGGCGATTACCTGGTCAAGCAGGGCATCACCACCGAGGACGCCGTCGCCCAGGCCATGCAGGAGCAGCGCCGGCGTGCGGCCGCGCTGCAGTCGCCGCCTCCCGGAGCCTTGCCGGCATGAAGACCACGCTGCTGTCCACCGTCATCGCTGTCGCCCTGGCAACGGCTACCGCGCCGGCACAGGCGCAGGCCGATGCGCCGCTGCCGTTGTCCGGTGCGGCCTACCGCGTCGCCGAGCAGGCCTTCGCCGCCTACGAGCGCGGTGATTACGCTGCGGCCTACCAGCAGTCCAGCGAAGCGATCCGGTTGCGCCCGGACGTGGTGCGGCTGCGCCTGCTGCAGATCTATGCGTTGCAGAAACTGGGCCGGCCGGCGGAGGCGCAGCAGCAGGCGCGCCGTGCACTGGATGCCGGGTTGAAGGATCCGGCCTTGCCGGCATTGGCCGCTGCCACCGCTGCGCGCAGCACGCCCCCGGATGCCCGGGGCGGGCGCGCACCCTCTCCACCGCGCGCGGCCGGCAGCGGCGCAGACCGCGCCAGGCAGCAGGCCTACACGCTGGCCACCGAGGCCTATGCTGCCTATGACGCCGGGCGCATGCGGGAAGCGGCCAGCAAGGCCGAGCAGGCCTTCCGCCAGCAGCCGAAGCAGGGTGCCTGGGCGATGCTGTGGGTGGCGGCGCTGGAAGCACAGCAACAGGCCGAACTGGCCGACGCGGCCATCGGCACGGCGCTGCAGCTGGGCGCACCGAACGTCGAGGAACTGCGCGCGCGGCGCGTGGCGCTGGCCCGCCAGCGCGCGCTGCTGCAGGCCCAGCAGGCCTACCAGTCGCTGTCCACGCAGAACGATGCGGCGGCCGTCGCGCAGGCGCGCGCCGCCGTCGAGCTTGCGCCGGATGTTGCTTCGTACCGGTTGCTGTTGATCACCGCGCAGCTGCAGCAGGGGCGGCTGGCCGACGCCGAGCGCAGCGCCGACCAGGCACTGCAGGCCGACGGCAGGGATCTCAATGCCCGGGTGATGCGCGGCTATCTGCGCCAGCGCCAGGGCAAGACCGTGCTTGCCAATGAGGACTTCGACACCGCGCTCGCCATGCCGGGGTCCACAACGCAACAGCGTAACGTGCGCCTGCTGGCCGTGGATGCGGCCCTGGCCGCTGGGGATCGCGCACGTGCGGCTGCACTGCTGGCGCCGCTGCGGTCGGTATTGCCAGCCGATGCAGGCGATGCACGCGCGCAGCAGTTGCTGCAGCAGGGCATCGAGCAGCGCGCCAGGGCGACCGGATCCAGTCGCGAGCTTCCGCGCATGAGTGCGCAGGCCTATCCAGCGCCGTTCCAGCATTGCCAATCGGATGACGCCGCCAATATCTGCGAGCTGATGCCGGCTGATCTGCAGGGCGACGGTGGCGCTGCACAGCGCGCATATGCAGCCTACGCGCGCCAGGACTTTGCCGAGGCCATAGGTGAAGCTCGGCAGGCCGTGCAACTCGCACCGGACGATGCAGACCTGCAAGGCCTGCTGACCACCACGCTGGCGGCAGGCAACCGCAGCCAGCAGGACGAAGCACGGCTGCGCCTGGATGCGACGCTGGCACAACACCCTGATGACGCGGTGGCGCTGATGCAACGCGGCTACCTCAACCAGAAGGCCCGTGAACCGGCGCGCGCACTGGCCGACTTCCGTGCCGCCGAGGCCACCGGCAAGGCACCCAAGAGCGTGGTGATCGACCAGGCGTACGCGAGTGCGGCCAACGGCGATCATCCGCAGGCGGTGTCGCTGCTGCGCAGTGCCATCGATCGCGCCGACGCCGGTGAGCTGCCTCTGGATGCGCATCAGCGCTACAACGTGCGCAATGCCATCGCCAACTATTCGCGCGAGTGGGGCGTGATCGCCTCGGCCGGCTTCCGCGGCGCGCGCCAGGCCGCGACCAATGTCGGCGGCGCGGCGATCAGTACGCCGGGCGATTCGGTGTTCAGCACGCTGGAAGCGTTCTGGCGGCCCCCGGCGTTCAACGACCAGCACGGCACGCTGGAGCTCTACACGCGGCTGCTCAACACGCTGTACGACGAGGGCGGCACCTACGAATCGATCCGCGCAGTGGACCCGTGCACCGGCGAATCGACACCCGACGCACGTGCACGCGCCGACCGTCTCAGCCGTTCGCGTTCCACCACCGGCTGGCCGTCCACCATCGCCTCGTTCGGCATGCGCTACGCCTTCGGCCAGACCGGCCTGAGCGCCGGCATCGAGCGCCGCCAGTTCCTCGGTAGTGCCACGCGCACGGGCGATGTCTATCCCGCCTCCGCGGCCGTGCAGTGCCGCCTGCAGCTGGCCCTGAACCCGCCACTGGAATCCAGCACCCTGGCCCGCTACCGCCTGGCCAGCGGTTCCGGTGGCTGGATGTCCTACCTGACCTACGGCTATTACCACGGTACCGACCTGCGCACCGACGTGAACCAGTGGTGGATGGTCAGCGGCTACGCGCAGGGCGGTTACACATGGGATGACAACAGCGCGCATTTCACCCTGGATGCACTCGATGCCAACGGCATACCGGTGCGGCGGATCGGTGATGCCAATGGGCGCCTGCATCGCGAACAGTGGTTCGCTGCCGCTGAACTGCGCGCCGGACGCAGCTTCCGTTTCGGTGCCGGGCAGACCCACTGGGTGGTCACGCCGTATGCGGTGGTGGGGGCGGACTGGCTGGACCAGCGCTCGCGCGTGCGCGACATCCGCTACCCGCTGTTTCCGGTACAGTCGTTCGCGCTCAACGATACGCAGCGCAGCTGGTCACTGGGCGCGGGGCCGGGCCTGGGCGTGCGCTACTGGTTCCGCGAGGACCACTACAACACGCCGCGTTCCTACCTCGACCTGACCGTGCAGTACCGCTTTGCGATCGGTGGCGGTGATACGCAGCGCGCCAAGGGCCTGTTCGCCACCGCCATCCTCTATTACTGAGGCAGCCCCCACCGCCGCCGCAGCGCCGCCGCCTGCGGCGTGTCCTGGGTCAGCCACGGCTCCAGCGCATAGACCAGCACGTGCTGTGCGCCGCTGTCGCGCGCCCACGCCAGCTGCCGTTGGATCCGTGCGGCATCGGCAGTCTCGCCCTTGAACCCGCTGCCATCAGCGGCGCTGCCGGGCAGTTCGCGGAACAGCTCGACGATCACATCGAAGCCGATGTCGTGCGCGTGGAAATGATCGAGCAACGGCTGAAGCTGCTGTACGTTGCCGGCGCCGGCAACGCCCACGCCGTCCTGCACCATCGGTCGCAGCGTGGCCTGGGCCAGTACCGCCTGCCATAGCGTGACCAGGTCGCCATCGGACTGCAGGCGGCTGAAGTAGCAGGAGATCGCGCAGTCACCGCCGCGCGCGCCGGTGGCGTCTGCCAGCCCGTGCAGCCATTGCGCCAGCCATTGCTGGCGGGCCGGATCGGCCCAGTGGTACTGCTCCAGTTCGTAGGGCAGGTACCAGCCCCCGAAGGCCGGCTGCTCGGCCCACGGCGCCTGTGCCAACCAGCTGCGTGCGTGCGCCAGGCTGTCGGCCAGGAACGCCTGCAGCGCGGCGTCGTCGGCGCCGATCGCCTGCCACCAGCGCTGCTGGAAGGGTAGGCCGACACGGATGCGCAGGTTGTTCTGGCTGGCGGCGGTGAACAGCTGATGCAGGCTGCCGTCGGGCAGTGACCAGTCGCCGTCACTGCCGCCGACGATGCCGGTCCATTGCAGCACCAGCTGACGGCAGCCCAGCGTATGTGCAAGCTTCAACGAGCGCTGCCAGTCGGCCGGTCCCCACTGCAGGTGGCTGCGCCAGGGCTGCAGGAAGGTGCCGTCGACCTGCACCGGCACCGAGCAGCCGGGCAGGGTGGCGAGCGTACCGGCCAACGGCGCCAGCACGGCCGCTCGCAGCAGGCGGCGGCGCAATGGCGAAGACGGATCTGCGGGAAGGACGGGCGCAACCATGCCCGCATCATCCCAGAGCACCGTGCGCAGCAGGTGAACCCAGCAACGGGTAGTGCCGGCCGCTGGCCGGCACCACCGCGTGCTTACTCCAACGCGTAGCGCAGGGTGAACAGCACCGCCACCAGCCATACCGCCGGATGCACTTCGCGCCAGCGGCCGGTGCCGGCCTTCAGCGCCGCATACGCGATGAAGCCAAACGCCAGGCCATTCGCGATGGAGTAGGTGAACGGCATCGCCAGCGCACACAGCGCGGCCGGCACCGATTCAGTCAGGTCGCTCCAGTCCACTTCCACCAGTTCGCGCAGCATCAGGCCGGCCACGAACAGCAGCGCCGGTGCGGTGGCATAGCTGGGCACCATCGCCGCCAGCGGCGAGAACAGCAGCGCGGCCAGGAACAGCGCCGACACGACCAGCGCGGTCAGGCCGGTGCGCCCGCCCACCTGCACGCCCGAAGCACTTTCAGCGAAAGCGGTGGTGCTGCTGGTGCCGAGCACCGAACCGGCCACGATGGCGGTGCTGTCGGCCAGCAACGCGCGGCCGAAGCGCTTCTGCGCGCCCGGCAGCTTCAGCAGACCGGCGCGGCCGACCACGCCGTACAGGGTGCCGGTGGCATCGAACACTTCCACCAGCACGAACACCAGCACCACCTGCAGCAGCACCGCGATCGGTGCGCCGCCGTCATGGTGCAGCAGGCCCGGCAGGTCCAGCTGCAGGAAGGTGGGGGCCAGGCTCGGCGGCAGCGAGACCAGGCCCTGGTACTGCACGTCGCCCAATGCCCAGCCCGCACCGGTCACCGCCAGGATGCCGATCAGGATCGCGCCGCGGATCCGGCGTGCTTCCAGCACTGCGATCAACAGGAAACCGGCCAGCGCCAGCAGTGGCGGCGCCGTATTCAACGGGCCCAGCGCCACCAGCGTGTCTTCGTTGCCGACGATCACGCCGGATTTCTGCAGCGCGATGATCGCCAGGAACAGGCCGATGCCGGCCACGATCGCCGAGCGCAGCGACGAAGGGATGCCCGACACCAGCCATGCCCGCACACCGGTCAGCGACAACACCAGGAACACCAGGCCGGAGATGAACACCGCCCCTAGCGCCTGCTGCCACGGCAGGCCGGCAGCGCCGACCACGGTGAACGCGAAGAACGCGTTCAGGCCCATGCCCGGTGCCATGCCGACCGGGAAGTTGGCCGCCAGCGCCATTACCGCCGAACCCAGCGCGGCGGCCAGGCAGGTGGCCACGAACACCGCACCCGCATCCATGCCGGTGGTGCCGAGGATCTCCGGGTTGACGAAGACGATGTAGGACATCGTCAGGAAGGTGGTGATGCCGGCCAGCAGCTCGGTACGCACGGTGGTGCCGTGCTGCTGCAGCTGGAACATGCGCTCGAACAGGGACATGGGGATTCTCGCGACGATAAGGTGTCACGACCAACGGTCGTGACCTACCCGAATGCAGAACGTGGGTACCGACCGTTGGTGGTGGGTACCGACCGTTGGTCGGTACGCTTCAAAGCGTCACCACCAACGGTGGTGACCTACCGAAAGGAGAAAGGCCGCGCGAGCGCGGCCTTTCCGGTTGCCTTACTTCAGCGCCTTGAAGCGCAGGCGCTTGGGCGCAGCGTCATCGCCCATCCGGCGCTTCTTGTCTTCCTCGTACTCGCGGTAGTTGCCCTGGAAGAACTCCACGTGCGAGTCGCCTTCGAAAGCGATGATGTGCGTGGCGATGCGGTCCAGGAACCAGCGGTCGTGCGAGATCACGAAGGTGTTGCCCGGGAACTCCAGCAGCGCGTCTTCCAGTGCACGCAGGGTTTCGATGTCCAGGTCGTTGGACGGTTCGTCGAGCAGCAGCACGTTGCCGCCCTGCAGCAGGGTCTTGGCCATGTGCAGGCGGCCACGCTCACCACCGGACAGCGAACCGACCATCTTCTGCTGGTCCTGGCCCTTGAAGTTGAAGCGGCCGATGTAGGCGCGCGACTGGATCTCGATGCCGTTGATGTTGAGGATGTCCAGGCCGCCGGCGATTTCCTGGAAGACGTTGTGGTTGCCTTCCAGCTTGTCGCGGCTCTGGTCCACGTAGGACAGCTGCACGGTCGGGCCGATCACGATCTCGCCCGAATCCGGCTTTTCCTGGCCGGTGATCATCTTGAACAGGGTCGACTTGCCGGCGCCGTTCGGGCCGATGATGCCGACGATCGCGCCCGGCGGAATCAGCATCGACAGGTTGTCGATCAGCAGGCGGTCGCCGAACTTCTTGGAGACGTTCTTGAACTCCATCACCATGTTGCCCAGGCGCTCGCCCGGCGGGATGAAGATTTCGTTGGTCTCGTTGCGCTTCTGGTAGTCCTGCGACTGCAGTTCTTCCAGGCGGGCCAGACGGGCCTTGCCCTTGGAACGGCCGCCCTTGGCGTTCTGGCGCGACCACTCCAGTTCCTTCTGGATCGCCTTCTGGCGGGCCTTTTCCTGGTTTTCTTCCTGCTTCAGGCGTTCATCCTTCTGCACCAGCCATTCGGTGTAGTTGCCCTTCCACGGAATGCCGCGGCCGCGGTCCAGTTCCAGGATCCACTCGGCGGCGTTGTCCAGGAAGTAGCGATCGTGGGTGACGGCCACCACGGTGCCGGTGTAACGCGCCAGGAACTGCTCCAGCCATTCAACCGACTCGGCGTCGAGGTGGTTGGTCGGTTCGTCCAGCAGCAGCATGTCCGGCTTCTGCAGCAGCAGGCGGCACAGTGCCACGCGGCGCTTTTCACCACCGGACAGGTTGGCGATCTTGGCGTCCCACGGCGGCAGGCGCAGCGCATCGGCGGCCACGTCCAGCTGGTTTTCCAGGGTGTGGGCATCACCGGCGGCCAGGATCGCCTCCAGGCGCTCCTGCTCCTTGGCCAGCGCGTCGAAGTCGGCACCTTCTTCGGCGTAGGCGGCGTACACCGCTTCCAGCGCCGCCTGGGCCTGCAGCACTTCGCCCACGCCTTCCTCGACCGACTCGCGCACGGTCTTGTTCGGGTCCAGTTCCGGTTCCTGTGCCAGGTAGCCGACCTTGATGCCCGGCTGCGGGCGGGCCTCGCCCTCGAAATCGGTGTCCACGCCGGCCATGATCTTCAGCACGGTGGACTTGCCGGCGCCGTTCAGGCCCAGCAGGCCGATCTTCGCGCCCGGGAAGAAGGACAGCGAGATGTCCTTGATGATCTGCCGCTTGGGCGGGACCACCTTGGACACGCGGTTCATGGTGTAGATGTATTGCGAGGACATGAGGTCTCCGTAGGCGCGGCCCTGCGCCCGGCCCATCACGGGAACATCCCGTTGTGGCAGCGGGCACAGACTGGAAAGGAATACCGCCAATTATAGCCGGAACCGGTTCCGGGCCGCGCCCGTGGCAGGGGCGCTGGCTGGCCGTGGCCTGAATACTCCGTCACAGTCCTGCAGCGGGAAGCGTTTCCAGCCGGAAACGGTTCAGATCGGGTGCGCAATATGGGCTCACCACCACCCAAGCAGAGGTCTGACATGCGCATCAATCGAGTAATGGCCAGCGCCGTGGCCTCTGTGCTGGCGCTCGGCGCCGTGGCCCCGGCCTTTGCCGACAACGACCACCGTCGCGGCCATGACCGCCGCGAGTGGCGCGAGGACCGCCGCGAATGGCGACAGGACCGCCGTGACTGGGAACGCGACCGCCGCGAGGCACGCCGCGACTGGGAGCGCGACCGCCGCGACTGGCACCGCGACCACGACCGCTACTACCGTCCGGCCCCGCCGCCGCCGCGCGTGGTCTACCGCCCGGCCTACGGCCCGGGCTACGGCTGGAAGGTCGGCCACCGCTACCGCGATTACTACCGCGGCCCGATCTATGTGGTGAACGACTACCCGCGCTACCACCTGCGCCGCCCGCCGTATGGGCACCACTGGATCCGCGACGACCGCGGCAACATGCTGCTGGTGGCGGTGGCGACCGGCATCATCGCCGACTACATCATCAACAGTCGCTGAGGATCGCGGCTGGGGTCGGATCCCTTTCCACGGAAAGGTCTGTGATCCCACAACGTCCCTCGAAACCATACGGGGCCGGATTCCTTCGGGAGTGCCGGCCCCGGCCTTTCCGGCCCCGGCAGGCCGGTGCGGGGCTACAATCAGGGGCTGAGCCGTACCCCTTTCCCTGCCTGCTGGAGTACCCGATGTTCCCGCGTGACGTCCGCATCGAAACCTACGATCCCGAACTGGCCAAGGCCATCGCCGCTGAGACCCAGCGCCAGGAAGACCACGTCGAGCTGATCGCCAGCGAGAACTACACCAGCCCGGCCGTAATGGAAGCCCAGGGCAGCCAGCTGACCAACAAGTACGCCGAAGGCTATCCGGGCAAGCGCTACTACGGTGGCTGCGAATACGTGGACATCGCCGAGCAGCTGGCGATCGACCGCCTCAAGCAGCTGTTCGGCGCCGACTACGCCAACGTGCAGCCGCACAGCGGCTCGCAGGCCAACCAGGCCGTGTACTTCGCCCTGCTGCAGCCGGGTGACACCATCCTCGGCATGAGCCTGGCCCACGGCGGCCACCTCACCCACGGTGCCAAGGTCAATGCCTCGGGCAAGCTGTTCAACGCCGTGCAGTACGGCGTCAACGACCAGGGCCTGATCGATTACGACGAGGTCGAGCGCCTGGCCCTGGAGCACAAGCCGAAGATGGTCGTGGCCGGCTTCTCGGCCTACTCGCAGGTGATCGACTGGGCGCGCTTCCGCGCCATCGCCGACAAGGTCGGTGCCTACCTGTTCGTGGACATGGCCCATGTCGCGGGCCTGGTCGCCGCCGGCGTCTACCCGAGCCCGCTGGACCACGCCCACGTCGTCACCTCGACCACCCACAAGACCCTGCGCGGCCCGCGTGGCGGCATCATCATCGCCAAGGGCGCCGACGAAGACCTGGTCAAGAAGCTGCAGTCGATCGTGTTCCCGGGCATCCAGGGCGGTCCGCTGATGCACGTCATCGCCGGCAAGGCTGTGGCCTTCAAGGAAGCGCTGGAACCGGGCTTCAAGGCCTACCAGCAGCAGGTGGTGAAGAACGCCCAGGCGATGGCCAACACGCTGATCGCGCGGGGCTACAAGATCGTTTCCGGCGGCACCCAGAACCACCTGATGCTGGTCGACATGATCGGCAAGGACGTGTCCGGCAAGGATGCGGAAGCTGCGCTGGGCAAGGCTCACATAACCGTCAACAAGAACTCGGTGCCGAACGACCCGCGTTCTCCGTTCGTGACCTCGGGCCTGCGCCTGGGCACCCCGGCCGTGACCACCCGTGGCTACGTCGAGCAGGACTGCGTGGACCTGGCCAACTGGATCGCCGACGTGCTGGACGCACCGAACGATGATGCCGTCATCGCCCGCGTGCGCGACGCGGTCAGCGCGCAGTGCCGCAAGTACCCGGTCTACGGCTGATCGGCGCAGGGGGTCGGATCCCTTCCCGCAGGGAAGGGCTCTGACCCCGTCACCAGGAATCCCGCGCATGGATGAGCGCCGCCTCAAGTATCTGTACGCCACCCTGGCGGTGGCATTCGGCCTGCCCAGCCTGGTGGTGGGCGGTGCCGCGGCGACGATGCTGCTGCTGACGGGGCTGGGCCAGTTCGGCCATGGCACGCTGGCCGCGGTGACGGTGATGCCGCTGTGGGGCCTCGCCGGCATTGCCGGCTGCCTGGCCTGGTTGTGGCTCAGCGCCGGGTATCTGCTGCAGGGGCGTGCCGGGCTGCAGGTGCATCGCCTCTGGTGGTGGCTGCTGCTGGCCGGCGGTCTTGCCGCCGTACCCCCGCTGGGGCTGGCGCTGTGGTGGAGCATCACCGTCCACGCCGAAGGCATCGCCCTGTTGCTGTTGGGCCCGTCGATGCTGGTGCCGGCGGCGATGCTGGTGTGGATCAAGCGCCGCGCATGACGTGGCCCATGGAAGGACGTCGAACGCATGGATGAGCGCCTGCACAAACGCGCGATGGCGATTGCCGGCCTGCTGGTAGGCCTGCCCACCGTGGCGGCAGGCGGCACGGGTGCCGTGCTGGGGCTGATGGCCGTATGGGACGGCAAGTACCTGACGGGCGACGAGTACACGCTGTTGCTGCTGTGGTCGTCGGCCGGAGTGCTCGGCCTGCTGTCCTGGATGTGGCTGAGCGGCCTCTTCCTGTGGCGTGGTCGCGCAGGCCTGCATCAGGCGCCGGTGGTCGCATGGATTGGCCTGGTGCTGGGAATACTGGCCGCGCTGGGTGTCGTCGCCGCCACGCTGTATTTCACCTTCAAGGAAGGGGAGACCTCGACCTTGGGCTTTCTCGGGTTTGGCCCACTGCTGCTGGTGCTGGCCGCGCACCTGTTGTGGTTGCGCTGGGGCGTGACCGACGCTGTGTGACGGGTGCTTGGAAGTTTCAGAGAAATTGCATGGTGTGCTGCAGGCGTCAGGACTAGGGTCTTCCGAGCTAATGAAAGGAGCCCCCGATGCAATCCTGGCGCCGCCGACAAGGCCTCTACCTGCTTGTCCACAGCCTTCTTTTTTCCATTCCCTGCGCGTTGGCCGGCCTGTTGGGTTCGCTGCTGCTGCTGCTAGGGGTATGGGCGCAAGGCGGTGACAACAGCGCAGTTCTTGGATTGCTTGCGATGTGGGGTGTCCTGTCCGTGACGGCGATCCCACCGGTTTATCAGCTTGTAAACACGTGGCAGATGCGCGGACCGGATGGATTGAAGCCCGCCTCGCCAGTGCTGGAGACGCTGTTTCTAGTGTCAGGTGCTCAGGCTGTGTCCGCGTTGGTGATAACAGTTTCAAGTCTTGGAGTGCATCCGATACTGCTGATATTGGCAATCGGTTGGGGGGCTCCCTGGATCAGCCTTGCCTACCACTTCCGATGGCTGTCGAAGGCCTGCGGGCGCCAGTGAAGAAAAACGGAATTTGCTGCCTGGCCCCTTCTCAGGTACCTTTGCGACGCTGCCATGATGGTGGCAATTGCTCCCTGAGCCAGGCGTTCCATGCATTGCCCCTTCTGCCAACATGCCGATACCCGGGTCATCGACTCGCGCGTCTCTGAAGACGGCGCGACGATTCGCCGTCGGCGGGAATGCGAAGCCTGCGGCGAGCGCTTCAGCACCCTGGAAACGGTCGAGCTGAAGCTGCCGGCCATCGTCAAGAGCGATGGCACCCGCGAAGCGTTCGACCAGCGCAAGGTCCGCGCGGGGTTCGACCGCGCGCTGCAGAAGCGTGCGGTTCCCGAAGACAAGATCGAAGCGGCGGTACGTGCGGTGGTGCACCAGCTGCGCATCAGCGGCGAGCGCGAAGTGCCCTCGATCAAGGTCGGCGAGTTCGTCATGAACGAACTGCGCAAGCTCGACCACGTGGGCTATGTGCGCTTCGCTTCGGTCTACCGCAGCTTCGAGGACGTGGCCGATTTCCGCGAGGAGATCGAGAAGCTCGAGCGCGACCTGCCGTCCAGCACCGAACAGCTCCAGCTGCTGGGCGATGTGATCGCCCTGACCAAGAAGAAGAAGGGCTGACCGACACCGCTGTGGTGGCACGGAGGCGCCCATGATCTGGTGGGTGCCAACCTTGGTTGGCACGGAGGTGTCCATCCACGCATGGCGTGGATCTACCGATGGCGTGCATCCACACCGGCGGCGTTACCATGGCCGCATGACACCTTCGTTCTCCGTCCTCGACCACCTGCACATGGCCAACGCGCTGCGCCTGGCCGAGCGCGCTGCCTATACCACCCGGCCCAACCCGATGGTCGGCTGCGTGATCGCCCACGGCGAACGCGTAGTAGGGCAGGGCTGGCACCAGCGCGCAGGCGGCCCGCATGCCGAGGTGTTCGCGCTGCGCGAAGCCGGCAGCGAGGCCCGCGGTGCGACCGCTTACGTCACCCTGGAGCCCTGCGCCCACTACGGGCGCACGCCGCCGTGCGCACTGGCGCTGATTGAAGCGGGCGTGACGCGCGTGGTGGCCGCGATGCGCGATCCGTTCCCGAAGGTTGATGGCGGTGGCTTCGAACTGCTGCGCAATGCGGGTATCGAGGTTGCCGAAGGACTGATGGCGGCGCCGGCGCGCGAGCTCAACAAGGGCTTCCTGTCGCGCGTGGAGCGCAACCGCCCGTGGCTGCGGGTGAAGCTGGCCGCCAGCCTCGATGGCCGCACCGCGATGGCCGACGGCAGCTCCAAGTGGATCACCGGGCCGGCCGCGCGCGAGGACGTGCAGCACTGGCGCGCTCGCGCCGGTGCGATCCTGACTGGCGCCGATACCGTGCTGGCCGACGACCCGATGTTGACCGTGCGCCTGGCCGGTACCGAAGTGATGCCACCACTGCGCGTGGTGCTCGATTCGCGCCTGCGCTCGCTCGAATGCAGCCGTGTGCGCGAGGGCGGTGCGCCGACGCTGTACCTGCACGATGCAGCGGTGAGTGCACCGGATGCGGCCGACGCCGAATTTGCCAGCGTGCCCTGCGTTGAAGGGCGGCTGGACCTGGGCGCGGTGCTGGCGCTGCTGGCCGAGCGCGGCATCAACGAAGTGCATACCGAAGCCGGCGCGACGCTGGCCGGTGCGCTGCTGCGCGGTGGCTGGGTGGACGAACTGCTGCTCTACCAGGCCCCCACGTTGCTGGGCGACAACGGACGCCCGCTGCTGGCCGGCCTCGGCATCGATGCCATGGAGCAGCAGCGCCGCCTGCACGTGGTTGACCAGTGCCAGGTCGGCGAGGACATCCGGCTGCTGTTGCGCCCGTGAGGCAATGGCGGGGCACTGGCCCCGTTCCGGTGCCTCAGGTGCCCTCGTCCTCGTGGGCGGGGCACTGCTCTTTCCATTGCTGCTTCCACAGCACATGCAGGTCACGGCAGTAGGCACCGAGTGCTTCTCCCGTCAGTTGCGTTGACTTCCACCGCAGCCTGCGCCGGCTGATGCCCTGGTCGTACTCGTCCGGCAGTACCGACGGTGCGCACTGATCGTGGTACTGCAGGAACGCGCGGCAATCGTCGTTCTCGCTCAGTTGCGCGTCGATGTCGCGGTCGCGCAGCTGGGTCGACTCGAACGCAACCGAAGGTTGCACGAAGAAGGTCCTGGGTCTGGACGCTTCGGCCTGCCAGCACGCCATCAGCGCGACAAGCAGGACCGTGGTCGAGGTTATGCGGTGCTTCATGCTGTTGCCCTCGTGGAAGAGGGCAACAGCATTGATCACGCAGTGTGCGCACGGCCATGCAACGGTTCTGAAAGTGCCATTGATCCTGCTGCAGGCAACGGCGCTACATCGTGCTTATGTGCACTCGTCGGTCCACATCATCTCGGCGATCGGGCGCAGCGCCTTGCACTCCTGCGTCATCTCATCGGCTGAATTGACCTGTGCCTTGGCCTTCAGCTCCTCGGCCATCGCATCCACGCCGCTGATCTGGTCGGGTGCGACCTTCGCCACGCAGCTGCGGTGCTGCTGCAGCAGCAGGTCGCAGCCGGGTACGCCGGTCACCTTCGGTGCGCTGGCCGCCTGCACGTCCTGCATCCATTCCTCGAACGGTGCCAGCGCCCCGGTCACGGTGCCCACCAGATCATCGAAGTTGCCGCTGTACCAGTAGCCGTTGTCCTTGGCCGGGTACAGGGTGAAGGTGCCGCTGACCGGCACGCGCGCGCCGCTCTGCAGCGCCTGGGTGTAGGCGTCGGTGAACTGCTTGCGCGAGGCCGGGCTGGCGTCGGCGGCAAGGCTGGCGGCGAACAGCGGACGTACCTTGCCCAGGTCGGGCACCTGGCAGCTGAAGGTGATGCGCGCCAGCTTCTGGTCGTCCACGTACTCGTTGTCTTCAATCACGCTCTTGCTGGCGCGGCACCTCGAATCACGCAGGGCCTTGGCATACATCGCCTCGCTGGCGGCCGCGTCGGCCTTGGCGCCGGTGCTGGCAAGCACGACCTGCCACGGTTCGGCCAGCGCCTTGGCCAATGCGCCCGGGTTCGGGGTTACCGCGTCCTGGCCGTCGAAGGCGGGCTTCAGCGCATCGTTGAGGGTGCGGGTCGCGGCGGCGTCGTCTTCCAGCAGGACGCGGGCATACAGATCGAAGGCCTGTTCGGGCGTCAGTGTGGCCGGGGCGGCGCTGGCCAGCAGCGGGGCAGCCAGCAGGGCGCTGGCCAGCAGGGTACGCAAGGGGGTCTTCATGACGGTGTTTCCTGTTCCAGAGGCGCGCAAGCCTAGCGCATCTTTGCGCAGGCCCGACGGCGCCCTGTGATCACGTGCCGACGCGCGGGGCAAAAAAAACGGGCCCCTTGCGGGGCCCGTTCGATCGCACGACGAGGAGCGACCGTTGGATCAGAAGCTGGCGCGGACGCCGGCCGAGTACTGGGTGACGTCGCGGTAGCCGGAGATCTCGCCCACCAGGCCCCAGGTCTTGGTGAAGTTGATCTGGCCGCCAACAGTGCCGACCCAGGTGCCCTTGTAGTTGTTGCCGCCATCCATGTAGCCGGCCTTGGCCCAGGCTTCGGTCATGCGCGACGGCTTGCCGCGGATGCCCATGGTGACGCGGCCCAGGTTGGTGTGGTCCTTGCCGTGGTAACGCACACCGTCATAACGCAGTGTCGATTCGGCGTTCTGGCGCACCCAGGCGGCATCGGCGGTGAAGTCCAGGCGGTCGGTCCACGGCATGTGGTAGCCGATACCCAGCTCCGGCTGGTTCAGTTCCAGCTTCAGCGAATCTTCGCCGTAGTGGCGGGTCTTGCTGGTGCGCGACCAGCCACCGAACACGTAGACCTGCTCGGCCAGCGCGACCGAACCGCGCAGGTAGCCACCGTCGACCTTCGGGTCGTCCAGCAGGTTGTCGTCAACCTGGACCTGGGTCCAGCCGCCTTCAACGTAGGTGTAGCTCAGGGCCTCGGCCGAAGCCGAGAACGGGGCGGTGGCCAGCAGCGCGGCCACGATCAGGATCTTGCGCATGGGAATTCCTGTGAGTTTCAGTCCATTGGCGGGCCTGCCCTCGCGGCTGCCCGTGGCGACCTCATGTCGTCCGCTGCGGATTTTAATGAAAGTTTTACAAAATGCGAGAGACGGCCGTCACAGGCCAGGCAGGAGTGGCCAGGGTTCGGATCCGTTTTCCACCGGAAAACGGCTCTGACCCCTCCGCCCATCCGACAGGCCCCGGGCCAGACCCTGTTCTGCGGAGGGGGCCCAGACCTTGAGCATCCCACCCCGTTCAGGCCGGGCTGGTACACTGACCAGGCCGGTTCGCCGGTACACAAACGTCTTCAGGGCGGGGTGCAATTCCCCACCGGCGGTAGGTGCGCAAGCACGAGCCCGCGAGCGCCCCGGCCCACGGCCGGGGGTCAGCAGATCCGGTCCAATGCCGGAGCCGACGGTCATAGTCCGGATGAAAGAAGACGGTGCCACAGGGCTCTTGCCCTGCGTGCACCTGTTTGCCTTGCGGCGTTTTTCGCTCACTTTTCGCGGAGAACGTTACTTGTTTACTGGAATCATCGAAGGCGTCGGCCGTCTGGCCGCACGTGAATCCATCGGCGGCGATGTCCGCTTCACCTTCAATGTCGGGAATCTGCCGTTCGACAACGTGCAGATGGGCGAGAGCATTGCCATCAACGGCGTCTGCCTCACCGTCATCGGATTCGACGCCCGCAGCTTCCAGGCCGACGCGTCCACCGAGACTCTGGGCCTGACCACGCTGGGCCAGCTGGGCGAGGGTGCGGTCATCAACCTGGAGCGCGCCATGCGCCCGACCGACCGCCTCGGCGGCCATCTGGTCAGCGGCCACGTCGACGGCCTCGGCCAGGTGCTGTCCATCCACGAAGATGCACGTGCCCAGCGCTGGCGCTTCGCCGCGCCGGCCTCGCTGCGCCGCTACATCGCCAGGAAGGGTTCGATCTGCGTGGACGGCGTCAGCCTCACCGTCAACGAAGTGGACGGTGAAGGCTTTGAAGTCGCCCTCATTCCGCACACCGTGGCCAACACCGCCTTCTCCGCCACCGGCGTGGGCAGTGCAGTCAATCTGGAAATCGATCTGGTCGCCCGTTATGTGGAGCGCCTGATCAGTGTGCCGACCAACGGTCAGCACCCACACGGAGATGCCGCATGAATTTCGCCCCGATTCCGGAAATCCTGGAAGACATCCGCCAGGGCCGCATGGTGGTCATCGTCGATGACGAAGACCGCGAGAACGAAGGCGACCTGATCATGGCCGCCGAACTGGTCAAGCCGTCGGACATCAACTTCATGGTCACCCACGGCCGTGGCCTGGTGTGCCTGCCCCTGACCCGCACCCGCGCCGCCGACCTCGGCCTGGCGCCGATGGTGCAGGCCAATACCGCGCAGTTCCAGACCAACTTCACGGTCAGCATCGAGGCCGCCGAGGGCGTTACCACCGGCATCTCGGCCCACGACCGCGCACACACCATCCGCACCGCGGTGAAGCCCAATGCCAAGCCGTCGGACCTGCATCAGCCGGGCCACATCTTCCCGCTGATCGCCCAGCCGGGCGGCGTGCTGACCCGCGCCGGCCATACCGAAGCCGGCGTCGACCTGGCCATGCTGGCCGGGCTGGAACCGGCCGGCGTGCTGGTGGAAATCCTGAACCCGGATGGCAGCATGGCGCGCCGCCCGGAGCTGGAAGTGTTCGCGCGCGAGCACGGCCTGAAGATGGGCTCCATCGCCGACCTGATCGCCTACCGCCTGGCCACCGAAAAGACTGTTGAACGTGTGGACGAGCGCGACATCGACACCGAGTTCGGCCCGTTCAAGCTGGTGACCTACCGCGACCGCATCGCCCACGACCTGCATTTCGCCCTGGTGCGCGGGACCCCGGATGCGGACACCCCGACCCTGGTACGCGTGCAGGTGGAAAATCCGCTGGCTGACCTGCTGCACTGGCGCCGTGACGACTTCGGCGTGGCGGCCACCGACGCCCTGCGTGCAATCGATGCCGAGGGCGCAGGCGTGATGGTGGTGCTGTCGGCCCCGCGCGATGGCGAAGCCCTGCTGGCCCGCCTGCGCCAGCAGCCGGCGCCGGTGGTGCCGGGCAAGGACAAGGACGTGGGCCAGTGGCGCCGCAACGGTGCCGGCGCGCAGATCCTGTCCGACCTGGGGCTGGGCAAGCTGCGCGTGCTGGGCACCCCGCGCCGCCAGATCGGCCTGGCCGGTTACGGCCTGGAAGTGGTGGAGACGGTCACCCTGTAATGAGTAGTGCCGGCCAGCGGCCGGTACTACCGGTGGGGACCGACCGTTGGTCGGCACACCCTGCAGGCCCCCGCCAGCCACGGCCGGGGCCCATCCACGCTAGAATTACCCCCTTATCGAGTCCCCCAAGCCGCATATGAGCCACTACGAAGGCGATCTTCGCACTCCCGAGTCGGCGCGCTTCGCCATCCTGGCCAGCCGCTGGAACGCCCGCATCACCGACGCGTTGGTCGCAGGCGCCCGCCTGAGCCTGGCCGGCAACGGCATCACCGAAGCCAACATCGACGTGATCCGCGTGCCGGGTGCCTGGGAACTGCCGCTGGTGGCCGCACGCCTGGCCGCCGCCCATGAACACGCCGCCATCCTCACCCTGGGCTGCGTGATCCGTGGCGACACCCGCCACTACGAACACGTGGCCGACCGCTGCGCCGAAGGCCTGATGCGTGTGCAGCTGGATTTCGGCGTGCCGGTACTGAACGGCGTGCTGGCGGTGGAACGCGTTGAAGACGCCGAGGCCCGCGCAGGCGGCAGCCACGGCAACAAGGGCGAGGAAGTCGCACTCGCCGCACTGGAAATGGTCAATCTGCTGGAGCAACTGCCATGAACAAGAACACCCAGGGCAAGCCCTCCGGTAAACCCGTCCGCCGCGATGGCGTCGACCCGGTGCTGCGCTCGCGCGCCCGCCGTCGTGCCGTGCAGGCCATCTACGCCTGGCAGATCTCCGGCGGCAACGCCCAGTCGCTGATCGCCCAGTTCGCCCACGAGCAGGCCCGCGAAATCGCCGACCTGGCGTACTTCGAGGCGCTGGTGCACGGCGTGCTCGACAACCGTCGCGACATCGACGAAGCGCTCGGCCCGTACCTGGACCGTGGCATCGAGGAAGTGGACGCGATCGAACGCGCAGTGCTGCGCCTGGCCGCCTACGAGCTGCGCTATCGCCTGGACGTGCCGTACCGCGTGGTGATCAACGAAGCGATCGAATCGGCCAAGCGTTTCGGTTCCGAACATGGCCATACCTACGTCAACGGCGTGCTGGATCGTGCGGCCGTGGAATGGCGCAAGGTCGAATCGGGTCACTGACCCACCTGTGGTAGTGCCGGCCGCTGGCCGGCAGCTGCAGGGATCCTGAGGCACGGTCGGGCCCTACCATGTACCTGTAGCGCCCGACCGTTGGTCGGGCGACAATCGAATCAAAGGTAGCGCCCGACCGTTGGTCGGGCGACAACTGAACCAAGAGCTGCTCGTGCCCAAGACTTTCCATCGAACCGACCGTGTCTCCGCCCAGCTGCGCCGTGAACTCGGCACCCTGGTGCACAACGCCGTGCGCGAGCACGGGTTGCCCTCGGTGAGCGTGTCCGACGTGGAAATCACCCGCGACATGGCCCATGCCAAGGTGTTCGTCACCGCCCTGATGCCGGAACGCTCGGCTGAAGCCGTGGCCGGCCTGAAGGAGCTGGGCTACCGCCTGCGCATGGACCTGGCCCGTGCGATGAAGCTGCGCCACGTGCCGGAGCTGCATTTCCACTACGACGATTCGGTCGACCGTGGTGAGCACATCGACAACATCCTGCGCGACCTGCCCGATACGCTGGCCGCGGAGAAGCGTCGCGAGAGCGACGAAGAATAAGCTAGCGCCGGGCCCATGCCCGGCGTCTTTCCATTCCGGCAACGCGATGCCTGTGCGGGCCGCGCCGCTGCAGCCGAGCATGGCTCGGCTCTACAACATCCTGTCATGACCCGAATTCAGTTCCGCCGCCTGGATGGCATCCTGCTGCTCGACAAGTCGACCGGCATGAGCTCCAACGCCGCCCTGCAGGTGGCGCGCCGCCTGTTCCGTGCCGAGAAGGGTGGCCACACCGGCAGCCTCGACCCGTTGGCCACCGGCCTGCTACCGCTATGCTTCGGCGAGGCGACCAAGATCGCCGGCCTGCTGCTGGGTTCGGCCAAGGCGTACGATGCCGAGATCGTGCTCGGCCAGACCACGGATACCGATGATGCCGAGGGCCAGGTGCTGCTGCAGCGTCCGGTGCCGGCGATCAGCGCCGAGGCCCTGCAGGCTGCGCTGGCTCCACTGACGGGGAACATCCGCCAGCGGGCGCCGATCTATTCGGCGCTGAAGCAGGGCGGTGAACCGCTGTATGTGAAGGCCCGCCGCGGCGAGGCCATCGAGGCCCCGGAGCGCGAGGTCCAGGTGCACGCCATCGAGGTACTCGAGCAGCAGCCGGAACGGCTGCGGCTGCGCGTGACCTGTGGCTCCGGCACCTACATCCGCAGCCTGGCACGCGACCTCGGCGAACGCCTGGGTTGCGGCGCCCATATCAGTGCGCTGCGCCGGCTGTGGGTCGAGCCGTTCCGTGAACCGGTGATGGTCACTCTGGACCAGCTGCGGGTGATGGCCGAGGCCGGCGACGAGGCGGGTATGGACGCGCTGCTGCTGCCGCTGGCGGCCGGCCTGGCCGAGTATCCGCGGGTCGACCTCGACGCCGCCCAGGCTCACCGTTTCTGCGTCGGCCAGCGCCAGCGTGACATGTCCTGGCCGCATGGCCTGGTGGCCGTGTTCGGTCCGGACGATGCTGTCCAAGGCCTGGGCCAGGTCGACGACAGTGGCCTGCTGGCCCCGCAGCGCCGTTTCAACCTCTGACCGCGGCAGGGTGGTTCAGCCCCGGTCCTTGTCCCGGAAGCCCCTGGCCGTTACAATTTCGCGGCCGTTTTCCGGCAACCTGCCTCCCGCAGGTTTCATCCTCGTAGTCCACGGCGAGCCTGGCGGTGCGCGAAGCGCGTTCCTGCCGGCCACGCATCACAGAGAAAAAAGAAATGTCGATCGACACCCAGAAGGTCATTGAAGACAACAAGCGCAGCGCCGCTGACACCGGCTCCCCGGAAGTCCAGGTTGCCCTGCTGACCGCCCGCATCGAACTGCTGACCGGCCACTTCAAGACCCACAAGAAGGATCACCACAGCCGCCGCGGCCTGCTGCAGATGGTCAACCGCCGTCGCAGCCTGCTCGACTACCTGAAGAAGAAGGACGTCGAGCGTTACAAGGCCCTGATCGAAAAGCTTGGCCTGCGTCGCTAAGCAACGAATCCCCCGCGGCGCAGCGATGCGCCGCGGTTTTGTTTTGTAGCACCGCAATCCCCGATTCAGGCCGGAACGATCCGGCCACCCGCTGGCGGCAAGGGTCGCCGACGGTCCAAATTCGCAGACAGCATCCCCAAGGACACCCTCCGTGGCAAAAATCACCAAAACCTTCCAGTACGGCAAGCACACCGTCACGCTTGAGACCGGCGAAGTCGCCCGCCAGGCCAGCGGTGCGGTCATCGTCAAGATGGACGACACCGTACTGCTGGTCACCGCCGTCGCCGCCAAGAGCGCGCGCGAAGGCCAGGACTTCTTCCCGCTGACCGTCGATTATCAGGAAAAGTTCTACGCCGGCGGCCGCATCCCGGGTGGTTTCTTCAAGCGTGAAGGCCGTGCAACCGAGAAGGAAACGCTGATCTCGCGTCTGATCGACCGTCCGATCCGTCCGCTGTTCCCGGAAGACTACAAGAACGAAGTGCAGATCATCGCCACGGTCATGTCGCTGAACCCGGACGTGGACGGCGACATCCCGGCCCTGATCGGCGCCTCGGCTGCCCTGGCCCTGGCCGGCACCCCGTTCATGGGCCCGATCGGCGCTGCCAAGGTCGGCTACAAGAACGGCGAGTACATCCTGAACCCGACCGTCAGCGAACTGGCTGACTCGCAGCTGGAACTGGTTGTCGCCGGTACCTCCAACGCCGTGCTGATGGTCGAATCCGAAGCCGCGCTGCTGTCCGAGGAAGTGATGCTGGGCGCCGTGACTTTCGGTCACCGCGAAATGCAGAAGGTCATCAACGCGATCAACGAGCTGACCGTCGAAGCTGGCACCAAGCCGTCGACCTGGGAAGCCCCGGCCAAGAACGACGCGCTGATCTCCGCCCTGAAGGAAGCCATCGGCCCGCGCCTGGGCGAAGCCTTCCAGGTGCGTGACAAGCTGCAGCGCCGTGACGCCATCTCGGCGATCAAGAAGGACGTGTTCGAAGCCCTGGCCGGCCGTGTGGCCGCCGAAGGCTGGAACCCGGCCGAGCTGTCGAAGGAATTCGGCGAACTGGAATACCGCACCATGCGTGACTCGGTGCTGGACACCAAGGTCCGCATCGACGGCCGTGCGCTGGACACCGTCCGCCCGATCACCGTGAAGACCGGCGTGCTGCCGCGTACCCACGGCTCCTCGCTGTTCACCCGTGGCGAAACCCAGGCCATCGTGACCATCACGCTGGGCACCGCCCGTGACGGCCAGGTCATCGACGCCGTTGCCGGTGAGTACAAGGAAAACTTCCTGTTCCACTACAACTTCCCTCCGTTCTCGGTGGGTGAGTGCGGCCGCATGATGGGCCCGAAGCGCCGCGAAATCGGCCACGGTCGTCTGGCCAAGCGCGGCGTGCTGGCTGTCATGCCGTCGCTGGAAGCCTTCCCGTACACCATCCGCGTCGTCTCGGAAATCACCGAGTCGAACGGTTCTTCGTCGATGGCGTCGGTCTGCGGCTCGTCGCTGGCCCTGATGGACGCCGGCGTGCCGGTGAAGGCACCGGTGGCCGGTATTGCCATGGGCCTGGTCAAGGAAGGCGACCGTTTCGTGGTCCTGTCCGACATCCTGGGTGACGAAGATCACCTGGGCGACATGGACTTCAAGGTGGCCGGTACCGCTGAGGGCATCTCCGCCCTGCAGATGGACATCAAGATCGAAGGCATCACCGAAGAGATCATGAAGCAGGCCCTGCAGCAGGCCAAGGCTGGCCGTCTGCACATCCTGGGTGAAATGGCCCACGGCCTGACCGCTCCGCGTGAGGAGCTGTCGGACTACGCGCCGCGCCTGCTGACCATCAAGATCCACCCGGACAAGATCCGCGAAGTGATCGGCAAGGGTGGCTCGACCATCCAGGCCATCACCAAGGAAACCGGCACCCAGATCGACATCCAGGACGACGGCACCATCGTCATCGCGTCGGTCAACGCCATCGCTGCCCAGGCTGCCAAGGCCCGCATCGAGCAGATCACCTCGGACGTCGAGCCGGGCCGCATCTACGAAGGCAAGGTCGCCAAGATCATGGACTTCGGTGCGTTCGTCACCATCCTGCCGGGCAAGGACGGCCTGGTCCACGTGTCGCAGATCTCCAGCGAGCGCGTCGAGAAGGTCGGCGACAAGCTGAAGGAAGGCGATGTGGTCAAGGTCAAGGTGCTGGAAGTCGACAAGCAGGGCCGTATCCGCCTGTCGATGAAGGCCGTCGAAGAAGGCGAAGGCGCCAGCGCCGAATAATCGACCTCCGGTCGATTACGGTAGGTGTCAACCCTGGTTGACACGCTTCTGGAATGGCTGAAATGAAAAAGCGGGCTTCGGCCCGCTTTTTCTTTGCCTCGATGTTGTGAAGAGACGCTCATCCAGGTCGCTGCATGTCCTGCTGCAGTGCATGATCGCCGCCACGCAGCCATCGTTGTGTCACGGTTGCATGGATCGCGCCTGTCCATGGGACGACATGCCGCGACATCCGTACCGCAGCCCTATCGGTTTGCTAACGTGGCGGCGCCTTTGAACCGGGAGATCCCATGTTCCGCCAGACCGTGGCCGTCCTTGCCGTGCTGATTGCCGGTGCCTTGCCCATTGCCGCGCACGCAGCGCCCGCACAGCAGCCGATCTTCGGCGCCTATTACCCTGGTGGATCGGCCGAGCGCTATCCGGTGTCGAGCATTCCGGCCGAGCGCCTGACCCACCTGTTCTACGCGTTCTCCACCATCGAGGACGGCCGCTGCACGGTCGGTGCGGAAGCGCCGAAGAATTTCGCCGCACTGGCCGAACTCAAGAAGGCGCACCCGCACCTGCGCACGCTGATTTCCATTGGCGGCTGGGGCGCAGGCGGCTTCTCCGATGCGGCACTGACCGAAACCAGCCGCAAGCGCCTGGTCGACTCATGCATGGCGCTGTTCTTCGAGCGCCATGCAGGCAGCTTCGATGGTGTGGACATCGACTGGGAATTCCCGGTCAGTGGTGGGCCGAAGGAGCTGGCACACCGCCCGCAGGATCGCGCCAACCTGACCCGGCTTGCGCAGGCCTTCCGCCAGGCACTCGATGCGCGCGGTCGCAAGGTTGGCCAGCCGATGCTGCTGACCGCCGCGTTGGCCGCCGGTCGCCTGCAGACCGATGGCCCCTATGATCCGGCGGCGAGCTACGACCTGCCGGCGCTGGCCAGGGTGTTCGATTTCATCAACCTGATGAGCTACGACATGGGCACCGGCTTCTCGTCGGTGTCGACCTTCAATGCGCCCTTGCATGAAGTGCCGGCCGATCCGCTGGCGCCGGAGCTGCGCCGCTGGAACAACGTGGCCGGCGCGGTGCAGTACTACCGCGAGCACGGTGTACCGGCCGACAAGCTGGTGCTGGGCGTGCCGTTCTACGGGCGCGGCTTCAAGGTCACCGGCGATGCACCGGATGGCCTGTATCAGCCTTACAGCGCACCGGCCGACGCCGGCGACTGGCGGGTGATCAAGGCGCGCTATCTCGACCAGCCGGGCTGGACCAGGCACTGGCAGCCGCAGGCGCAGAGCCCGTGGCTGTACAACGCCGAACAGAAGGTCTTCATCAGCTATGAAGATCCGCGCTCGATCGGGCTGCGTGCGCAGTTCGCCCGCGAGCAGGGCCTGGCCGGGGTGTTCATGTGGGAGCTGACCGGCGACGACGAGCAGGCCAGCCTGCTCAACGCCATGCTCGGCCCGTGGCAGAAGGCGCGTATCGGCGATTGAGTCGCCTGCTGGCGCCGGGCTCATGCCCGGCGACGCTTCAGTTCGCCCAGACGCTGTTCGGATCGCCGTTGCGGGCGCGGCGCTGGCTGGCGACGGCCAGGCGGGCGAAGCCGAATGCCATGGCCAGCGCGATGGCATCGATCCAGAACAGCGGCCACTGGCCACGCGCGGCGGCGCGCCACAGCCAGTCACCATTGAGTGCACCGTGCAGGACCGGCACCAGTGCAGTGCTGATCGCTGCGGCCCACAGCAGTTCGCGCGCGGCCTGCGCGGGACGGCGCAGTGCAGCCCACAGCGCACAGGCTGCCCAGCTGCCGAAGCAGGCCCAGCGGATGCCGTGGTCGACCGCCGACGGTGCCAGCCGCTCCAGCACCAGTGCGGTGACGAACGCGACCGAGATCGCCACGCACAGGCCGATGCACACGCCGACCGTGGCCCGCGCCATGTTCACACCGGCACGTGGCTGTTGCGGCTGGCGACGCTTGCGCCGCGACTCGATCCACAACAGGTTGCCGGAGTAGAACAGGAACGCACCGCCGAGGCCGAGCAGGAAGTACAGCCAGACCACCACGCCGTTGCCGAACTCACCGAAGTGCAGCGCGTAGGCGGCGCTGAGCGTGGCGTGGTTGGCGTCGCGCTGGCCCGGCAGCTGGGACGCCAGCAGGTCGCCGCTGGCCACGTCCAATGCCACGGCACCAAGCGGGCCGAGGGTGCCACTGGCCTCGCCGGTGATCTCGATCGTGGCGTTGGCATCGCCGCCATTGGCCAGCTTCAGGTACGCCGGCTCGAAGTTGGCCACGCCCTGCGCGCGGGCCACTTCAAGTGCGCGCGCATGCAGCACGCGCAGGCTGCCCGGTGGCGCCGGAATCCCGCTGGCATCGCGCACCGGCGCAGTGTCCATCGCGGTCGGTACCGCCTGCAGCGCTTTGCCATCGTAGATCAGCGGATTGAGCAGGGCCATCTGCACGAACACCAGGCACAGCAGGGCGCCCGTGACCGCGAACATCAGGTGGAAGGGCAGGCTGAGCACGCCGATCACGTTGTGCGCGTCCTGCCACAGCTGCTTCAGGTTGCGACCCGGGCGCAGCGCGAACAGGTCGCCGAACAGCCTCGGCAGGTGGATCACCAGGCCGCTCAGCAGCGCCATGCCATACAGCAGGCTGACGATGCCCATCACATAGATGCCGGCCACCGGCAGGCCGAGGCTGTAGTGCAGCTCGTTGACCAGTTCGGCCAGTCCGGTCTGCGGCGGCGCGGGGCTGCCGGCGATCTGGCCCGGCCAGGCGTAGCGCCAGCTGCCGTCGCCGGCCTGCCAGTACGCCAGGGGCTGCGGGTGTTCGGTACCGGGGAAGGTCATGCCAACGTGGCGGCGGGCCTCCGGGTGTGTCGCCAGTACGTCTTCCAGCAGATACTGCGCATCGTCCAGGCCCGCCGGCAAGGCGGTGGCGGCGCCCGGGGTCTGCCACAGCGGCAGGTCGTGATGGAACAGGGTCAGCGCACCCGCATAGAAGGCCACGAAAAGGCCGAAGCCGGCGACCAGGCCGACCCAGGTGTGCAGGGTGGTGAATGTGCGCAGCGTCTGCGAACTGAACTTCATGGGGGAGCTCTCATTGCACCGCGCCGGCCAGGCGCAGCAGCCCGAGCACGGCGAAGCCGGCTGCGGCGCTGCCACCCAGAACCAGCCAGGCGCGCAGTGCGCTGCGGAAGCTGAACGCCCACAGGGCGGCCAGCATCCATAACGGGATGAAGGCGATCAGGGTCGGCACCAGTGCGCGCTGCCACGGGCCGGGCGGCAGCCAGGCCAGCAGGCCGGTCGCGGCGGCCGCAAGCAGGAAGCCAGCGATGATGCCGGCGATGGCGCGCGACCACATCACGGCGACTCCGTGCCCGGGCGATGCCAGGCGGCCAGCGCCGGCAGCAGCATCGCG
The DNA here is from genome assembly GCF_047520985.2 of Stenotrophomonas sp. BR163. Taxonomy (NCBI): domain Bacteria; kingdom Pseudomonadati; phylum Pseudomonadota; class Gammaproteobacteria; order Lysobacterales; family Lysobacteraceae; genus Stenotrophomonas; species Stenotrophomonas sp. BR163. The sequence continues at coordinate 82,235 of NZ_JAXBRE020000012.1, forward strand.
ACGAGCATCCAGGTGCACAGCATCGCCACCAGACCGGCAGCGAAGCCGAGTTCGGCCATCCACAGCCACAATGCGGCAGCCGCGGCGACCAGGCCGATCTGGCGGCCGAGGCGACCGGCGCGGCGCAGGCGCGGCCAACGGCAGTGCGGCGAGGCGGCATAGAAGGCCAGTGCCGAAAACATCGCTGCCAGCATGCCCAGGCTGCAGAAGCCCAGGGTGGAAAGGCCGACGGTGATCATTGCGGGCGGGCGCCGCGGCAGTGGGCCGGCGAACGCGGGGCACGGGCGGGGCCGGCGGGAGCCGGTCGGAGCGGGTGGCGCATCACGAGGTCCTGGGGGAAGCGGGCAGGCTGGCACGGGGCGGGCTGCGCGGACATGGTAATCATTGCGTTTTCACGCCGCCAGCGCCGGCCATTCAGCGGACCGTACGGCAGCCCTTGGGCTTTCCGGTGCGCTGGTTTAAGATCGTCGCAGACTCCTGACTGGAACAAGGTGGCCCGCGCCCAGCGCCGGCCGAGCGTGCGACATGAGCACTACCACCGCCCACTGTTGACCTGCCCCCGAAGGCCCTGTGTTCCAGGCGCCCTCGCGGCGCTTTTTTATTGCCCGGGCCGCGGCCCGGGAACGCTTTCCAGCCCGCCCCGCGGGCCCCGCACGAAGCCACTGCGATGATCAACATTACCCTTCCCGACGGCAGCCGCCGCGAGTTCGAAAATCCCGTCAGCGTCATGGACGTCGCCCAGTCGATCGGTGCCGGCCTGGCCAAGGCCACCATCGCCGGTTCCGTCGATGGCGTGCTGGTCGATGCCAGCGACGTCATCGACCACGATGCCAGCCTGCGCATCATCACCGCCAAGGACGAGGAGGGCGTGGAGATCATCCGCCACTCCTGCGCCCACCTGGTCGGCCACGCCGTCAAGCAGCTGTACCCGGACGTGAAGATGGTGATCGGCCCGGTGATCGCCGAAGGCTTCTACTACGACATCTATTCCGAGCGCCCGTTCACGCCGGACGACATGGCCGCGATCGAGAAGCGCATGGGTGAACTGATCGCCCAGGACTACGACGTCATCAAGAAGATGACGCCGCGCGCTGAAGTGATCGAGATCTTCAAGGCCCGTGGCGAGGACTACAAGCTGCGCCTGATCGAAGACATGTCCGACGACATCCAGGCGATGGGCATGTACTACCATCAGGAATACGTGGACATGTGCCGCGGCCCGCACGTGCCGAACACGCGCTTCCTGAAGGCCTTCAAGCTGACCCGCATCTCCGGCGCCTACTGGCGCGGCGACGCGCAGAACGAGCAGCTGCAGCGCATCTACGGCACCGCCTGGGCCGACAAGAAGCAGCTCGAGGCGTACATCAAGCGCATCGAGGAAGCCGAGATGCGCGACCACCGCCGCATCGGCAAGCAGCAGGACCTGTTCCACCTGCAGGAAGAAGCCCCGGGCCTGGTGTTCTGGCACCCGAAGGGCTGGGCACTGTGGCAGGTGGTCGAGCAGTACATGCGCAAGGTCTACCGCAACAGCGGCTACGGCGAAGTGCGCTGCCCGCAGATCCTGGACGTGAGCCTGTGGAAGAAGTCCGGCCACTGGGACAACTACCAGGACAACATGTTCTTCACCGAATCGGAGAAGCGCACGTACGCGGTCAAGCCGATGAACTGCCCGGGCCACATCCAGGTGTTCAACCAGGGCCTGCACAGCTACCGCGACCTGCCGATCCGCTATGGTGAGTTCGGTTCCTGCCACCGCAACGAGCCGTCCGGCGCGCTGCACGGCATCCTGCGCGTGCGTGGTTTCACCCAGGACGACGGCCACGTGTTCTGCACGGAAAACCAGATCGAGTCGGAAGTGACGGCCTTCCACCAGCAGGCGCTGGCGGTTTACCGGCACTTCGGCTTCGACGAGATCCAGATCAAGATCGCGCTGCGTCCGGAATCGCGCCTGGGTGACGACGCGACCTGGGACAAGGCCGAAGGCGCGCTGCGCTCGGCACTGACCGCCTGTGGCGTGGAGTGGCAGGAGCTGCCGGGCGAGGGTGCCTTCTACGGCCCGAAGATCGAGTACCACCTGAAGGACGCGATCGGCCGTACCTGGCAGCTGGGCACCATGCAGGTCGACTTCATGATGCCGGGTCGCCTCGGCGCCGAGTACGTGGACGAGAACAGCCAGAAGAAGCACCCGGTCATGCTGCACCGCGCCATCGTCGGCTCGATGGAGCGCTTCCTGGGCATCCTGATCGAGCACCATGCCGGCCAGTTCCCGGCCTGGCTGGCGCCGACCCAGGTGGTGGTGGCCAACATCACCGATGCCCAGGCCGACTACGTCGCGGGCGTGACCAAAACCCTTGCGGAGCAAGGCTTCCGCGTCAGCTCGGATTTGCGTAACGAGAAGATCGGCTATAAAATCCGCGAGCATACGTTGCAGCGCGTGCCCTACCTGCTGGTCATCGGTGACCGCGAGAAGGAGAATGGGGCTGTAGCGGTGCGTACGCGTTCTGGCGAAGACCTGGGCAGCATGAGCCTGCAGGCCTTCATCGAGCGGCTCCACGCCGAGGGCGCGTAAGCAAAGGTCCGGTCCGGGCGCACAGGCACCCGGACCGGTTCGATACCCTTGGGAGAACGTAATATCAGCACCCCTGACAACAAACAGAACCGCAAGAATCAGGAAATCCGTGTGCCGCGCGTCCGCGTGATCGGCAGTGACGGAGAAATGATCGGCGTGTTGTCGCGCGACGAAGCGCTGTCCATGGCCGAAGATGAAGGCCTGGACCTGGTCGAGATCCAGCCGCAGGCCGATCCGCCGGTCTGCAAGATCATGGACTTCGGCAAGTTCAAGTTCGAAGCGCAGAAGAAGGCCAGCGAGGCCAAGAAGAAGACCAAGCAGGTCGAGATCAAGGAAGTGAAGTTCCGTCCGGTCACGGACGAGGGCGACTACCAGATCAAGCTGCGCAAGATGCGCGGGTTCCTTGAAGAAGGCGACAAGATCAAGGTCAACATCCGCTTCCGTGGCCGTGAAATGAGCCACCAGGAACTGGGTCGTGAAATGGCCAACCGGATCGAGGCCGATCTGGGCGAGGACATCGTCATCGAATCCCGTCCGCGCCTGGAAGGGCGTCAGATGGTCATGATGATCGCGCCGAAGAAGAAGACCTGAGGCCTGACGGGCCGCCTTGCGGGGCGCCTGGCTGAATGGTTCAGGGTAAGGGGGCGCCGCTGGCGTCCCTTTGCTTTTGCAGGATGCCGGTGAAGTGCCGGCGAAAGGGTTGCAGGGGCTGGTGGCAGGGCGGTTTTGCCTGTATCATGCCCGGCTCGACCCACCCAGGACGGGTCGTACGCCGATCATGGCAGGACGGAAAGAGCGGCCCAGGCCGCCGCCAGATCAGTCAGAAACCAGGGTCATATCCCATCAAGGACATTGCAATGCCCAAGATCAAGACCAACCGGGCAGCGGCCAAGCGTTTCCGCAAGACCGCCTCGGGCAAGTACAAGTGCGGCCACGCCAACCGTAGCCACATCCTCACGAAGAAAGCGACCAAGCGTAAGCGTAATCTGCGTCAGACGGGCCATGTCCGTGCAGAAGACGCAGGCCGTCTGGACCGCATGCTCCCTTACCTCTGAGGAACTGAAAAATGGCACGAGTTAAGCGTGGCGTACAGGCGCGTCGCCGCCACAAGAAGATTCTGGATCTCGCCAAGGGCTATTACAACGCCCGTCGCAAGGTCTTCCGCGTCGCCAAGCAGGCGGTCATCAAGGCACAGCAGTACGCCTACATCGGCCGTAAGCAGAAGAAGCGCAACTTCCGTTCGCTGTGGATCACCCGTATCAATGCGGCTGCCCGCATCAACGGCCTGAGCTACAGCCGCTTCATGAACGGCCTGCTGAAGGCTGGCATCACCCTGGATCGCAAGGTCCTGGCTGATATCGCCGTGCACGACGCAGCCGGTTTTGCCGCGCTGGCCGAAAAGGCCAAGGGCGCGCTGGCGGCATAAGTCCTTCCCGATGCCGTAACCGTTCACTCGGAACGGTGTCAGGTCAAGGCAATGCATGGGGAAGGGCGCAAGTCCTTCCCCATTCTTTTTTGGGTTCCGGCGAGGCCATGGCGGCAGCGCGGGGACGGCGGTGGCGACAGGGGTCGGCCCTTCGCGCATCGCGATGGCAGATCGACTGGAGTTCCGGCCCCCCATGAGCGACATCCAATCCCTCACCACCCAGGCGCTGGCCGATGTGGCCGCCGCACAGAGTCCCGACGTGCTGGAACAGCTGCGCGTTGCCCTGCTTGGCAAGAGTGGGAGCATCACCTCGCAGCTCAAGCAGCTCGGCGCCCTGCCGGCGGACGAGCGCAAGGCCGCTGGTGAAGCGATCAACCAGGCCCGCGACGCGCTGACCCGCGCGCTGGGCGAGCGCAAGGCGCTGCTGGAAGACGCGGCGCTGGATGCGCGCCTGGCCGCCGAAGCCATCGACATCACCCTGCCGGGCCGCAACGGCGAGCGTGCCGGCCTGCACCCGATCACCCGCACCCTGGAGCGCATCACCGGCATCTTCGGCCGGCTGGGCTACGAGCTGTCGGAAGGGCCGGAGATCGAGGACGACTGGCACAATTTCGAGGCGCTGAACTTCCCGCCGCACCATCCGGCGCGCGCCATGCACGACACCTTCTACTTCGGCGACGGCCGCCTGCTGCGCACGCACACCTCCGGCGTGCAGGTGCGCTACATGGGCGACCACGCGCCGCCACTGCGCATGATCGCCGCCGGCAAGGTGTACCGCAGCGACAGCGACCAGACCCACTCGCCGATGTTCCACCAGGTCGAAGGCCTGCTGGTGGACGAGCATTCGACCTTCGCCGACCTGAAGGGCACGCTGGCCGAGTTCGTGCGCGCGTTCTTCGAGCGCGATTTCGAGATGCGTTTCCGCCCCAGCTACTTCCCGTTCGTGGAGCCGGGCGCGGAAGTGGACATTGCCTGGCAGCAGCCCGACGGCAGCACCCGCTGGCTGGAAGTGCTGGGCTGCGGCATGGTCCATCCGAACGTGCTGCGCAACGTCGGCATCGATCCGGAGCGCTACACCGGCTTCGCGTTCGGCATGGGCGTGGAGCGTTTCGCGATGCTGCGTTACGGCGTCAACGATCTGCGCGCGTTCTTCGAGAACGACGTGCGATTCCTGAAACAGTTCGCGTAAGCCGCAACCACGTAGAGCCGAGCCATGCTCGGCTGCTCCTAAATTTGCAGGCCCAGGCGCATGCGCCGGGCCCACCAGGGTGACACCATGAAATTCTCCGAAAACTGGCTGCGCAGCCATGTCCCGACCGGCGCCTCGCGCGATGAACTGAGTGCAGTGCTGACCGCCATCGGCCTGGAAGTGGAAGACGTGACCGCGCTGGGCGAAGGCCTCGATCACGTGGTCGTGGCGCGCATCGTCGAGGCCGTGCGCCATCCCGAAGCTGATCGCCTGCAGGTGTGCAAGGTCGATGCCGGGCAGGGCGAACTGCTGCAGATCGTCTGCGGCGCACCGAACGCGCGCCCGGGCCTGGTCGCGCCGCTGGCCATGGTGGGTGCGCAGATCGGCGAGCTGAAGATCAAGCCGGCCAAGCTGCGCGGCGTGGAGTCCAACGGCATGCTGTGCTCGGCCAAGGAGCTGGGCCTGGACAACGATGCCTCCGGCCTGCTGGAACTGCCCGATGACGCCCCGGTCGGTCAGGCCCTGGTCGAGTACCTGGGCCTGCCGGACGCCAGTATCGAAATCAAGCTGACCCCGAACCGCGCCGACTGCTTCAGCCTGCGCGGCATCGCCTACGACGTCGCCGCCGCTACCCGCAGTGAAGTGCTGGATTTCGCCGCCGACGCCATTCCGGCTGCCGGCAGCCATGAGCTGGCCATCCAGCTCGACGCTGGCGCCGAAGCGCCGCGTTATCTGGGCCGTGTGATCGAGGGCGTCAACGCTGCCGCCAAGACCCCACTGTGGATGGCCGAGCGCCTGCGCCGCAGTGGCGTGCGTCCGGTCTCGCTGCTGGTCGACATCACCCAGTACGTGATGCTGGAGCTGGGCCAGCCGATGCATGCCTACGACCTCGGCACCCTGCAGGGCAGCATTGCCGTGCGCCGTTCGCGCGCGGGCGAGACGCTGAAGCTGCTGGACGGCCGCGATGCCGCGCTGGACGACAGCTTCCTGGTGGTCACCGACGCCGATCGTGCGATCGGCCTTGCCGGCCTGATGGGCGGCTTCGACACCCGCGTCACCGACGCGACGACTGCCGTGTTCCTGGAAGCCGCGCACTTCGCGCCGGCTGCGATCATGGGCCGTGGCCGCAAGCTGGGCCTGCACACCGATGCTGGCCACCGCTTCGAGCGTGGCGTAGATCCGGCACTGCCGCGCACCGCCATCGAATACGCCACCCGCCTGGTGCTGGACCTGGCCGGCGGTACCCCGGCGCCGGTCACCGAGGCCGTGCGCGCCGATGACCTGCCGCAGCCGGCGACGATCGCACTGCGCCGCGCACGCATCACCCGCGTGCTGGGCATCACCATCGACGACGCCGAAGTCGAGCGCATCCTGCGCGCGCTGGGCATGGACGTGGCTGCCACGGCCGAGGGCTGGCAGGTCGCCGCGCCGAGCCGCCGCTTCGACATCGCCATTGAAGAAGACCTGATCGAAGAGCTGGCCCGCATCCACGGTTACGAGCAGATCCCGACCACGCTGCCGGGCGGTGCCTCGCGCGTGGCGATGCCGAGCGAGACCCAGCTGGACGCGCTGAGCGTGCGCCGCCAGCTGATCGCCCGCGACCTGCAGGAAACCGTCAATTTCGCCTTCGTCGACGATGCCCTGCTGGCCCAGTGGCAGCTGCGCGACGCCTTGGTGCCGCTGGCCAACCCGCTGTCGGCCGAACTGGCGGTGATGCGCCCGTCGCTGCTGCCGGGCCTGGTCGCCACCCTGGGCCGCAACGCCGCCCGCCAGCTCGGCCGCGTGCGCCTGTTCGAGCTCGGCCGCGTGTTCGCCCAGCAGGCCGGAGATGGCCAACTGGCACCGCTGGAAACCCTGCGCGTGGCGGCAGCTATCTGCGGTGACGCGCAGGCGGTGCAGTGGGGCCTGCCGACTCGCAAGGCCGACTTCCATGACCTGAAGGGCGACCTGGAATCGCTGGCGGCTGCCAGTGGTGCGGTACTGGAGCTCCGCCCGTCGGCCCGTGCCTACGGCCACCCGGCGCGGTCGGCCGAGGTGTTCCGCGATGGCGTGGCGATCGGCTGGATCGGCCAGATCCACCCGCGCCTGGCCAAGGCGATGGATATCGAGGCCGATGTCTACGCCTTCGAGCTGGATCTGGAACCGCTGACCGCTCGTCGCCTGCCACGTGCCGGCGAGCTGTCGCGCTTCCCGGCGGTGCGTCGCGACCTGGCGTTCGTGGTGCCTGAACAGGTGGCCTGGACCGATCTGGCGGCGACCGTCCGCCAGGCCGCCGGCCCGCTGCTGCGCGACCTGAATCTGTTCGATCGCTATGTTGGCCAGGGCGTCGAGCCGGGGTTCAAGAGTCTCGCTATGGGCTTGATTTTGCAGGACAAGTCGCGCACTCTGACGGACCGCGACGTGGATGCGGTGGTGGCCGAGGCGGTCACTGCCATCGAGCGTGAACACCACGCCCGGATCCGCGGCTGAGCGGGCAGCACTTGGGGGTAGCAGGCAATGGCATTGACCAAGGCGGAGATGGCGGAAAAGCTGTTCGACGAAGTCGGTCTGAACAAGCGGGAAGCCAAGGAATTCGTCGACGCGTTTTTCGATGTGCTGCGTGAAGCATTGGAACAGGGACGTCAGGTGAAGCTGTCGGGCTTCGGTAATTTCGATCTGCGGCGCAAGAACCAGCGCCCGGGTCGCAACCCCAAGACCGGCGAGGAAATTCCGATTTCCGCCCGTACGGTGGTTACCTTCCGTCCGGGCCAGAAGCTCAAGGAGAGGGTGGAAGCTTATGCTGGATCCGGGCAGTAATCGCGAACTACCGCCGATCCCGGCCAAGCGCTACTTCACCATCGGTGAAGTCAGCGAGCTGTGCGACGTCAAGCCGCACGTCCTGCGCTACTGGGAAACCGAGTTTCCCAGCCTTGAGCCGGCCAAGCGCCGAGGCAACCGCCGCTACTACCAGCGCCATGACGTGCTGATGGTGCGGCAGATCCGCAGCCTGCTGTACGAACAGGGCTACACCATCGGTGGTGCACGCCTGCGCCTGGAGGGTCCCGATGCCCGCGAGGAATCGGCGCTGAGCAACCAGATCATCAAGCAGGTGCGCATGGAACTGGAAGAAGTGCTGCAGTTGCTGCGCCGCTGATCCCATTTCCATCGTAATCCGCTATACTTCACGGCCCGCCGCACTGGCGGGCACATCGCAGCATCAGTCGGGGCGTAGCGCAGCCTGGTAGCGCATCTGCCTGGGGGGCAGAGGGTCGTCGGTTCGAATCCGGCCGTCCCGACCACTGTGATGAATCAAGAAGCCCGCGCAGCGATGCGTGGGCTTTTTTGTGCGTGCGGTGTATGCTGCGCGCCACTCGTACTACCGCGGCTGCTGAACCCGGTACTCACGAGAACACATCATGGAATCTGCAAGAAACCGTGCCTGGCGTCGCAGCCAGGCCCGCAACCGTGGTGGCGACCGCGCCACGACGGCCTACCGCTACAAGCCCGAGAAGAACTGGAAGCTGTTGTATACGCGCGATGCCAAGCTCGCGCGTGCACGCCAGCTGGGCTTCACCTATCCGGTCCTCAGCGCCCGCCAACTGCAGGAACAGGAATGATCAACCTGCTGTTCGTCTGCAGCCGCAACCAGCTGCGTAGCCCGACCGCCGAAGCCATGTGGCGACGGCGGCCCGGCTTCAACGCGAAGTCGGCCGGCACCAGCCCGCACGCACGACGCCCCATCGGCCCGGCGGATATCCGCTGGGCCGATGTCATCTTCGTGATGGAGGCCAAGCACCAGCATCGCCTGCAGGCCGCGTACGCGCGCCTGCTGGAACACAAGCGCCTGCATTGCCTGGATATCCCCGACGACTATCGCTGCATGGATCCGGTATTGATGAACCTGCTGGACGCAAAGGTGACCATGTATCTCGATCAGCTGCCGGAAAAGCGGTAGATCAGCTCCGGATCGCCTTCGTCCAAACCCTGCACGATGTCGCTGCCGGTAAGAACCCGAGGCGAGCATCACCTCGCGGATATGCAGCATCGTCGAGGAAGGATCGGGGGGTGCCATCGCAGGCTCCTGGACTGGATGCGCCCAGTCCATCGATCATGTCGGCCGTGTCTGCGTATCCGCCAAAGCCAGCGTGTGGTCGGCAGTCAATACACGCGGAACTCGGCACGGCAGCCGTCGCTGACCCACACCCCGCGGCGGTCCCAGCCCCAGTTGCGGTCCTCGACGCACGGCGTCACCGACTTCTGCTTGACCAGGCGCACTTCATGGCGCACCCGGATGCGGCATTCCTTGTCCTTCTGCTCGTAGGACTCGCAGACCAGGCGCTCGCCGTCGTCATCCCGATCACGATCCCGGCCGCGCCCCGGCCAGCGGCCGCGTCCCTGTTCGTCGGCCACGAACTCAGCGCGGCAGCCTTCGGTGACCCAGAGCATGCGGCGGCTCTGGCCCCAGTTCTGGTCCTCGACGCAGCGGGTGACCGACAGCTGCCTGGCCATGCGCATGCGGCCTTCGATCGGGCACTGCTGGGTCTTGTTGAACTGCGACTCGCAACGCAGCGGCGGAATGTGATCGCTGTCGTAGTCCTGGGCGGCCACCGTGGTGGCGACCAGCAGCAGGGCCAGGGCGGAGGTGGCAATGGGCGGCAACAGGCGATGGGTCATGGAGAGCCTCGGCAGGGGGAACGGCCGCAAGAATGGACCAGCCCGAGGCCGTCGGAACGGATCGTTCCGGCGCTGGCTCAGTGGGGATTTAGTAGTGCGCACCGGCCCATGCAGGGCCTTACATCCCTTATCATCGCGGCACATCCGATCGCATCGGCTTACACCTTCTTACATGTCTCCCACGCATGCCGGCGCAGCCTGTGGCTGCCGTCACTGGCGTGCAGCCGGCTTGCGGAGGAGGATGCGCGGACCACGACGACCACAGGGGGTTGCGTTGATCAGCAGTACCGTCATTCATCGCTCGGCTGGCGCAGAGGCCGGGCAGGTGCGTGTCCTGGACACCACGTTCAAGGGCAAGCATGTGTTCATTGCGTGGGGCCTGCGCGGGCCGGAACTGACCCGCAGCGCAGACCCGCCCGCCACCGTGGCTGCGCGCAAGGCGTTGCACGCCGTGGCCGGCCACAGCGAAGGGCCGCGCAGCCCGGAGGTGTTCATCGCCAACCAGTCGGCGGTGGCGATTACCGTCTATCGGCTGCTGACCGAAGCGCGTTCGGGCGATGCCATCTTCTTCCTGTGTGATTCGCAGGCTGTGGTCGACTGGCTGATCACCGCACTGGAAGTCCAGGGCGAAGGCTGACGCTGCGCGCGGTCAGGCCAGCGCAGCGTCCACCGCCGCAAGCGCGTGCAGGGTGGTGGTGTCGAACAACGGCACCGCACTGTCTTCGGGGCGCACCAGCAGCATGATCTCGGTACAGCCGAGGATGATCGCTTCGGCGCCGCGCGCGACCAGCCGCGCAATCACGCCGGCGTACACCTGCCGCGAGTGCTCGCTGGCCACGCCGGCGATCAGCTCCTGGTAGATGATGTCGTGCACGCAGCGGCGATCATCAGCCTCCGGAACCAGTACCTGCAGCCCGAAGCGGTCCTGCAGCCGGTCGCGGTAGAACGCCTGCTCCATGGTGAAGGCGGTGCCGAGCAGTCCGACCTTGCGGATGCCTGCCTGCAGGATCGCCGTGGCGGTCGGGTCGGCGATATGCAGCAGGGGCAGCGGGCATTCGGCTTCGATCCGGCCGGCCAGCATGCGCATGGTGTTGGTGCAGATCACCAGCAGCTCGGCGCCACCGGCCTGCAGTCGCCGTGCGGCATCGAGCATGTGGTTGCCCAGCACATCCCACCGACCGTCGTGCTGCAACTGCTTGATGCCGGCGAAATCCACCGACCACAGCAGCAGTTGCGCCGAATGGGCGCCACCGAGGCGGTTCCGCACCGCCTCGTTGATGAGACGGTAGTACTGCGCGGAGCTTTCCCAGCTCATGCCGCCGATCAGGCCAAGGGTCTTCATGCTCAGCTCCATGCCAGGAAGCCGTCATTGCAGCACAACCGATGCGGGACTTGCACGACACATTAGTGATCGCTAATGTATAGGCTATGATCGAGAACGCCCTGTTCAAGGCGCTGGCCGACCCCACCCGCCGCCATATCTTCGAAAAGCTGGCCGATGGCGGGCAACATGCCAGCGCGCTACGCGAGGGCATTGCGATCAGCCAGTCTGCGATGTCCCAGCACCTGGCAGTGCTGCGCGATGCAGGGCTGGTGCGTGAGCAGCGTCAGGGACGTTTCGTCCACTATGAAGTCGATCCGCGCGGGCTGGCCCACATCGGTCGCTGGCTGCAGCGTTACCGGGCCTACTGGCCGGCGCGGATGTCCGCACTGCAGAACCTGCTGGAGGAGATGGACTGATGGACGATGTTCTGGAGGAAGCGGCTCCCGCGCTGGTGATGGAGCAGCGGTTGCCTGCGCCACCGGAACGGGTCTGGCGCGCACTGTTCGATCCGGCACTGCGTGAGCGCTGGTTGCCTGCCGCCGATCTTGCCGATCCACAGCCCTGCCTGTGCGAGGAGGGGCGGGAGCTGGGGTTCCGCTTGCGAGATGCACAGCCCCCACATCTGCACAGCCTGGTGTGTTTCCGGCTGCGCGGTGATGAGGATGGGGGAACGGTGCTGACCATCGTGCATCGGCTCACCGACCGGCGCGCGCTGATACCGCCGGCGTCCAACGATGACCATCGCACGGTGATGCGCGCGGCGTGAGCCGGCGCCTGGATCGAACGCTACAGGGAGCAGGCACATGCGGGACAGAATGCAGCTGGTACCGATGGTGGTGGAACGCAGCGAGCGCGGTGAGCGCTCCTATGACATCTACTCGCGGCTCCTGCGCGAGCGCATCATCTTTCTCAACGGCGAAGTCGATGACACCGTATCGGCGCTGGTCTGCGCGCAACTGCTGTTCCTTGAATCTGAAAATCCGGAGAAGCCGATCCATCTGTACATCAACTCGCCGGGCGGGGTGATCTCCAGCGGCTTGGCGATGTACGACACGATGCAATATATCTCGGCCCCGGTGCATACGCTGTGCATGGGCACCGCGCGGTCGATGGGTTCGTTCCTGCTGATGGCCGGCGAGCCGGGTCACCGCGCGGCGCTGGCCAATGCCAGCCTGCATGTGCACCAGCCGCTGGGCGGGGTGCAGGGCCAGGCTTCGGACATCTTCATCCACGCCGAGGAGATGCAGCGCACCAAGCATCGCATCACCCAGCTGTATGCGCGGCATTGCGGACGCAGTTTCGAGGAGGTCGAACAGACCCTGGACCGCGATCGGTTCATGAGCGCCGAGCAGGCATGCGAATGGGGCCTGATCGACCAGGTACTGGTACGGCGCGACGCGCCCGCGGCCTGAGCCTGTTTCTGTAACCACCGCATCCATGCTGCACTGTGTGTGCCGTGCCAGGCCGGCGCACTCTATGCTGGATGGATGTTCTGAAGTGGACGCCTGATATGGCCCTGCATACCTGGTGGTGGTTCCTGGCCACGGTCTTCGTGCTGTGCGGGACGCCCGGGCCCAACATGCTGCACATCCTTGGCCGCAGCGTCGGGCTGGGGTTCCGTGGCAGTGTGCCGGCCATGGCCGGCTGCCTGCTGGCGATGCTGCTGGTGCTGGCGGCTTCCGCAGCGGGCCTGAGTGCGCTGCTGCATTCCTCGCCGATGCTGTTCGAAGTGCTGCGCTATCTCGGTGTGGCCTACCTGGCCTGGCTCGGCATCAAGGCCTGGCGTGACAGTTGCCGGCCCGCCTCCACGGTGCGCGGCGACGCCGAGCCGCTGCTGGCGCCGGTACATGGCGCAGGAACGGTGTTCCGCGGCGGCCTGTGGGTTGGCCTGAGCAATCCCAAACTACTGCTGTTCGCCGCAGCGTTCCTGCCACAGTTCGTGGACCCGTCGCGCAGCCAGGCCGTGCAGTACAGCGTGCTGGTGGCAACCTTCGCGGCCTGCGAACTGTTCTGGTACGTGATGTACGCAGCCGGTGGCCACGGCCTGCGCCGTTGGCTTGCAAAGCCATTCGCACGGCGCTGGTTCGAGCGGCTGGTGGGAAGCGTGTTCCTGGCTTTCGCAGTGGCGTTGTTGCGCTTCCGGCCGCGTTGATTCACGCCGCACACGCGGCCCGTTCACGAGCGCCGCATCGGTGGCGGCCTAGCCTGATCGCACCGTTTGCATTCCCTGCAGGGAAAGGATCGACATGATCAAGTGGGCCATCATCTTCGCCATCATCGGCATCATCGCGGGCGTGCTGGGCTTCGGCGGCATCGCTGGCGCCGCCGTGGGCATCGCCAAGTTCCTGTTCTGGGCAGGCATCATCATCGCCGTTGTCCTGTTCCTGATCGGCATGAGCGTGGCGAAGAAGGTCAGCTAGCGCCAGTCGCGCAGCAGCGTCTTCAGTGCGCGCTGCTGCGCGAGAACAGATTGATCACCAGTACGCCGGCGCAGATCAGGCCGATCCCGATCAATGCCGGTGCATCCAGCCGCTGCTTGAACACCACCAGGCCGATCAGCGAGATCAGCACAATGCCGACGCCGGACCAGATTGCATAGGCGATGCCGGTCGGCACCGACTTCATGGTGACCGACAGCAGGTAGAAGCACAGCCCATAGCCAACCAGCGCGCCCACTGTCGGCCACAGCCGGCTCATGCCGTCCGAGGCTTTCAGCAGTGACGTGGCGATCACTTCCAGCACGATGGCGGCGGCCAGGTAGATATAGGGGTTCATCGCGGGCTCCGGGTCACTGCGGGTCGCACCGGATCAATCGTCGATGCGAGCGAAGCGCGCCTGCGGGCCGTGTTCGCCCGGAACCTGCTCGATGAACATCGGGTAGGGGCGTACCCACAGGCCGCCTTCGCCATAGCGTGCGCGATAAAGCACCATCGGTTCCAACGTCTCGCTGCTGCGGACGATGTCGAGCACCTCGTACTCGCCGCCCTTGAAGTGGCGATACCGGCCACGGGCGAGATCGGGCAGGGGAGTCAGCTCAGCCATGGCAGGGCGTGCTCACTTGCGCGCCGGGCTGGCGGGCTTGGCGCAGTACGCGTCGATGGCCTCGGCCGTGTTGGCCAGGCCCTGCGCCTGCGCCAGTTCCCAGGGGCGCTCGCAGCGCTGGCTGTGTTCGCACCACTGATAGCCGGCAGAGCCGATACAGCCGTGCGCATCACGATCGCCCCCGACCACCGGCGTCGCTGGCGACGCCTCAGCGGCATCAGCGCGCGCGGTCGCCGTGTCCTGGCTGGCACAGGCGGCCAGAGCCAGCAGGGCCGGGATCAGAAGAAGCACCTTCATGCGCGAGCTCCGTGCGTAAAGCGACATTTTCTGTCGCAAATAGCCCGTCAGCAAGCGCTCAATGCACGGCGGCGCGGATCAACTCTTCGATCAGGATCAGATAGCTGGCCACGAAATAGAACTTCAGCAACGTCGAACGCTGGTGCGAGAAGAAGGTGCGCATGTGGAAGGGGCCCCTGTTGATGACGGTAGTGTGAAGCCAGCCTGACTCCGTGACAAGGATCACGGAATGAACGGGCTAAACGGACTCAGGGATGTGAGGAAAGCCAAGATCCGACGCGAGGGCGCGGCATTTTCGTACAAATCTGATAGGCCATCCCGGAGGCGGTCGCTAGCCTGATGGTGTAACGGCAAGCGGCCAACTGCCTGCCACTGCACCCTTTCATCCGCAGGAGACTCCGATGGTCATCACCGTCCAATGCAATGCCCAGCGCTGGTCCGTACTGCATCCTCAGCTGAGCGACACCACGGGTTACGCGCGGGGCGCCGACGCCTTTGATGCCGCCGCCGCGCTGGCCCTGGAGCATCACCGCCGCACCGGCCAGCGCAGCACGGTGCGGGTCGAGGCGCTTGGCAACACGGTAGACGCGCTTTACGTTGGAGAGTGACGCCAGCCCCCTTAGTGCAGTCAGCCACGGTTGAGTTGTTTGAATGGGGGAACAACTGCCATCGCGCCTCCCTCTGTGCGCCGGGCCGTGAATCCCGGATGCTTGCGCCATCGTATTCATCTGGAGATCTCGATGGGCAAGGCACTCACCTGGCGCACCCTGGCCTGCACCCTGTTGCCGATGCTGGCGGCCGCCGGCGGCGCCCAGGCGCAGAGCTATGGCTACGGCTACGACGACGACCGCTACGGCGGCCGCGATGGCAGTGGCATCGTGCGCTGCGAGTCGGTCAAGAACCGCAGCAATGAGTGCCGCCTGGATGGCCGCGCGCGGTTGATCCGCCAATTGTCCGGTTCGCCCTGTGTGGAAGGTGAGACCTGGGGCCAGTCGCGCAACGGCGTCTGGGTCACACAGGGGTGCCGTGCCGAATTCGTCGGTGAATACCGCCGCGGCGGCGGCTGGGGCGGCAATGGCGGCGGCTGGGGCAACGGCAATGGATGGGGTGGTGGCGATGTGGTCACCTGCCATTCCAATGGCCACCGGCAGGAGTATTGCGATGCCCGCATCCGCCGGGGCGTGCGCCTGATCCGCCAGGACTCGCGCAGTGCCTGCATCGAAGGTCAGAGCTGGGGCTGGGATCGCCGCGGCATCTGGGTGAGCGATGGCTGCAGGGCGCAGTTCCAGGTGAACTGAGCTTTACGGGATCAACCCGTGAAAATCAGAATAATCTGATACAGCTCACATTTTGAACGACGTATCGTCTGTGATCAGGGCGCCCTGCGTGCCCTGATACCCGGTGATGTCGATTGCCGTAGCCGGCATCAGCATCGCGCCGCTGTCGATACGCTGCCTCAAGGAGTGAGCTGCATGTTGATCCGCCTGCAATGCGAACAGCGCCAGTGGCGCGTGCTGCACCCGGATAGGCCGGAGCCGATCGAGTTCCGTGATGGCGCACGAGCCTATGACTTTGCCGAGACCCTGGCCCGCCTGCACTTCGTCGACACCGGGCAGCGCGCCGCCGTGCGCGTGGAGGCCAGCGGGGCGTTCGTGGAAGCGGTCAGTTACGGTTGAGCGTGGGGCGCCTGCCGGGGTTCGGCCATCCACGCATGGCGTGGAACCACCTGCTTCCACCGTGGAAGGTGCGAGCCTTCGACTGCACCTTCCCGTGATGCGTGGATTCCTGATCGGCCTCAGCCTGCGGCACTCAGCGGCGGGCTGCCTGCGGCCAGCTGCGGCCAACGCTTGAGCACGGCGGCGCGGATGCCGGCCGCATCGATACCGGCTTCGGCCAGCAGGTCCTCGCGGCTGGCGTGGTGCTGGTAGCTGTCGGGCAGGCCCAGGTGCAGGATCGGACGCAGCACGCCTTCGGCATTGAGCAGTTCACCGACACCGGAACCGGCACCACCGGCCACGACGTTGTCTTCGATCGTGACCAGGCCCTCGTGCTGGGCGGCCATGGCCAGCACCAGCTCGCGATCCAGTGGCTTGATGAAGCGCATGTTGACCACGCTCAGGCCCAGTTCGCGGCCGACCTGCTCGGCGGCGGGCACGGTGCTGCCGAAGGCAAGCAGGGCGATGCGGTTGCCCTGCAGGCGCAGCTCGCCCTTGCCGATCGGCAGGGTCGACAGGTCGGTGCCGGCCGCAACGCCGGTACCCGTACCGCGCGGGTAGCGCACGGCAGCCGGACCCGGGTGCTGCAGGCCGGTGCTGAGCATCTGCCGGCACTCGGCTTCATTGGAGGGTGCCATCACCACCATGTTCGGCACGCAGCGCAGGAAGCTGAGGTCGAGGTTGCCGGCGTGGGTCGCGCCGTCCGGACCGACCACGCCAGCGCGGTCGATCGCAAACAGCACGTCCAGATCCTGGATCGCCACGTCGTGCACCAGCTGGTCGTACGCACGCTGCAGGAAAGTGGAGTAGATCGCCACCACCGGCTTGCCACCCTGGGTGGCCATGCCGGCGGCGAGGGTGACCGCGTGCTGCTCGGCGATCGCCACGTCGAAATAGCGCTGCGGATATTCCTTGCTGAAGCGCACCAGGCCAGAGCCTTCGCGCATCGCCGGAGTGATGCCGTAGAGGCGCGGCTCGGCGGCGGCGGCATCGCACAGCCAGTCGCTGAATACATCAGTATAGGTCGGCTTCTTGGCCCCGCCCTTGGCCACCAGGCCCTTGTCCGGATCGAACGGGCCCACGGCGTGGTAACCGATCTGATCGCCTTCTGCCGGCTCGTAGCCCTTGCCCTTGGTGGTCATCACATGCAGCAGCTTCGGGCCCTTGGAGGCGCGCAGCGTCTTCAGGGTGGACAACAGCGCCGGCATGTCGTGGCCGTCGATCGGGCCGGTGTAGTGGAAGCCCATTTCCTCGAACATCGTGGAGGGCACGAACATGCCCTTCCAGTGTTCTTCCCAGCGCTTCACGAAACGCGCCGGGTTGTTCTTCTTGTCACCGAGGATCTTCTTGCCACCTTCGCGCAGCGCGTTGAGCGTACGGCTGCCGGTCGCTCGGCCCAGCATCTTGGTCAGGCCGCCCACTGCCTCGGAGATCGACATGTTGTTGTCGTTGAGGATCACCAGCAGGTTCGGCTCCGGCTCCATGCCACCGGCGTGCATCAGCGCCTCGAACGCCATGCCGGCAGTCATCGCGCCGTCACCGATCACTGCCACGACCTTGCGGTCGTCGCCTTCGGACTGGCGGGCGATGGCCATGCCGAGCGCGGCCGAGATCGAGGTGGAGGAGTGGCCGACGCCGAAGGTGTCGTACTCGCTTTCCTCGCGCTTCGGGAACGGCGCGACACCGTCCTTCTGCTTGACGGTATGGATCTCGTCGCGGCGGCCGGTCAGGATCTTGTGCGGGTAGGTCTGATGGCCGACGTCCCACACCAGCTGGTCGACCGGGGTCTGGTACAGGTAGTGCAGGGCCACGGTGAGCTCGATGACGCCCAGGCCGGCGGCGAAGTGACCTCCGCTCTTGCCCACCGATTCGATGAGGTAGGCGCGCAGTTCGTCGGCGACCGCCCTCAATTCGGATTCGTCGAACGTGCGCAGGTCATCCGGTGTCTGGATGCGCGCGAGGCGGGGATAGCGGGCAGAGTCGATCATCATGTTCGCACTTTTTCTGAACGCCCATTTTCGCCCTCAAACGGGGGTGGGGCAAGCAAACGCCGCCGTCCGTGACAGGACGGTGAGGGTTGCATGTTCGGGCGTTCAGGTGCTGAGTTTCGAGCGCTTGGGTAACTGCGCCTTCAGGAAGGCCATCTGGTCGGCCAGGATGTTGCGGTTGGACAGGATCAGGTGCTCGATCCAGCTGGGCCGGTAGGGCACTGCCAGCAGGGGCATGCCGGCCTGCTGCGGGGTGCGGTCGCTCTTGCGCGAATTGCAGTGGAAGCACGCGGTGACCACGTTTTCCCAGCAGTCCAGGCCACCTTTGGACAGCGGCATGACATGGTCGCGGGTGAGCGTCGGGCGGGTGAACTGCTGGCCGCAGTACATGCACAGATGGGCGTCGCGGGCGAACAGGGCCTGGTTGGTCAGGTTCGGCGTCGGGTCGATCGCGCGGGAGCGGGCGTGGCCGCGGGCAGCGATGATCGGGTGCAGGTCCATGCCGCTCTGCAGGCCGCTGAAGCGGTTGGTGCCACCGTGGATGTGCAGGCAGGGATCGCCGAGCGTCCAGGCCACTGCCTCGCGGGCGTAGAGGCAGGCCGCATCCTGCCAGGTGATCCAGTCCAGTACGCGTCCGTGAGCATCAAGCGAGAGCAGCCGGACCGAACCGGGGCGATGCAGCGTCGTGGCGTTGGGCGATGCTTCGGCGCCCGGAGCAGAAAACGGAGCTCCGGCTTCGATCAGACCCAAGCGTGTAGTGTCTGTCTCCATCGGGAGAACAGCTTATACCTGAATCATTGCGATTTGGGTATCGCCCGGAGGGCGAAACCCAAATCGCAAGATTCAGGTCCGCGCATTCCTCCTAATCCCCGCGCCTTTGGCGCGCCCCCTTTAACAAAAGGGGGCTCTTCTCCAGATGGATTTCGGGGGGGGCATCCACGCATGCCGTGGATCTACGCAGTTCGCGGGGAACTGTCAGAGGCGGGGCGGTGTGGGGTGGCAGGACCGTTGGCGCCATGGATGGCGCCATCGAGCCCCCATGGATGGGTTTACGGCGTGTCCTGCCAGCCCACACCGCCCCGCCATCCACCGGGATGCAGCTGTTGCTGTTGCGGTTGCCGGCCAGCGGCCCGCACTACCGGTGCCGGGCGGCAGCCCGGCTCAGACGCCGAAGCGCTCGTCGTCCATCGCCATCAGCGGGGCGGCGCCGGACTGGATCGCAGCGGCGTGGCTGAGCGTGCGCGGCAGCACACGGGCGAAGTAGAACCGCGCGGTCTCGCGCTTGCCCTGGGCGAAGGCGGCGCCGTGCGCGCTGGCATCGGCGGCGGCCACGCTGCGGGCCCACCAGTAGGCCAGCACCACGTAACCCGAATAGAACAGGTAGTCGTAGCTGGCCGCGCCCAGTTCGTCCGGATTGGCGGCCGCGCGCTGCAGCACGTCCATCGTCAGCTTGCCCCATTCGGCGGCCTTGGCGCGCAGCGGGCCAATGAACTCGGTCAGCGCTTCGTTGCCCTCGTGTTGCTTGGCGAAGGCTTCGATCTCGGCCAGCATCAGCTTCAGGCCGGCGCCCTGGCTGGACGCGGTCTTGCGGCCGATCAGGTCCAGCGCCTGGATGCCGGTGGTGCCTTCATACAGCGTGGTGATTCGGGCATCGCGGGCCAGCTGTTCCATGCCGTGTTCGCGGATGTAGCCGTGGCCACCGAAGCACTGCAGGGCGTTGTAGGTGTTCTCGATGCCCCATTCGGTCTGGCAGGCCTTGGAGATCGGGGTCAGGAAGCTCACCAGGGTGTCGGCGCGCTCGCGCTCGGCCGCATCTTCGGCATGGTGGGCGACGTCGATCAGGGTGGCGGCGTGCAGCGCCAGCAGGCGGCTGCCTTCGACCAGCGACTTCACCGTCAGCAGCATGCGACGCACATCCGGGTGGACCAGGATCGGGTCGGCCGGCTTGTCAGGGAACCTGGCACCACTCAGGGCGCGCGACTGCAGGCGCTCACGGCTGTACTTCAGCGCGTTCTGGTAGGCGCGCTCGGACAGGCCGATGCCCTGCAGGCCGACCCCCAGGCGCGCGGTGTTCATCATGGTGAACATCGCCTGCAGGCCCTTGTGCGGCTGGCCGACCAGGTAGCCCTGCGCGCCATCGAAGTTCATCACGCAGGTGACCGACCCCTTGATGCCCATCTTGTGCTCGATCGAGCCGCAGCGCAGTGCGTTGCGCTCGCCGACGTTGCCGTCGCGGTCGACCTTGAACTTCGGGGTGACGAACAGCGAGATGCCCTTGGCACCCGGGGGAGCGTCGGGCAGCTTGGCCAGCACCAGGTGCACGATGTTCCCGGTCAGGTCATGCTCGCCGGCGGTGATGAAGATCTTGGTGCCGGTGATCGAATAGCTCCCATCGGCGTTCGGCTCGGCCTTGGTCTTGAGCAGGCCGAGGTCGGTACCGCAGTGCGGTTCGGTCAGGCACATGGTGCCGGTCCAGCGGCCCTCGATCAGCGGCTTGAGGAAAGCCTCGTGTTGCCAGGCCTCGCCGTGCTGCTTCAATGCTTCGATCGCGCCGTGCGAGAGCAGCGGGAAGTTGCCCCACGCCAGGTTGGCGGCGTTGATCATTTCGTTCAGCGGCACGCCCAGGGTGTGCGGCAGGCCCTGGCCGCCCAGCTCCGGCGAGGCGGTCAGGCCGGTCCAGCCGCCATCGACGAACTGGTCGTAGGCCTGCTTGAAGCCGGGCGGGGTGGTCACTTCACCGGTGGCCTGGTCGAGCACGCAGCCGATCTCGTCGCCGACGCTGTTGAGCGGGGCCAGCACGGTGGCGCTGAAGCGGCCGGCTTCCTCCAGCACGGCATCGACCACGTCGGCGGTGGCGTCGGTGAAGCCCAGGCGGGCGAACAGGGGTTCGACCTTGAGCACGTCGTGCAGCGCGAAACGGAGGTCGGAAAGCGGGGCGGTGTAGCTGCTCATCGGTACGTCTCGATTTGATCAGGGCAGGGGAGAGCGGCGCCGGGCGCCGCCACGAAAGGCGGGTTCAGCGCAGCACGCCGGGCAGGCCGGGGGCCTGGTTGAGGGTGCTGCGGCTGTTGATGTCGAAGCTGCGCTGCTTCTTCTCCTGCGGCGTGGCCGCCACCGTTCCCTTCAGGCCATAGGCCAGGGTGCGGTTGCTGGCCAGCGCATCGGCCACCACCAGGCGCGCGGCCGAGCTGGGCACGAGGTCGACATTGATGACGTCGGCGGAGGTGCCGCCGATGGAGATGCCGGGCTTGGCCTGCAGGGTGCCGGCTTCGTTGTCGCCGACGGTCAGCGCCAGCGAGACGTCATCGAAGGTCATCGGCATCGAGCTGAAGTTCTGCAGGCGCAGGGCCACGGTCCAGTTGCCGTCGGCACGCACGGTCAGCTGCTGCAGGCTGGCCGCCGGTTCCGAAACACGCTTGACGATGCCGTTGTTGCAGGCAACAAGGGCGAGGGTGCACAGGACAATCAAGGCGATACGGAAACGGTGGAGCATGGGCGCAAGTCCTCTGGAGGGGTGCGTTTGAATAAGCATACTACGGCGTATGGTCGTTTGGATCGCCTGTGGCGACCCGTCGCAGAGGGTAGCGCGTGAAGATGGTGGCCGGGCGTGCGCGGCGCCGCGGTTGCGACGCGGTTCAATCGGCGGGCGTATCGCGAAGCGGGGCCATCAGGCGCAGCGGGCGCAGGTCGTAGCCCATGGCCTCGGCTTTTTCTTTCAGCGCTTCGAAGCGTGCGCGATCCATTTCCGGCAGGCGCGAGAGGATCCACAGGTACTTTCGGTCCGGTTCACCGACCAGCGCCCACTGATAGTCCGGATCCAGCGCCAGCACCCAGTAGTCGGCCCAGACCAGCGGGACCCAGCTCAGCCAGTCCGGCGCGAAGCGCACCTGCAACTGGCCGGGATGGCCGGCCACCGCGCGAGCCACGCCTTCGGCGACCACGCGCTCACCGTCGCCGTTGCGGCAGGCGTTGGTGACACTGATGCGGCCATCGCTGCGCAGTCCGTAGTTGGCGGTGATCTCGCCCACGCACTGCTTCTGGAACGAGACCGGAAGATGCGCAATCTCGTGCCACTGGCCGGCGTAGCGATCGATGTCCAGGCGCTCGACCGCGCGCACAGGTTCAGTGGCGATCACCGGGAAAGCGGCCAGCAGCAGGCAGGCGAACAGGGCGGGGCGCAGAGGCATCGTCAGGCTCCAGGCAGGAGTCTGGAGCGTAGGTGCCGCCGCGCATGCCGGTGTAAATGTTTCGTCAACCGGGCGTGTGCGCAGGCGCCGCATCCGCCACTCGTGCAGTGCGCGAAGCACGGACAAAAAAAGACCTGCATCTCTGCAGGTCTCGAAAGATGGTGGCCGAAGACGGAATCGAACCGCCGACACGGGGATTTTCAATCCCCTGCTCTACCAACTGAGCTACTCGGCCAAACTGTGTGGCAATCACGATCAACTGCGATTCCCGAAAAAAAGACCTGCATTTCTGCAGGCTGTCGAACGTGGTGGCCGAGGACGGAATCGAACCGCCGACACGGGGATTTTCAATCCCCTGCTCTACCAACTGAGCTACTCGGCCACGTAGTTCATTGCAGCGAGGTCGCTGCCAAGGACGCGCATATTACGGAGGTCAGCCGCCTACGGCAAGCATTTTGGCAAAAAACCTTCACATTGCCGTCTGCGCAGGCGCAAGTACTTGATCCGCCGTCGCGGAGCGGGGGCGCGCTGGATGCCGATTCAACCGGGTGCGGCGGCGCGGTGATCATCGCGTGCGGCGGAATTCAGCGGGCCACGGTGATCGACAAACGCGGCGTGGCGCGGCCTGCGCGTGGACGGCACCAATACCGGACATGGAACGCTGTTTTCGTGACCGCCATGGGGGAACGCTGCGGCGTAGTGTCGGCGTTCCTTTCCTGATGCTGGCAACAGCAGAGACCGTCGTCATGTCCGACTCATCGACCACCACCCGCATCGTGCTGGCGTCGCGTCCGCAGGGGGCGCCCACCGCAGCCAATTTCCGCCTGGAGCAGGCCGCGCTGCCGCCCTTGGGCGACGGCGAGGTGCTGCTGCGCAATCGCTACCTCTCACTGGACCCGTACATGCGTGGACGCATGGATGAGGGACCGTCGTATGCCGCGCCGGTGGCAGTGGGGGCTGTGATGGAAGGCCAGACCGTGGCCGAGGTGATGCAGTCCAGGGCCGAGGGTGTCGCAGTGGGCGAACGGGTGCTGGCGCCGGGCGGGTGGCAGACCCACGCCGTGCTGCCGGCCAAGGCGCTGGGCCGCCGCCTGGACCCGGCCGGGCTGCCGTTGAGTACGGCGCTGGGGGTGTATGGCATGCCGGGCTTCACCGCCTATTCCAGCCTTCATGAAATCGCCCGCCTGCAGCCGGGAGAGACGCTGGTGGTGGCCGCCGCAACGGGGCCGGTCGGCGCGACCGTGGCGCAGTTGGCCAAGCTGCAGGGCGCGCGCGTAGTGGCTATCGCCGGTGGCGAGGCCAAGCGTGCCTATCTGCAGACGCTGGGCGTGGACGTGGCGCTGGATCATCGCGCGGCTGATTTTGCCGAGCAGCTGCGCACGGCGGTACCTGCGGGTATCGACGTGTACTTCGAGAACGTCGGGGGCCATGTGCTGGATGCGGTGCTGCCGTTGCTCAACGACTTCGCCCGCATTCCGGTGTGCGGCACCATCGCCACCTACAACAATCGTGGTGTTGCGCAGCCTGGCCCGGACCGCCTGCCGGTGCTGTTCAGCCAGATCCTGCGCCAGCGCCTGACCGTGCGCGGTTTCATCGTGCACGACTTCAAGCACCTGTGGCCGGACTTCGAGCGCGAGATGGCGCAGTGGCTGCGTGAGGGCCGCATCCAGTACCGCGAGGATGTAGTGGAAGGGCTGGAAAATGCACCGGAGGCGTTCTTCGGGCTGCTGCAGGGGCACAACTTCGGCAAGCTGGTGGTGAAGCTGGACTGAGGGCTTGGCCGATGCCGGCCAAGGTTGGCGGCTACCGGAGGTTGGGTGCGCCGACAAGGTCGGCGGCTTGCGGGTCGCGTCAGCCGTTGGCGACCTTTTCCCGGCGCAGCAGTTCGCGCTTGCGTGCCACGCCCCAGGCATAGCCGGACAGGTCGCCGTCGCGGCGCACCACCCGGTGGCAGGGCACCGCCACGGCCAGCGGATTGCTGGCGCAGGCGCGTGCCACCGCGCGGCTCGATCGCGGCGCGCCGATACGCGCGGCGATTTCGGCATATGAGGCCGTCTGTCCGCGCGGAATCTGCTGCAGCGCCTGCCATACACGTTGCTGGAAAGCCGTGCCGCGGATGTCCAGCGGCAACGTGGCGCCTCGCGAGGGATCCTCGACCAGGCCCACCACCTGTGCCACCAGTTGCTCATAGCCGCTGTCGGCCCCGACCAGTTCGGCCTGGCGGAAGCGCTGCTGCAGATTCCGCGCGGACAGACGGCCTCATATGCCGAAATCGCCGCGCGTATCGGCGCGCCGCGATCGAGCCGCGCGGTGGCACGCGCCTGCGCCAGCAATCCGCTGGCCGTGGCGGTGCCCTGCCACCGGGTGGTGCGCCGCGACGGCGACCTGTCCGGCTATGCCTGGGGCGTGGCACGCAAGCGCGAACTGCTGCGCCGGGAAAAGGTCGCCAACGGCTGACGCGACCCGCAAGCCGCCGACCTTGTCGGCGCACCCAACCTCCGGTAGCCGCCAACCTTGGCCGGCATCGGCCAAGCCCTCAGTCCAGCTTCACCACCAGCTTGCCGAAGTTGTGCCCCTGCAGCAGCCCGAAGAACGCCTCCGGTGCATTTTCCAGCCCTTCCACTACATCCTCGCGGTACTGGATGCGGCCCTCACGCAGCCACTGCGCCATCTCG
>NZ_JAXBRE020000012.1:107309-131086 GCF_047520985.2 Stenotrophomonas sp. BR163
AAGCGCTGCTGCAGTGACTGCAGCAGCGCTTCCGGATCGTCGCCGAGCAGGATCGCGACCACGCCGGTGGCACTGCTGGCCACCAGCACGCTGCCCAACGAACTTTCGGCAAGCGCGAAGTGGATGACTTCGCCGCGACCACCGGCACGCCATTGCTTCGGCGTCATGCCCAGCAGCTTCGGCGCGTTCTCGTAGAAGCGTCCGCTGGAGCCGAAGCCGGCATCGTGGAAGGCGTCGGTGATGCGTTCCTTCTGCTGAAGTCCGCTGCGCAGGCGGTCGGCGCGCAGCGCGGCAGCGTACTGCTTCGGGGTCAACCCGGTTGCTTCCTTGAAAAGGCGATGCAGACGGGTTGGGCTGCAACCCGCGATCCCGGCCAGTTCCTGCAGCGAGGGTTCGTCGTGGCTGGCTTGAAGGTGGCGGCAAACCCGTTCGACGCGGGCATCGAGGGCGGTGGTGGCGGTGCTGTCCATGGCCGGATTCTGGCACGTGCTGGTTCTGCGGAAACTCCGTTTCCTGCACCGATGGGCCGGGCCCGGAAACGGAGTGTTGGCAGGCGATAGGCGCGGCATCGTGGCGGCCACTTCACAACCGGTACCACGACCATGCGGCTGAACAACAAGATCGCTCTCATCACCGGTGCCAGCGCCGGCATCGGCCGCGCCAGCGCCCTGCGCTTCGCTGCAGAAGGGGCAAAGCTGGTGCTCAACGCACGGCGGCCGGAGCCGCTGCAGGCGCTGGCCGAGCAGATCCGCGCCGCCGGTGGCGAGGTGGTGGTGCATGCCGCGGACGTGGCTGATCCGGCCACGGCACCGGCGCTGGTGGAACTGGCCCAGCAGTCATTCGGTGGGTTGGACATCGCGCTCAACAATGCCGGCATGCTCGGCCCCGGTGCACCGGCAGCAGAGTTCCCGGTGGATGCGTGGCGCGAGGTGATGGCCACCAATCTCGATGCCGCCTTCCACGCCGCACGCGCCCAGCTGCCGGCGTTGCTGGCACGCGGCGGTGGCTCGCTGGTGTTTGTCGGCACCTTCGTCGGCCACACCGTCGGCTTCCCGGGAATGGCGGCCTATGCGTCGAGCAAGGCCGGCTTGATCGGCCTGAGCCAGGTGATCGCCGCCGAATACGGCGCGCGTGGCGTGCGCAGCAACGTGCTGCTGCCCGGGGGCACCGATACCGAGATGGGCCGGCAGGCGGCACCGACCGGTGATGCGCGTGATTTCGTGCGCTCGCTGCATGCACTCAAGCGCATGGCCAAGCCGGAGGAGATCGCCAATGCGGCGTTGTTCCTGGCCAGCGATGAAAGCAGCTTCGTTACCGGTACCGCAATGCGCGTTGAAGGCGGCGTGTCGATCACCCGAACCTAAGCGCCGTCACGTGCGGGGCGAGTAGCGGAGGCCGCTGCTCGCCATGAATCCCTTCGGGTCAAACCGGGCCCAGGCCTCGCCCCAGCTGAAGCGGGCGTGGCCGCCTGCCAGTTTGCGCCCCAGTGCTGTGGCCAAGGTGCGCCGCATGAAAGCGACTTCGGCATCGATCGCGGCCTGGCTCGGCCAGCCGTCTTCCAGTGTCGCATCAGGCAGATCGGCACCCATCGTCACCATGTCGAGCTGTTGCCCGTGGAAGCCCAGGCTGATGCCAGCGGGCGCACCGCCCAGGCTGAGCCGGTGCAGGCTGAGCCAGACGTAGCCGGTGCCGACATCGCGCTCGCCATGCGTCAGCGTGGCGAAGGCGATGCGCGCTTCGTCCAGTGACAGGGTGGGGCCGATCAATGCGCGCAGGTTGCCGAGCTGGATCCTGCCGTCGGTCGCATTGAGGAGCATCGGCAACGCGTGAGCTGCGTGCTGGGCAGGGGAGGGCATGGCACACCGGTGAGCGTGGTGCCCCGGATTCTGGCCGCGCGGGGCGCTGGCGGCAAGCCGCTTCCTGCACACGATGTTGGCATGGGACTGACCCGCGGCTCACCCGGCAACCTCTAGCGTGGTGGCAACGTTGGCCTGCTGCCGGCGAGGGAGTTTTCGATGAACGAGCAAAGCAGGGATCAGGACCCAAAGCAGGGTATCCAGGAAAGCCGCCAGGACAGGAAGCAGGACGATGTGGCCAAGCAGCGGCCGGGGCAGCGCGATCAACAGGTGCGCGATGCGCACTCGCGCGGCCCGCAACGCAAGGATGGTGACCAGGAGCCGGCCTGAGCCGGAGGCGCTGAAAAGAAAAAACCCGCAGATCATGGCGATCTTCGGGTTCTTCTGAAGAATGGTGGAGCCAAGGAGGATCGAACTCCTGACCTCGTCATTGCGAACGACGCGCTCTCCCAGCTGAGCTATGGCCCCACGGCAGGCTTTCAGTGTAGCGCCGCCCGCCGCGCTTGCCAAGCGCCCGGCCGGGACGTGGCGGGGACGGGATCCACCGCCGTCCCGGACCGTTTCAGGCCAGGGCCTGCCGCAGCAGGGCGAATTCGACAGAGACCAGGCGTTGCGCAAGGCAATGCCGGGGGCGGCAGCAATGAGCAGTCGTTCCGCGAAGCCGCGACGCCGTAGCGCGAAGCCGCGGCGCCGTAGAAGTAAAGGCGAGAGTTGGTTTCGCAGCGCGCACGCGGGCGACTTGCGAGGGTCGATGTCGCGCTGACCCGGCTGCCAGGAGCTTCGGGGTCAGATCCGTTTTCCTTGGGAGAACGGAGCTGACCCCAAGGTGGTGCCGGCGGACTGTGCCGAAACCGCTTGTTTCGCCGGGTTCGGGTGCCGCGCAACGAAATCGTAACAATTTGGGGGATAATGGCCGCTTGCGCAGTTTCCCCCCTTTTTGCCGCCCGGCTCGCGCAGGCCGCACGGACGCCTCCTCAGAGCATTCCATGCCCTCCCATTCCGATTCCCGCCGCCTGTCGGGTCTGTCGTCTTCCTTCGTTTCCTTCCGCCGCCATCCGCTGGCCCTGGCCTGTGCCGGCCTGGCCCTGGTCGGCAGCTTCGGTGCCGCCGCGCAGGACAGCGCGTCGACCCCGACCGGCCTGGACACGATCACCGTGACCGCCGAGCACCGCGAGCAGAACCTGCAGGAAGTGCCGGTCTCGGTGGGCGTGGTGCAGGGCGAGCGCATGCGCGACTTCACCGCCGGCGGCGACGACACCCTGCTGGCACTGTCCGGCCGCGTGCCGAGCCTGTATGCGGAAACCACCACCGGCCGCATCTTCCCGCGCTTCTATATCCGTGGCCTGGGCAATATCGACTTCTACCTGGGTGCCTCGCAGCCGGTGTCGATCATCCAGGACGATGTGGTGCTGGAGCACGTGGTGCTGAAGTCCAACCCGGTCTATGACGTGGACCAGGTGGAAGTGCTGCGTGGCCCGCAGGGCTCGCTGTTCGGCCGCAACACCACCGCCGGCATCGTCAAGTTCGACACCCTGAAGCCGACCCAGGACTACACCGGCCGGGTCAGCGCCAGCTACGCGACCTACAACAGCGTGTCGATCGACGGCGGCTTCGGCGGCCCGATCAATGACATCGCCTCGTTCCGCGTGTCGGCGCTGTACCAGCACCGCGATGACTACGTCGACAACACCTACAAGGGCCCGAGTGCCGACGGCACGGTCAGCCAGAAGAAGAACGCGATGGGCGGCTTCGATGACCGCAACGTACGCGCACAGTTGCTGCTGACCCCGAGCGACCAGTTCTCGATCCTGGCCTCGGCCCACGCCCGTGACTACGAAGGCACCTCGACCCTGTTCCTGCGCGGTGCGCTGACCAAGGGTTCGAACAAGACCGACGTGCCGCGCGACCAGGTCGCCTACGACGAAGCCGACAACAACCCGCAGGCCTACAAGACCTACGGCGGCTCGGTGAAGGCGCGCTACGACTTCGGCGCGATCGACTTCACCTCGATCACCGCCTACGAGACCACCTCCGGTTACAGCCGTGGCGACACCGACGGCGGCGCTGCGGTGAACTTCCCGGTGAACGGCGTGCCGAACGGCTACGGCCAGTCGATGGGCCGCATCCGTGACCTGGATCAGTGGACCCAGGAATTCCGCCTGGCCAGCCATGACGACAGCGCGCTGCAGTGGCAGGCCGGTGCCTTCTACTTCAACGGCAGCGACACCACCGACTTCTACCAGCGCGCCTGGTTCCTGCAGGGCGCGGCCCGCAACCCGAACAACTGGGTGCGCCTGCGCAACAAGAACACCTCGTGGGCCGGTTTCGGCCAGCTGAGCTATGCCTTCACCGACAAGTTCACCGTCACGGCCGGCCTGCGCCAGACCCGGGACGAGAAGCACACCCGCCTGCTGAAGACAGCTGACACTGCCGCTGGCGTGGTCACCTACAAGGGCCGCACCGACGTCAAGATGTCCGACACCACCCCGAGCTGGGATCTGAGCGCGATGTATCAGATCACGCCGGACGTGAGCGTCTATGCCAAGGTCGCCCGCGGCTTCCGCGGCCCGACCATCCAGGGCCGCTCGGCCGTGTTCAATGCCGACTTCACCACCGCCGATTCCGAGACCATCCTGTCCTGGGAAGCGGGCGTGAAGAGCAGCCTGTGGGACAATCGCCTGCGCTTGAACGCCACCGCGTTCACCTACACCGTCAACGACATCCAGCTCAACGGCAACGATTCGGACGGCAACGGCGTGCTGTTCAACGCCGACAAGGCCAAGGCCTATGGTTTCGAAGCGGACATGGAGCTGCGCCCGATCCCGAACCTGACCCTGAGCGCCGGCCTGAGCCTGCTGCACAGCGAGATCAGGGACAAGCGCGTCTACGCGCAGGTCTGCGGCCTCAACGGCCAGGTGGTGTGCACGGTGAATGACCCGACCATCAAGGTCGGTGCCAACACCTTCGCGCAGATCGA
Source organism: Stenotrophomonas sp. BR163 (assembly GCF_047520985.2). NCBI lineage: Bacteria > Pseudomonadati > Pseudomonadota > Gammaproteobacteria > Lysobacterales > Lysobacteraceae > Stenotrophomonas > Stenotrophomonas sp. BR163. Next base: position 112,143 of record NZ_JAXBRE020000012.1, read on the forward strand.
CGGCAACCCGCTGCCGAACGCGCCGAAGTACAACGTCAACCTGGCCGCCCGTTACGACTTCCCGGTCAGCGACGCGGGCACCATGTTCGTCTCCACCGACTGGAACAAGCAGGGCTACACCAGCTTCGTGCTGTACGACAGCAAGGAGTTCAATTCCAAGGGTGATTTCGAAGGCGGCCTGAAGATCGGCTACTCGGGCAACTACGGTGCCTACGAAGTGGCGCTGTTCGCGCGCAACATCACCAACGAGAAGAACCTCAAGGGTGTGATCGAGAACTATATGGCTGCGGTCTACAACGAACCGCGCACCGTCGGTGTCTCGCTGAACATGAACTGGTAAGGCGTTGCCACGGTGGCGGGTCTTCCCGCCATCGCACTGCTGGAATGCAAAGGGCGGCCCGGTGATCCGGGTCGCCCTTCTTCATGGCCTTCCACGGTAGCCGGACCGCAATCCGGCGCCGTGCTCGGCGCTTCAATGTGCCGGCAGCAGCGCCTGCAGCCGCGACTCCAGCTCCTGCTGGCGCCAGCCGGCCAGTGCGGCCGGCCATTGGCGGCGCTCCAGGTAGCTTTCCAGATGCTTGCGCGAGGCCAGCACGCCATCCGGCAGGCCCAGCTCGCGGCTGCGCTCGGCAACGGCGTCCTGCAGCCTCTTCAGTGCCTGCTTGTTGGTGTCGTTGGCGGGCAATGCCAGTGGTGCCTCGGCCTCATCGGCCAGCGGCGTGTCCAGCGCCTGCCACACCGCGCCGGCGAGCTTGCGCGGCGCCTTCGGGAACTGTTCAAACAGCGTGGCCAGCGCGGCGGCATCGGCCGGTGGCGTGCGTGCCAGCGTGGCGGCCAGTTCGTTGTCCAGGATCCAGCTGCGCGGGCGGTCGCTGCTGCGTGCCTGCACATCACGCCAGCGCAGCAGGCGCAGCAGGCGGCGCTGCGCGGGAGCATCGAGAAACTGCGCTGAGCGCATCGCCAGATGCGGCCAGCGGTCCTCGTCATTGGCGACGCTGGCCAGCAGGCGCTCGCCGTCGTCGTGCAGCCACTGCTGGCGGCCCAGCGCCTGCAATTTGGCATCAATGGCATCATGCAGCGCGAACAGATGCTCGACGTCGTCGGCGGCGTATTGCAGTTGCGACTCCGAGAGCGGACGGCGCATCCAGTCCGAGCGCGTTTCGCCCTTGGCCAGCGCCACGCCGGTGATTTCCGCGACCAGCTTCTGGTAGCCCATGCCGCCACCAATGCCGGCCAGCGAGGCGCCGATCTGTGTGTCGAACAGCGGTCGCGGCAACACGCCGCAGGTCCACTTGAAGGCAACCAGGTCTTCGCTGGCGCTGTGCATCACCTTGGTGATCGATTCATCGGCCAGCCAGGGCGCCAGTGCCTCGGTCATGTCGGGAATCAGCGGATCGATCAGCAGGATGTCCTGCCCGACCGCCATCTGCACCAGAGCCAACTGCGGCCAGAACGTGCGTTCACGGATGAATTCGGTGTCCAGGCCGATGCGGGCCGGACGCTGCTGGAAGTACGCATCCAGCTCGGCGGGGGTGGTGATCCAGGTTGCCACGGGTCAGGGCCTACTACTCGGGTTTGCTCAGGCAGGGGAGAATAGCCTAACGTCGGTCCGCGTCCGTGCCGAAGGAGATCCTGCTTGCGTTTTCCGCTGTCGTCCGTGCTGTGCACCGCTCTGGCCGTGGCCCTGGCCGGTTGCACACCGTCGCCCTCGGCGACACCGGAGCCGGGGCCGGCTGCTGGCGAAGACGCGCGGCCGCAGGAAGGTTCACTGGCGGAGCCGACACCGGGGACCGGGCAGGGCAGCGTCACCATTGCCGGTGAGGATGCCACCGAGGACGTGCAGCGGTGGACACCGCCACGGGTCGACCGGCAGGGCCGCAGCGTCGCCCAGCTGCGCCGCGCAGCCGAAAAGGCGTTCAGCGAAGGGCACCTGTACGAGGACGCCGACGCGGCGGTTCCGCTGTGGCTGGCGGTACAGGAGGAAGACCCGGATGACCGCCTGGCCCGCAGCGGCCTGCAGCGTGCTCGCCAGCGCCTGCAGCAGCAGGCCGATGCCCTGCTGGTTCGGCCGCTGCGGCAGCGCGAGGCGCTGGCCGAGGCGAGTCGCCAGGCACTGGTGCTGCTGACCCTGGCGCCGAAGGATGAGAAGGTGCGCGCGCTGCAGGGCCGGGTGGAGCTCGCCCAGCGCGTGGTGGCCTATAACCGTGCCGGCGAGGAAGACCTGCGATCGGGGCGGATCGGCGAGGACGGTGACGGTGCGATCGGCAACTTCCGTGAAGCGCTGGCTCTGGACGAACACAACAGCCGGGCGCGGCAGGGCCTGGCGGCGGCCGAAAGTGGCCTGATCCGCCGGGCCGAGGACGCCGCGCGCGTACGCGACTTTGCCAGTGCGGGCACCTGGCTGGCCGAAGCCAGCAAGGTCCGTGACTCGTCACCGACCATTGCCGATGCCTTCGAGCGCATCGAGCAGATCCGCGCCGCCGCGCTGCTGCAGCTGCGTGATGAGGGCCTGCGCGAGCTGGCGACGCCGCAGGGGCTGAAGCCGGCGCGCGAAAAGCTGGCCGAGGCCCTGCGCATCGCCTTGCCGGGGGATGCGGTGGTGGCCCAGCTGCGCGAACGCATCGATCTGGCCACCCATTACGGCAGCTTCCGCCCGGGGCAGGTGTTCAGCGACGCGATGCGTGATGGTGGGCGCGGTCCGCAGATGGTGGTTGTGCCGCATGGCGGCTTCCAGATGGGCGCGGGTGATGCCGAGCCCGGCTCCACCGACGCCGAGCGCCCCTCCCATTACGTTCGCTTTGACCGCGGCTTCGCGATGGCGATCACTGAGGTTACCGTCGGCGATTTCGAGCGCTATGTGAAGTCGACCAATGCCCGACCACGTGCGACCCGGCGCGGCCACTCGGTGGTCTATGACGAGCGCAGCGGCAATTTCATCCGCCGCAGCGGCGTCGACTGGCGTTCGGATTACGATGGCGCGCGCGCACTGGGCAACTCGCCGGTGATGCATGTCAGCGTGCGGGATGCCGAGAACTACGCGGCATGGCTGTCCGAGCAGACCGGACGCAGCTACCGGCTGCCGAGCGAGGCCGAATTCGAATATGCGCTGCGCGCCGGGAGCAGTGGCCGCTACCCCTGGGGAGACGCGGGTACGCCGCCGCCGGGCAGCGGCAATTTCACCGGCAGCAAGGACGTCTCGCCTTCGGGTCGGCACTGGCACAACGCTTTCATCGGCTATGGCGATGGCTGGTGGGGACCGGCGCCGGTGGCCAGTTTCCAGGCCAATGCTTTCGGCCTGCACGACATGGCCGGGAATCTGAGCGAATGGGTGGCCGACTGCTGGCACGCCAGCTACCGGCGTGCGCCGTCCGACGGTGTCGCCTGGTTCAACCCGGGCTGCCGGTCACGGGTGATCCGGGGCGGCAATTGGGCCAATGCGCCCGAGCAGACCCGTGCGGCCTGGCGGCAATCGCAGGATTCGGACACCACCAATGCGCGCATCGGCTTCCGTCTGGTGCGCGGCATCTGAGCGGCGTCGGGCTTCACCCGCTGCTGGCGTCCGCGCACTAAGATTGCGCCGTGCCCGCCAGCCGGCGGGGTCTGCTGGAAGACCACCGATGCGCAACGATCCCTTTTCCCGCTCGCCCCAAGGCCCGCAGCGACGCGGCCTGTTCGGCAACATCCGCTGGTGGGTGCTGCTGCTGGCGGCGGGCTATGCGGTGTTCTACTGGTTCTCCAATCGCACCGTCGATCCCTACACCGGCGAGAAGGTGATGATCGACAGCAGCCTGGATGCGCGCCAGGAGACCGCGCTCGGTCTGCAGGCCTACCAGCAGATCCTCTCGCAGGAACGGCCGATGGATCCGAATGCGCCGATCGCGCGCGATGTGCGCGACATCGCGCAGCGCCTGATCGCCAAGGTGGATGTGGTGGAGACCGCGCTGGCACAGGAGCACGGCGTGCAGCCGGCGCATTTCGCGCGGGATTTCCAGTGGGAAGTGAATGTGATCCCGTCCGAGCAGGCCAATGCGTTCTGCCTGCCGGGCGGCAAGATGGCGGTCTACACCGGCCTGGTGCCGGTGGCGCGTACGCGTGATGCGATGGCGGTGGTGATGGGCCATGAGATCGCCCACGCGCTGCTGCGCCATGGTGCGCAGCGGATGGCGCAGCAGAAGCTGACCCAGATCGGGCAGATGGCCGGTGCCGCCAGCGGCATGGATGCGCAGCAGCAACAGATGATGATGTCGGCGATGGGCTACGGGTATCTGCTGCCCTATGCACGCAGCCACGAGACGCAGGCCGATGAAGTGGGGCTGATGCTGGCCGCAGCGGCGTGCTTCGATCCCCGCGAGGCGGTGCCGCTGTGGCAGCGCATGGGCCAGGCCAGTGGCGGCCAGGCGCCGCCGGAGTTCGCCTCCACCCACCCGAACCCGGGCACCCGCATCCAGAACCTGCAGGCACTGATGCCGAAGGCGCTCGAGTACCGGCAGAAGTTCTGCGAGCAGGCAAAGTAGGGGGTTGTTCGTCAGGGCTGCGCTCTGCATCTGCCGAAGCCAGAGCAACAGCAACAGCAACAGCAACAGCAACAGCAACAGCAACAGCAACAGCAACAGCGTGCATTCCGTGGGATGCCGGGGTGGGTCCGGTTGCGGGGGACGCTGCAAGTACGTCCATGTAAGCTCGGTCGCCGCATCCATGCGGCTCACGCCCCCGCAACCGGACCCACCCCGCCTTCGACAGATTTCTGCTGCTGTTGGTAGGTGTCGACCTTGGTCGACACGGTAGATCCACGCCATGCGTGGATGCTTGTCGATCTCGATTCGATGTATTCGATTTCGATGGAGATTCATCCACGCATGGCGTGGATCTACCCCATTGCGGAAAACTGTCAGAGGTGGGGCGGTGCCGGAGTGCGGGGTGTCAGCCGCATGGATGCGGCTGCCAAGCCCCCATGGACGGGTTTACGGCGTCCCCGCACTCTGGCACCGCCCCGCCAACCCGCGGAATGCCAGCTTTTGCTGTTGCTGTTGAGGCTGCCGGCCAGCGGCCGGCACTATCGCGGGTGCAGGGCGCAGCCCTGCCGAACCCCCCTCTACTTGACCTGCACGTCGATCACGCCGTCGCCGACGCGGGCCTGCAGGGCGTCACCAGGTTGCACCTGGTCGATGTGCCGCACCAGCGCACCGTCATCGCTGCGGGTCAGGATGCTGTAGCCGCGCGCTACAGTCGCCAGCGGGCTGACCGCTTCCAGCGAACGCGCCAGCCCGCGCAGGCGCAGCGCATCGCGCCCCAGCAGACGTTGCATCGCTGCCTGCGGTCGTCCGCGCAGGGCGGTCAGGCGACGCTGCATCGCGTCCAGCTGGCGCTGCGGATGATGCCCACGCAGTACCGCAGACGCGTGACGCAGGCGCGCGGTACGGCGCTCCTGCTGCTGGTTGAACGCGGCATGCAGGCGCCGGCCCAGATCGAGCTGGCGTCGACGCAGCAGATCCAGTCGTGCCTGCGGGCTCTGGGCGTTCAGGCGCAACAGGGCGCGGTCGGCGCGCTGCATCGCCTGCTGCATCGCATGCCGTTGCAGCTGCACCATGCGGGCGGCCGTGCGGCGCAGGCGCAGGACCAGTTCGCGCTGGTCGGGTACCAGCAGCTCGGCCGCCACCGAGGGCGTTGGTGCACGCAGGTCGGCGGCGAAGTCGCTCAGGCTGAAGTCGGTTTCGTGGCCCACCGCCGAGACCACCGGCGTGCGGCTGGCGGCGATCGCACGGGCCAGTGTTTCATCGTTGAAGGCCCACAGGTCTTCCAGCGAACCACCACCGCGGGTCAGCAGGATCACGTCGTAGCGGCCACTGGCATCGGCGGCCTGCAGCAGCCGGGTGATCTGCGCGGCGGCACTGCTGCCCTGTACCAGGGTCGGCAGCAGGTCCACTTCCAGCAGCGGGAAGCGCCGGCCGAGCACGCTCAGCACGTCGCGCACGGCGGCGCCGGTGGGCGAGGTGATCACGGCCAGGCGCTGCACGTGCGCCGGCAGCGGCCGCTTGCGTGCCGGGTCGAACAGGCCCTCGGCCTCCAGCCGTGCCTTCAGCTCCTCGAAGGCGCGGCGCAGCGCGCCTTCGCCGGCTTCCTCCATGTGGTCCAGCACCATCTGGTACTCGCCACGGGCGTCGTACAGGGTCACCTTGCCGCGCACCAGCACGCGCATGCCTTCGCGCGGCACGAACTTCAGGTACTGCGCCTTCATCCGGAACATCGCCGCACGCAGCTGCGCGCGCGCGTCCTTCAGGGTGAAGTAGAGGTGTCCGGAGGCAGGACGCGCCACGCTGCCCAGTTCGGCCTCGACCCAGATCGCCGGGAAGCTGCCTTCCAGCAGGTCGCGGGCCAGGGTGTTGAGCTGGCTGGGGGTGAGGATGTCGTTGTTGCGTGGCTGCATGGAAACGGCGTGCTGCGGGCGGAACGGGGGCTCAGGATCGCACGTCAGCGCGCCGTGTGCTGGCCCAGTGCCCACTGCACGTGTTCACGCACCAGCGGCGAGGGATCGTCGATGCGGGTCTGCAGCGCAGCCAGCGCTTCGGCCGAGGACGGCGCATTGCCCAGCGCCACGGCGATGTTGCGTAGCCAGCGCTCATGGCCGCTGCGCCTGATCGGGCTGCCTTCGGTGCGGCGCAGGAACTCGGCCTCGTCCCAGGCGAACAGCTGGTCCAGGCGCGCGGTATCGAGGTTGTTGCGCGCGCGGAAATCGGCTTCGTCGGTGCGCTTGGCGAACTTGTTCCAGGGGCAGACCAGCTGGCAGTCGTCGCAGCCATAGATGCGGTTGCCGATCAGCGGGCGCATCTGTTCGGGAATGGCGCCGTCGTGTTCGATGGTCAGGTAGGAAATGCAGCGCCGCGCGTCCAGCCGCTGCGGGCCGGTGATGGCCTGGGTCGGGCAGACATCGATGCAGCGCGTGCAGGTGCCGCAGTGCGCCGTGGCCGGCGTATCGATCGGCAGCGGGATGTCGATGTAGATCTCGCCGATGAAGAACCAGGAACCGCCATGGCGGTCGATCAGGCAGGTGTGCTTGCCGATCCAGCCGAGCCCGGCGTTGCGGGCCAGTGCGCGCTCCAGGACGGGGGCGGAATCGACGAACACGCGGTAGCCCAGTGGCGCGACTTCGTCGTTGATCTGCGTGGCCAGCTTCTGCAGGCGGTTGCGCATCAGCTTGTGGTAGTCGCGGCCCAGCGCATAGCGCGCCACGTAGGCGCGGCCCGGGTCGGCCAGCGTCGCCCACGCTTCGGTGTCATCCTTGTGGCTGTAGTCCATGCCCACCGAGATCACGCGCACAGTGCCGGGCAACAGCTCGGCCGGTCGTGCGCGCAGGGTGCCGTGGCGCGCCATCCAGTCCATCGTGCCGTACAGGCCCTGGCCCAGCCAGTCGGCCAGGTGCGCCTCGTCCTCGCCGAGCTCGATACCGGCGATGCCGCAGCGCTGGAAGCCATGCGCACGGGCCAGTTCGCGGATGCGCTGCACGGCCTGGGCTGGATCGACGGGGGAGGGGGCGAGGGACATGCGCACCAGTATAAAATCCCTGCATGGCCAACCTCGCCGATCTGTTCGATTCCGCTGCCGCGCGTGCGCTGCATGCCCAGGCGTCCACCTTGGCGGGGGATGCTGGCTGGGGACTGATGGCGCAGGCCGGCCAGGCCGCCTGGCAGTGCTTGCTGCAGCATTGGCCGCAGGCGCAGCGCATCGGCGTGGTGGTCGGTGCGGGCAACAATGGCGGAGACGGCCTCGTGCTGGCTCGCCACGCGTTGCAGGCCGGGCGCGAGGTGAGGGTGATCGCCCTGCCGGGCCGGGCGCCATCGACCGCGCTGGCGCAGCGTGCAACATCGGAGTTCAGGTCCGACGGCGGCGCCATCACCGAGTTCGACGGCGCGCTGCCCGAGGCCGACCTCTGGGTCGATGCCCTGTTCGGGCTGGGTTTCGATCGCGCGCCGGAGGGCGCGGCGCAGGCGCTGATCGTTGCGATCAATGCGCAGGCGGCACCTGTGCTGGCCCTGGATGTGCCCAGTGGCGTCGATGCCGACCGCGGTGCGGTACCTGGCGCGGCAGTACGCGCTGCGCTGACCCTGCAGTTCATCGTGGCCCATCGCGGGCTGTACACCGGCGACGCGCTGGATCATTGCGGGCACAAGGCCCTGGCACCCCTGCAGTTGCCCGCGGCCGCATGGCAAAGCGTGTCGCCTGCCGTGGAGTACTGGACGCAGGCACGGTTGCCTGCCCTGTTGCCGCCGCGCCGCGCAAATACCCACAAGGGTGAATCCGGCCACGCGCTGTGCGTCGGCGGCAACCACGGCAGCGGCGGTGCCATCGCCATGGCAGCCGAGGCCGCCTTGCGCGCAGGGGCGGGGCTGTTGAGCCTGGGCACCCGCCGCGACCACGTCGGTCCACTGCTGGCTCGGCTGCCCGAGGCGATGACCCACGCGTTGGAAGACGGCGAAGCGCTGCCGGCCTTGCTTGACAGGGCGAAGGTGGTGGCGATCGGGCCCGGTCTGGGCCAGGACGAATGGGCACGCGCGCTGTTTGCGCGGGTGCTGGGCAGCGCCAAACCACTGGTGGTCGATGCCGACGCGCTGAACCTGCTGGCGCAGGATCCGCGTGCCTTGCCCGGCGCCGTCCTCACACCGCACCCGGGCGAGGCCGCACGCCTGCTCGGCTGCAGCACCAGCGACATCCAGGCTGATCGCTACGCCTGTGCGCAGAGGCTCGCCGAGCGTTTCCACGCGGTGGTGGTGTTGAAAGGCGCCGGCAGCATCGTGGCGGCGCCCGGGCAAACGCCCCGGTTGATCGCCGCCGGCAATCCCGGCATGGCCGTGGGGGGCATGGGCGACCTGCTCACCGGCATCATCGCCGGCCTGCGTGCGCAGGGCCTGGCCGCCTTCGATGCCGCCGCAGCGGGCGCGTTGCTGCATGCGCTTGCCGGCGACGCGGCTGCCGCTGACGGCGCACGCGGCCTGCTTCCTACTGATCTGCAGGCGCCGCTGCGGCGACTGGCCAACCCGGAACGCTTCCCATGACCGATTTCTTCCTTGCCGACAGCGACGCCACCGAACTGCTCGGGCAGTGGCTGGCGGCCACCCGGCCGCCGCAGGCGCTGATCGAACTGCGCGGCGACCTGGGCGCCGGCAAGTCCACTACGGCCCGCGCGCTGCTGCGCGCGCTGGGCGTGCATGGCGCGATCCGCAGCCCCACCTACACCCTGGTCGAGCGCTATCCGCTGGCCAGTGGCGGTGAGGCGTGGCACCTGGACCTGTACCGCATCGGCCAGGCCGGTGAGCTGGATTTCCTCGGCCTGGACGAGGGCAGCGCGGTCTTGTGGCTGGTCGAATGGCCGGAACGGGGCGCCGGCGCGCTGCCGCCGACCGACCTGGTGGTGGCACTGGAGATCGAAGGGCAGGGGCGCCGCGCCAGTCTCACCGCGGGCAGCGACGTTGGACATGAATGGCTGAAACGGCTGCCCCAAGGGGGCGACTTGCAGGCCATTTCTGTCGGCTGACGAGAACAAAGATCGGCAGGTTACGGATTATTAAGGAAAAAGGTGTTGCATTCCGTTCAGCGCGGTGATTGAATCCTGAGCCATGCGCCCGGGGAACCGTCTCATCGCCATCTGTGCCGCCGTCGGACTGGGTCTGGCGAGCGTCAGTGCGTGGGCGGGTGAAGTCCGCCAGGTGCTGCTGAACACCGGCGCGACCGGCACCCGTGCCGAGATCTCACTGGTCGGCAGTGGCGGCTACAAGACCCTGTCGCTGGCCGGCCCGAACCGCCTGGTGGTCGATTTCCCCGACTCCAGCGCCGTACGCAACCTGAAGATGCCGGCCGCGCAGGGTGTGGTCACGGCGGTGCGTACCGGACAGCCGGTCCCGGGCACTTTCCGTGTCGTGTTCGACCTTGCCGAATCGGTGGCGCCGTTCCGCCCGCAGATGCAGCGCGAGGGCAATGAATCCAAGCTGGTGATCGAATGGCCGGGTGATGGCCCTGCCGTGGCCACAACCAGCCGCCCGGCGACGCCACCGGCGGTGCAGCCGCAGGCGGCCGCTGCGGGGGGCTCAGTCGCGCCCACGCCGGCCGAGAACGCGCAGTCACGCACCGATGCTGCGCGGGCCACCGCCCTGCTGACCGCACAGGTGCAGCAGCAGGCCAGCGCCAGCGCCGCCGCACCCGCCACGCCGACCCCCGCACCGACCAGCGCGCCGGCCCAGGTTGCTGCGGCAGGTGTCGCGGCCAGCAGCACGCCTTCATCCTCGCCGGCTGCAATCCTCGCCGGCCAGCGCACTGCTGCGGTGGTGACCACGCCGCCGGCAACGGCCCCTACACCGGCACCGACGCCGGCCGAGCCGCCGCGTCCGGCCATGCCCAGCGATGCATCGCGCATCCGCATGCAGCCCGGCATGCGCCACCTTGTGGTGGCGATCGATCCCGGTCATGGTGGCCAGGACCCGGGTGCGATCGGCCCGACCGGCAAGCGCGAGAAGGATGTCACCCTGGCCGTGGCGCGTGAGCTGGCCCGCCAGGTCAACGCCACGCCGGGCCTGAAGGCCTACCTGACGCGCGACAGCGACGTGTTCATCCCGCTGCCGATGCGTGCGCAGAAGGCGCGTGCGAACAAGGCGGACATCTTCATTTCGATCCATGCCGACGCGGCCGAGAACCGTTCGGCCACGGGTTCGTCGGTGTACGTGCTGTCGACCAAGGGTGCCTCTTCGCAGCGCGCCCGCTGGCTGGCAGACAAGGAAAACGCGGCCGATCTGGTCGGTGGCGTTCGCCTGCAGCAGACCGAGGGCACGCTTGCCAATGTGCTGCTGGACCTGGCGCAGAGCGGTTACATGAAGGCGTCCGAAGACGCCGCCGGCCACGTGCTGGGCGGCCTGAAGCGGATCGGCAACAACCACAAGCCGAACATCGAGCGCGCCAACTTCGCGGTGCTGCGCACGTCGGACATGCCGGCGATGCTGGTGGAAACGGCGTTCATCTCCAATCCGGATGAAGAGCGCCGCCTGACGGACCCGGCTTACCAGCGCAAGGTCGCTGGCGCTGTGCTGGATGGTGTGCACACCTTCTTCAGCCGCCAACCGCCGCCGGGCACGTTGTATGCCGCCCGCGCGCAGGCCGAGATCGACGCCGCAGCCACCATGGCCGGCGGCAGCAAATAACCCGCCGAAGGCGGGTTTCTGCTTTCTGCAGAGTCGAGCCGCGCTCGACTGGGCCTTGTGGGTAGCCCGTCAGTCGAGCATGGCTCGACTCTACCCTCGGCCGCTCCGTTATCATCCCCGCATGACGTCTGCTACCCATCCGCGCCCGATCCGGCCGTTGCCGGAGATCCTGATCAACCAGATCGCCGCCGGCGAAGTGGTCGAACGACCCGCGTCGGTGGTCAAGGAGCTGGTCGAGAACGCGATCGACGCCGGCGCCAGCCGCGTTGATATCGATCTTGAAGAGGGCGGTGTGCGCCTGATCCGCATCCGCGACAACGGCAGTGGCATCGCGCCCGAGCAGTTGCCACTGGCAGTGTCGCGCCATGCCACCAGCAAGATCGCCGATCTTGACGATCTCGAATCGGTGGCCACGCTCGGTTTCCGGGGAGAAGCGCTGCCGTCGATCGCATCGGTCAGCCGCTTCACCCTGTGCTCGCGGCGCGCGCACGACGAGCACGGTTCGGCACTGCAGATCGAAGGCGGCAAGATCGGCGAGGTGACCCCGCGCGCGCATGCGCCGGGCACCACGGTGGAAGTGCGTGAGTTGTTCTACAACGTGCCGGCGCGGCGCAAGTTCCTGCGCGCCGAGCGTACCGAACTGGGCCATATCGAAGAGTGGCTGCGTTCGCTGGCGCTGGCACGGCCGGATGTCGAGCTGCGCGTGTCGCACAACGGCAAGGCCTCGCGGCGCTACAAGCCAGGCGATCTGTATTCCGATGCACGCCTTGCCGAAACGCTGGGCGAGGATTTCGCCAACCAGGCCGTGCGCGTGGACCACAGCGGCGCCGGCCTGCGCCTGCATGGCTGGATTGCGCAGCCGCATTATTCGCGCGCGAGCGCCGACCAGCAGTACCTGTACGTCAACGGTCGCTCAGTGCGTGACCGCAGCGTCGCCCACGCAGTGAAGATGGCCTACGGCGACGTGCTGTATCACGGCCGCCAGCCGGCCTATGTGCTGTTCCTCGAACTGGATCCGACCCGCGTCGACGTCAACGTGCATCCGGCCAAGCACGAGGTGCGCTTCCGCGATTCGCGGCTGGTCCACGATTTCGTCTATCGCACGTTGAAGGATGCGCTGGCGGATACCCGTGCCGGCATGTCGGCGCAGGAGATCGGTGCCGGCCCCGCGCATCCGGCGGACGCCGCCGCCGTCCCGACGGCATCGAGCGCCGGCGTGTCGGGGTTCGGGCTGGTGCGTGGGGCTGCGCCCGGCTCGGGAGGTGGTGGTGGCGGATTTTCAGGCTGGCGTCCGCAGCAGCCGCTGGGCCTGCAGGTGGCCGATGCACCGGCCGCCTACGCCGCGCTGTATGCCACGCCGGCCGGTGCCGAACGCGCAGCGGCGTTGCCGCCGATGCCGAGCGAGAACGGGTTGCCGGTGACCAGTGCCGACGCGGGTGTACCGCCGCTGGGCTACGCGATCGCGCAGCTGCATGGCATCTACATCCTGGCCGAGAACGCTGAAGGCCTGATCGTGGTCGACATGCATGCGGCCCACGAACGCATCGGCTACGAGCGCCTGAAGAATGCGCACGATGGCATCGGCCTGCAGTCGCAGCCGTTGCTGGTGCCGATCACGCTGGCGGTGGGCGAGCGCGAGGCCGACACCGCCGAAAGCGAAGCCGACACACTGGCGGCGCTCGGCTTCGAGGTGACCCGGGCCGGCCCCGGGTCGCTGCACGTGCGCAGCATTCCGGCACTGCTGGCGCATGCCGAACCGGAAGGACTGCTGCGCGACGTGCTGACCGACCTGCGCGAGCATGGCCAGAGCCGCCGCGTGGCCAGTGCACGCGACGAGCTGCTGTCGACCATGGCCTGCCATGGCGCGGTGCGTGCCAACCGGCGCCTGACGGTGCCGGAAATGAACGCGCTGCTGCGCGACATGGAAATCACCGAACGGTCCGGCCAGTGCAACCACGGCCGACCGACCTGGGCCCGTTTTTCGCTGGCGGAGATCGACCGCTGGTTCCTGCGCGGACGTTGAGGGGAGCATCGATGCGTTATCGGGGAGTGGCGGGCCTGCTGGCCGCCGTGGTGTTGGCCGCCTGCAGCCCGGCAACTCCGCCGGCGCCGACGGTCGCTGAAGATCCGGCCTACGCGGCCGCGCAGCAGCAATGGCGTGTAGCGCGCTACCAGGACCTGACCCGGCCCGATGGCTGGACGGCCCTGGTCGGCCTGCACTGGCTGCAGAACAAATCCCATTTCGTTGGCAGCGGCGCCACCAACGGCATCCGCCTGACGGTTGGCCCGGACAGGCTGGGCCTGCTGCGTCGCGACGGGACGCAGTGGTGGTTCACGCCTGAAGCCGGTGTCGATGTCAGCCACGACGGCCAGCCGGTGCGTGGCCGCATCCGCGTCGACACCGACAAGGACGCGCAGCCGACGCTGCTGGCCTTCGATGGCGGCAAGGGCCAGCTCAGCATCATCCGCCGGGGGCCACGGGACGCGCTGCGGGTCAAGCATGCCGAGGCACCTGCGCGGCGTGATTTCGCCGGCCTGCAGTACTGGCCGGGCGGCGCGGACTGGCAGGTGCAGGCGCGCTTCATCGCGCATCCGCCGGGCAAGACCTTGCCGATCGTCGACATCACTGGCTTGACCACCGAGATGCCCAATGCCGGTGCGGTGGAGTTCGAACGTGATGGCCGCAGCTGGCGCCTGGAGGCCATCGGTGCGCCCGGGCAGCCACTGTTCCTGATCTTTGCCGACCGCACCAGCGGCCGCGGCAGCTATCCGGCCGGGCGCTATCTGGATACCGATGCCCCCGCTGCAGACGGCACGGTGCGCATCGATTTCAACCATGCCTACAACCCACCGTGCGCGTTCACCGCCTACGCGACCTGCCCGCTGGCGCCGCCGGAAAACCGGTTGGACCTGCGCGTGGAAGCGGGCGAGAAGGCCTACCACCTGCCTGAAGGAGAAGGCTGACCATGCCGATCAAACACCTGTTCCGGACCGCGCTGTTGCTGGCGGCCTGCGCAGTGGCGCCACTGGCCACGGCCCGCGATGGCCAGGCCAGCCCTGCCGCGGCCGCGGCCGCAACCGCGGCCAAGCCGCCGGTACCCCTGTTGTGGAAAGTCACCGGCCCGGGCGATGCACGCGTGTACCTGCTGGGATCGTTCCATCTGCTGAAGCCACAGGACTACCCGCTGTCGCCCGATGTCGAGCAGGCGTTCGAAGCCTCGCAGCGGGTGGTGTTCGAACTGTCGCCGGAAGACATGCAATCGCCCCAGCTGGCCAGCCGCATGGTGCAGGCTGCGACCCGCACCGATGGCAGCGAGCTGAAGCGTGATCTGGATGCGGCCACCTGGCAGAAGCTGCAGGCCTTTGCTGCCCAGAACCAGTTGCCGCTGGCGCAGATGCAGGGCATGAAGCCCTGGTTCGTCGGTCTGAGCATTTCGATCGGGCAGATGCAGAAGCTGGGCCTGGACCCGGCGCTGGGCCTGGACCGCCACTTCATGGAACGCGCGCAGAAGACCGGCCGCAAGACCGCGGGACTGGAAGATATCGATACCCAGATCGGCATGCTGGACGGGATGACCGTGCAGGAACAGCGGCAGATGCTGGCCGAAGCACTGGACCAGGCCGGCAAGGCCGATGAGCAGGCGCGGTTGCTGCATGATGCATGGCGTCGCGGCGACGAGCGCCTGCTGTGGACCAAGATGGCGGCAGAGATGCGCCAGCAGTATCCGCAGCTGTACCAGCGCATCAACACCGGTCGCAACGATGCCTGGGTGCCGAAGCTGCAGCCGTACCTGCAGGCCGGGCAGGGCGGTACGCTGGTGGTGGTCGGCACGCTGCACCTGCTGGGCAGTGATGGCGTGGTCGAGAAGCTGAGGGCGAAGGGCTACAAGATCGAGCGCGTGTGCACGGGGTGCAAGGCCAAACGCTGACGCACGGTTGGCGCGATGCCAAACAAGACGGCGCGCCAGGGGCGCGCCGTTTTCGTATCAGCCGTTGCTGCAGCTCAGCGGCGGGTCTTGCCGCCGGTGCCGGTACCGGTACCGGTGCCGGGTTCGCCGGGCTTGTTGCCGGTTCCCGTTCCGGTGCCGCCCGGGCGCGGGCCACCGAAGCCGCTGCCCATGCTGCGCTGGAATTCCTGCCACAGCTCCAGGTTGCGCTCGGTCAGCTGGTTCATCATCGCCCACGGGGTCTGGCCCAGCAGGTTGCCCATCTGCTGGCGGAACTGCTGCTGCTGGTCGAGGAAGACCTGCATGCTGCGCTCCAGGTAGTTGCCCATGAAGCCCTGCAGGGAATCGCCGTAGAAGCGGATCAGCTGGCTCAGCAGCTGGGTGGACAGCATCGGTTCGCCGTCCTGTTCCTGGTCGGCGATGATCTGCAGCAGGACCGAACGGGTGAGGTCGTCGCCGCTCTTGGCGTCGCGGACTTCGAAGTCTTCACCGTCCAGGATCAGCTGGCGCACGTCCTCGATGGTGATGTAGCTGGAGATCTCGGTGTCGTAGAGACGGCGGTTCGGATACTTCTTGATGATGCGGGTCGCAGCCATGAAGCGGTACTCGTCACAGTAGACGCGCAGCATGGCGCAGTGCAGCAGCGGTTGCAACCGCCCCAGCCCCCGCCAGGCTTGGCTTTCAGCAGCGATCATGTTGCGCAGCAAGGGTTTGCGTGCTGCGCAGCATGACCATCGGCAGGGGCCGTCAGCGCATGCCGCAGCGGCCCCTGCGCGGCTTACCAGCCCATGTGGTGGCCGCCGTTGATGTCCAGGTTGCTGCCGGTGATCCATGAGGCTTCCTCGGCCACCAGGAAGGACACGCCATAGGCGATTTCCTCCGGCTTGCCGAGGCGCCCGGTGGGGATGTCGGCGATGATCTTGGCGCGCACGTCCTCCGGAACCGCCATCACCATGTCGGTGGCGACGTAGCCGGGCGAAATGGTGTTCACGGTGATGCCGAAGCCGGCGTTCTCGCGGGCCAGCGAAATGGTGAAGCCATGCATGCCGGCCTTGGCCGCGGCGTAGTTGGCCTGGCCGTATTGGCCCTTCAGGCCGTTGATCGAGCTGATCTGGATGACCCGGCCCCAGCCGCGGCGCCGCATGCCTTCGATCACCGGACGGGTGACGTTGAACACCGAATTGAGGTTGGTGTTGATCACATCGTGCCACTGGTCCGCGCGCATGCGGTGGAACGTCGTGTCGCGGGTGATGCCGGCATTGTTGACCAGGATCTCGACCGGGCCCAGCTCGGCCTCGACCGCACGCACCAGCGCCTCGGCACTGCCTGGATCGGAGACATCGCCCGGGAAGATCGACACGTTGTAGCCGCGCTCGGTCATCGCCTGCTGCCATGCGCGGGCCTTGTCCTCGTCGCGGTAATTGGTGGCGACCCGGTGGCCCTGGTCGGCCAGGCGTTGGCAGATGGCGGTACCGATGCCGCCGGTTCCGCCGGTGACCAGTGCGACGCGAGATGTCATGGAATGCTGTCCGGGAATCAGATGGGGGAAGGGGGATTCTGCAACATCGGCGCGGAAAGTGCGCCGGCCGGCAACAGGATGTCGGTCCGCGGCAGTCGAACCGGGTCGAATGCCCGTTGCGCAGTGTGCAGCAGCGCATCCCGGTCATCGGCGCCGTCCAGTGCGGCAGGGGCCTGGCCCAGCAGCTGCCAGAGCGCGCGCAGTACCGGCACCGGCCGTGTACTGTCCACCGGCAGCGACGCCAGCGACTTGGACAGTTTGTGGCCGGGGGCGTCGAGCAGCAGCGGCAGGTGCCAGTAGCGCGGCACCGCCAGGCCCAGCGCCTGCTGCAGCAGGATCTGCCGCGCGGTGGAATCGAGCAGGTCGGCGCCGCGCACCACTTCGGTCACCCCCTGCGCGGCGTCATCGACCACCACCGCCAGCTGGTAGGCCCAGCAGCCGTCGGCACGGCGCAGCACGAAGTCGCCGACTTCGGCACGCACGTCCTGCTGCTGCGGGCCACGCAGGCCATCGTCGAAGTGCACGACGCTGCCCGGTGGCACGCGGAAGCGGACGGCAGGGTCCGGTCGCGGTTGCCGCGCAACGCAGCGGTGGTGGATACCGCCGCTGGCAGCCAATTCGCTGCGGCTGCAGTGGCAGATGAAGGCCTGGTCGCTGGCCAGCAGCACGTCCAGCGCGGCCTGGTAGGCCTCGCCTCGAGCGCTCTGCCACAGGACCGGGCCGTCGTGGACCAGGCCGAACGCAGCCAGTGCCTGCAGCTGTGACTGCGCGGCGCCGGGCACGGTACGCGGCGGGTCAACGTCTTCGATGCGCAGCCGCCACAGGCCGCCGTGGTGGCGGGCCAGCAGCCAGCTGCCGAAGGCGGCAAGCAGGGATCCGGGGTGGAGCAGGCCGGTCGGCGAGGGCGCGAAGCGGCCGCAGGGAACAATGGCGGTCATGCAGGCTGAATCGTCGGTCAGGTTGGCGCTTGAATTCAAGCTGAGCGCACCGCAAATTGACGGATATCGACCCCTTCCGAGCCGGATTTTCCCATGTTCACCCGTATTGCCCTGTTCCTGGCGACCAACCTCGCGGTCCTGATCCTGGCCGGCATCGTCATGTCGATCCTGGGCGTGGACGCGCGTTCGATGAGCGGCCTGCTGGTGATGGCCGGCATCTTTGGTTTCGGTGGCTCCTTCATCTCGCTGCTGCTGTCCAAGTGGATGGCCAAGCGCTCCACCGGTGCGGTGGTGATCACCGAGCCGCGCAACCAGACCGAGCGCTGGCTGCTGGCCACGGTCGAGCGCCAGGCCAAGGCCGCCGGCATCGGCATGCCGGAAGTGGCGGTCTATGACGGCCCGGAGATCAATGCCTTCGCCACCGGTGCCAACCGCAACAACGCGCTGGTGGCGGTGTCCACCGGCCTGCTGCACAACATGAGCGAGGACGAGGCTGAAGCGGTGCTGGGCCACGAGATCGCCCACGTCGCCAACGGTGACATGATTACCATGGCGCTGCTGCAGGGCGTGCTGAACACCTTCGTGATCGTGCTGGCCCGCGTGGTTGGCGGCATCATCGACAGCGCGCTGTCGGGCAACCGCGAAGGCGGCGGCCGTGGCTTCGCTTACTACATCATCGTGTTCGTGCTGGAGATGGTGTTCGGCCTGTTCGCCACGATGATCTCGATGTGGTTCTCGCGCCACCGCGAGTTCCGCGCCGACGCCGGCGGTGCCTCGCTGGCCGGTCGCCAGAAGATGATCGCTGCGCTGGAGCGCCTGCAGTTGAACCACGGCCAGAGCACGCTGCCGACCCAGATTGCCGCCTTCGGGATTTCCGGTTCGACGGCCAAGAAGCTGTTTATGAGCCACCCGCCGCTGGAAGAGCGCATTGCCGCGCTGCGGGCTTCGACGGTGGCGTAAGCTTCTGCTTTCAAGGTAGTGCAGGAACGCCTGGCCTCGCGCCGGGCGTTTTTGTTGGCGCGCCGATGCATCGGTGGCGCCGGGTACGACCTGGCGAGAGTCGTTTCCGCGACCGCGGGGGGTGTCACTTTCTTTGCTCGTGCAAAGAAAGTAACCAAAGAAACACGCCGCCGGAGCGCGAGCCGATGCTGCGCCTCGGTACCCTGTGCTCCTCGGTCCGTCGAGGGACGGTGCGGGAACTCGCTGCGCTCAGACACCCGCACCTCTTCGCCCTCGCCGGACCTGCGGTGCTCGGCTCGCTCAAGGCGGACCCAAGGTCAAATGCCACAGCTGCACCCAGTACCTCTTCGCGACGGGTGGATGCTGTTGTTCTTGATCTTGATCTTCCAGTCCGCCTTGA
>NZ_JAXBRE020000013.1:0-66893 GCF_047520985.2 Stenotrophomonas sp. BR163
GATGCTGCGCACCGCTGTCAAGAAAGTGATCAAGGCGCTGGACGCCAACGATGCCGCCGGCGCCGAAGCCGCCTTCGCTGTTGCCCAGCCGATCCTGGATCGCGCGGACCCCGTGGATCGCTGGCAACAAAAAACCCGGCCGGGGCCGGGCTTTTGTCTGCAGCCCAACCCCGAAGGGCAGGGCGGCAACGCCGGATCAGGCGGCCTTGAGGGCCTTGATGCGGTCGTTCAGGCGGCTCTTGTGGCGAGCAGCCTTGTTCTTGTGGATCAGGCCACGCGCGCTGAAGCGATCCAGGATCGGCTGGGCAACAGCGAAGGCGGCTTCGGCGCCGGCGGCATCGTTGGCGTCCAGCGCCTTGATCACTTTCTTGACAGCGGTGCGCAGCATCGAGCGCTGAGCCACGTTGCGCGCGTTGCGCACGACGGTCTGCTTGGCGCGCTTCTTGGCGGACTTGATATTGGCCACGGTGGTGGTTTCCTGAAAAAATCGGTGTTATGGGAACAGCAAGCTAGCTAGTATGATGGCGTAAGAAATGCACGTCAAGTCGATTGTCAAGAGGGACGCTGAGTGAGTTCACCCAAGTTGTTGCGGGGCCTGCTGTCGTTCAGCAGCATGACCATGGTCTCGCGCGTTCTCGGACTTGTCCGGGACTTCGTGGTGACCACCACGTTCGGCACCAACGCCATCACTGATGCTTTCTGGGTCGCCTTCAGGGTACCCAATTTCCTGCGCCGGTTGTTCGCCGAAGGGTCTTTTGCCACCGCTTTCGTGCCGGTGTTCACGGAAGTGAAGGAAACCCGCAGCCACGCCGAGCTGCGCGAACTGATGGCCCGCACCGCCGGCACCCTGGGCGGGGTGCTGATGCTGGTCACCGCACTGGCGCTGATCTTCGCGCCGCAGCTGGCCTCGGTCTTCTCCAGTGGCGTTGATACCGACCCGGTCAAGCAGGGCCTGCTGGTCGACCTGTTCCGCCTGACCTTCCCGTTCCTGCTGTTCGTCTCGCTGACCGCACTGGCCGGTGGTGCGCTGAACAGCTTCCAGCGCTTTGCCATGCCGGCGCTGACCCCGGTCATTCTCAACCTGTGCATGATCGCCGGCGCGCTGTGGCTGGCACCGCGGCTGGGCGGCACGCCGGAAAAGCAGATCCTGGCGCTGGGCTGGGCGGTGCTGGCCGCCGGCATCCTGCAGTTGCTGTTCCAGCTGCCCTCGCTGAAGGGCATCAACCTGCTGACCCTGCCGCGCTGGGGCTGGCGCCACCCGGGCGTGCGCAAGGTCATGACGCTGATGGTGCCGACCCTGTTTGGTTCCTCGGTGGCGCAGATCAACCTGCTGCTGGATACGGTGATCGCGGCCAAGCTGACCGACGGCTCGCAGTCCTGGCTGTCGCTGGCTGACCGCTTCCTGGAGCTGCCGCTGGGCGTGTTCGGCGTGGCCCTGGGGACGGTGATCCTGCCGGCGCTGGCCCGTCACCATGTCAGCACCGACCGCGAGGGCTTCTCGCGCTCGCTGGACTGGGGCCTGCGCATGACCCTGCTGATCTCGGTGCCGGCCATGCTGGGCCTGCTGCTGCTGGCCGAGCCGCTGATCGCGACCATCTTCCAGCACGGCCAGTTCAGCGCCTTCGACACCCGCATGACCGCGCTGTCGGTGTACGGCCTGAGCTTCGGCCTGCCGGCATTCGCCCTGCTGAAGGTGGTGCTGCCGGCCTTCTACGCCCGCCAGGACACCAAGACCCCGGTGCGCGCCGGTGTGGCGGCGCTGGTGGCCAACATGGTGTTCAACTTCGCCCTGCTGGCCGTGCTGTACCAAGTAATGGTGCCCGACGCGCTGAAGGCGCAGGGCGTGATGGCGGCCATCGGCAAGCAGCCGGGCCTGCACCTGGCACTGGGCATCGCCAGCGCGCTGTCCAGTTACCTGAACCTGGGCCTGCTCTGGTACTGGCTGGGCAAGACCGATGTCTACCAGCGCCGGCCGGGCTGGGGCGGCTATCTGCTGCGCCTGGTGCTGGCCTGCGCGGCCATGGTTGGCGTGCTGTTGGCGCTGCTGCACTGGCTGCCGGGCTTCTCCGCGATGCGTGTGTGGGAGCGGATCGGTGCCTTGGCGTTGCTGGTCGGCGGCGGCGGCGCGACCTATGCGGTGGCCATGCTGGCGATGGGCTTCCGCCCGCGCGACCTGCGCGGGCATTGATCGCGGCCCGTGGCGGCTATACTTCAGGGTTACACCATTGAAGCGGCGGCCCGGGTCGGGCCGGAACGAGAGTTGATGAGCAGGCTGTTCAGAAGCGTCGAGGGCGGGGAGCTGTTCCCCAACGGAAGCGTGGTCTGTATCGGTGCATTCGACGGCCTTCACCTGGGCCATCGTGCGCTGGTCCGCCACGCGGTCGCCCGCGCGCGCGCCTTGGGCGTGGCCGCAGTGGCCGTGGCATTCGAGCCGCTGCCGCGTGAATTCTTCGCCCAGGGCACGCCGCCGCCGCGGCTGACCCTGGCGCGCAGCAAGGTCGAGATCCTGCGCGAGCTCGGTGTCGATGCGGTCGGCCTGCTGCGCTTCGACGCGGCGATGGCGGCGATGCCGGCCGAGACCTTCGTGCGCCGGTTGCTGGTGCACCGGCTGGGCGCCCGCGAAGTCTGGATCGGGCCGGAGTTCTGCTTCGGCAACCGCCGCCGCGGTGATCTGGCACTGCTGCAGGAGATGGGCGCCGAACTGGGCTTCAGCGCCGGCGAGATTGAAGCGGTGGACCTGCATGGCGAGCGCATCTCCAGCACCCGCATCCGCCAGCTGCTGCAGGGGGGCGATTTCGCCCGCGCCAACGATCTGCTCGGTCGCCCGTATGCGATCAGCGGGCGCGTGGTGCGCGGTCGCCAGCTTGGCCGTACGCTGGGCTTCCCCACCGCCAACCTGCGCTTCCCGAAGACCCCGGCGCTGTCGGGCATCTACGCAACCTGGGTGCATGGCGTGTTCGACCAGCCGTGGCCGTCGGTGTCCAGCTTCGGCACCCGGCCGACGGTGGAGGGCGTGGAGCCGCTGCTGGAAGCCCACCTGTTCGATTTCCAGGGCGACCTGTACGGGCGCCACATCGACGTGGAGTTTGTCGCCAAGCTGCGCGACGAAGAGAAATTCAATGATCTGGCGGCACTGACCGACCAGATGCACCGCGACGCCGAACAGGCGCGCGCCCTCCTTTCCGAACATAGATTGCGAGCCACTGCGTGAGCCAGGACTACAAGACCACCCTGAACCTGCCAGCCACCGAATTCCCGATGCGCGGCGACCTGCCCAAGCGCGAGCCGGGCATTCTGGCGCGGTGGGAAGCGCAGGGGCTCTACCAGCAGCTGCGCGACAACGCCGCCGGCCGCCCGCTGTTCGTGCTGCACGACGGCCCCCCGTACGCCAACGGCCGCATCCACCTCGGCCACGCGGTCAACAAGATCCTGAAGGACATCATCGTCAAGTCGCGCTACCTGGCCGGCTTCGATGCGCCCTATGTGCCGGGCTGGGACTGCCATGGCCTGCCGATCGAGATCGCGGTCGAGAAGAAGTGGGGCAAGGTCGGCACCAAGCTCGACGCCGTCGAATTCCGCCAGAAGTGCCGCGAGTTCGCCGAAGAGCAGATCAACATCCAGCGCGTGGACTTCAAGCGCCTGGGCGTGACCGGCGATTGGGACAACCCGTACAAGACCCTGAGCTTCGACTTCGAAGCCAACGAGATCCGTGCGCTGTCCAAGGTCGTGGCCAACGGTCACCTGGTGCGTGGCGCCAAGCCGGTGTACTGGTGCTTCGACTGTGGCTCGGCGCTGGCCGAGGCCGAGATCGAGTACCAGGAAAAGGAATCGCCGGCGATCGACGTGGCCTACGCCGCGCGCGATGCCCAGGCCATCGGCCAGGCGTTCGGCGTGAGCGTGCCGGCCGACGTGGAAGTGGCCGTACCGATCTGGACCACCACCCCGTGGACGCTGCCGGCCTCGCTGGCGGTGTCGCTGGGCGCGGAGATCCGCTACGTGCTGGCCGAAGGCCCGGCGCACAACGGCAAGCGCCGTTGGCTGGTGCTGGCTGCGGCGCTGGCCGAGCGCGCGCTGCAGCGCTATGGCGTCGAAAACGTGGTGCTGCACGGTGAAACCACCGGTGCGGCGCTGGAGAACCAGCTGCTGGCGCACCCGTTCTACCCGGAGCGCGAGATCCTGGTGCTCAACGGCGACCACGTCTCCGACGAGGACGGTACCGGTGCGGTGCACACCGCCCCCGGCCACGGCCAGGAAGACTTCGTGGTCAGCCAGAAGTACGGCCTGCTGGACAAGTACAACGCTGGCCAGGTGACCCCGATCGACGGTCGTGGCGTGTACCTGGAATCGACCCCGCCGGCCGGTGACGTGGTGCTGGCCGGCCAGCACCTGTGGAAGGCGCAGGAGGCCATCGTCGGCGTGCTGCGCGACAACGGTTCGCTGCTGGCCTTCCACCCGATCCGCCACAGCTATCCGCACTGCTGGCGCCACAAGACGCCGGTGGTGTTCCGCGCTACTCCGCAGTGGTTCATTTCGATGGACAAGGCCAACCTGCGCAGCGATGCGCTGGCTGCGATCGACACTGTCGGCTGGTTCCCGACCTGGGGCAAGGCGCGCATCCAGAGCATGGTCGACGGTCGCCCGGACTGGACCATCTCGCGCCAGCGCACCTGGGGCGTGCCGATCGCACTGTTCACCCATCGCCAGACCGGCGAGATCCACCCGCGCTCGGTGGAGCTGATGCAGCAGGTTGCCGACCGCGTCGAAGCCGAGGGCATCGATGTGTGGTACTCGCTGGACGCCGCCGAGCTGCTCGGCGCCGAAGCGGCCGACTACGAGAAGGTCACCGACATCCTCGACGTCTGGTTCGATTCGGGCGTGACCCATGAAGGCGTGCTCGCCGCGCGTGGCTTCGGCAAGCCGGCCGACCTGTACCTGGAAGGCTCCGACCAGCACCGCGGCTGGTTCCAGTCCTCGCTGCTGACCGGCGTGGCGATCGACAAGCGCGCGCCGTACAAGCAGTGCCTCACCCATGGTTTCACCGTGGACGAGCACGGCCGCAAGATGTCCAAGTCGCTGGGCAACGGCATCGAGCCGCAGGACATCATGAACAAGCTGGGCGCGGACATCCTGCGCCTGTGGATCGCCTCGGCCGACTACAGCAACGAGATGTCGCTGTCGCAGGAAATCCTGAAGCGCAATGCTGACGCCTACCGCCGCCTGCGCAACACCGCACGCTTCCTGCTCGGCAACCTGGACGGTTTCGATCCGGCCCGGCACCTGCAACCGATCGAGCAGATGGTCGCGCTGGACCGCTGGATCGTGCATCGCGCCTGGGAGCTGCAGGAGAAGATCAAGGCGGCCTACGACGGCTACAACATGGCCGAGATCGTGCAGCTGCTGCTGAACTTCTGCAGCGTGGACCTGGGCTCGCTGTACCTGGACGTGACCAAGGACCGCCTGTACACCATGCCGACCGATTCACACGGTCGCCGTTCGGCGCAGAGCGCGATGTACCACATCGCGGAAGCGTTCACCCGCTGGGTGGCGCCGATCCTGACCTTCACCGCCGACGAGCTGTGGGGTTACCTGCCGGGCGAACATGCCGGCCATGTGCTGTTCACCACCTGGTACGACGGCCTGGCGCCGCTGCCGGTCGATGCCCAGCTCAACGCCGCCGACTTCGACCAGCTGCTGGCCGTGCGCGAGCAGGTGGCCAAGGTACTCGAGCCGATGCGCGCCAACGGTGCGATCGGTGCTGCACTGGAGGCGGAGATCACCATCGCTGCCAGCGAAGAGCAGGCTGCGCGCTGGCAGCCGCTGGCCGATGAACTGCGTTTCCTGTTCATCAGTGGCGACGTGCAGGTGCGCCCGGCGACCACCGACGAGGTGTTCGTCAGCGCCCAGCCGACCACCAAGGCCAAGTGCGTGCGCTGCTGGCACCACCGCGCCGACGTCGGCAGCAACGCCGACCATCCGGAACTATGCGGCCGCTGCGTGAGCAACGTGACCGGCGCCGGCGAAGTGCGGAGCTGGTTCTGATGGCCGCGCCCCGTCCGCATCCGAACGCCCTGGTCTGGCTGCTGCTGTCGGCGGCCATCATCGGCCTGGACCAGTGGTCCAAGGCCTGGGTGCTGTCGAGCCTGCCGGAGTTCCAGCCGGTGGTGGTCATCGACGGCTTCTGGAACTGGTACCGCACCTACAACACCGGCGCGGCATTCAGTTTCCTGAGCGACGCCGGTGGTTGGCAGAAGTACTTCTTCACAGCGCTGGCGATCGCCATCAGCGGCCTGATGGCCTGGTGGCTGCGCGGTACCGCCCGCGGCAACTGGAAGGCCGCAGTGCCGTATGCGCTGATCATCGGCGGCGCCATCGGCAACGTGATCGACCGCCAGGTGCACGGCCACGTGGTCGATTTCATCCAGTGGTACGTGGGCAGCTACACCTGGCCCTCGTTCAACATCGCCGATTCGGCCATCGTGGTGGGTGCCATCGGCATCGCCCTGTTTGGCCTGTTCGACGGCAAGTCCGCCAAAAAGGCGGATAATGCCAATCCGAAACCGTAAGCCGGCCGCTGCCGGGAGATTGAACTGATGGATGTGCTGCTCGCCAACCCGCGTGGTTTCTGTGCCGGTGTCGATCGTGCGATCGAGATCGTCAAGCGCGCGATCGAAACGCTGGGCGCGCCCATCTACGTCCGCCATGAAGTGGTGCACAACCGCTTCGTGGTCGACGACCTGAAGCAGCGCGGCGCGATCTTCGTCGAGGAGCTCGATGAAGTGCCGGACAACAACACGGTGATCTTCAGCGCGCATGGCGTGTCCCAGGCCGTGCGCCAGGAAGCCGAGCGTCGTGGCCTGAAGGTGTTCGATGCGACCTGCCCGCTGGTGACCAAGGTCCACTTCGAAGTCGCCCGTCACTGCCGTGCCGGCCGTGACGTGGTGCTGATCGGCCATGCCGGTCACCCGGAAGTGGAAGGCACCATGGGCCAGTGGAACCGCGAAGCCGGTACCGGCCAGATCTACCTGGTCGAGGATGTCGAGCAGGTCGCCACGCTGCAGATCAACCAACCGGACAACTTCGCCTACACCACCCAGACGACGCTGTCGGTGGATGATACGCGCGGCATCATCGATGCGCTGCGCGAGCGTTTCCCGGCGATGCAGGGCCCGAAGAACGACGACATCTGCTACGCCACGCAGAACCGCCAGGACGCCGTACGCGATCTGGCCAAGCGCTGCGACCTGGTGCTGGTGGTCGGTTCGCCGAACAGCTCCAACTCGAACCGTCTGAGCGAACTGGCCCGCCGTGAAGGCGTGGAGTCGTACCTGATCGACGGTGCGCACGAGATCGACCCGGCGTGGGTGGTGGGCAAGCAGCACATCGGCGTGACCGCCGGCGCCTCGGCGCCGCAGGTACTGGTCGATGGCGTGCTGGCACGCCTGGCCGAGCTGGGTGCCACCGGCGTGGGCGAGCTGGACGGCGAGCCGGAATCGATGGTGTTCGCGCTGCCGAAGGAACTGCGTCTGCGCCTGGTCGACTGACCCGGCCTGGCTCTGGTAGGTGAGAACTGCACAAGGTGGGTGCGAACCTTGGTTCGCACGCCTTTGGCATGCACTGATGGGCGCACCGCCCATGACCTTTGGCCATGGGGGCAGGGCACCGCACAGGCCTAGCATCGGAGGATTCTCCGCTGCTGGAAGTTGCCGATGAAGACCCGAGCCCTGGCGATGTCGTTGCTGTTCGCGCTGGCCGCCACGCCCGCGCTGGCACAGGCCTCGCCATCGGGTGATGCCGCAGCCGCCGGCCTGCTGCGCATCGATGTCGACGCGCGTGACCTGGCCCGGCGCATCTTCAAGGTGACCGCCACCGTACCGGTCAAACCCGGTCCGATGACCCTGCTGTACCCGCAGTGGATTCCCGGCAACCATTCGCCCACCGGCCCGATCGACAAGCTGGCCGGCCTGCGCGTGACCGCCAACGGCAAGCCGTTGGCCTGGCAGCGCGACCAGTACAACGTCTATGCGTTCAAGGTGGACGTGCCCGAGGGCGTCAGCGAGATCGTCGCCCACTTCGATTTCCTGTCCTCGCAGGGGGGCAGCCAGGGCCGGGTGGTGATGACCCCGGAGATGCTCAACCTGCAGTGGAATGCCAACTCGTTGTATCCGGCCGGCGTCGATGCACGCGACCTGCAGGCGCAGGCCAGCGTGACCCTGCCCAAGGGCTGGTCGTTTGCCACTGCGCTGGAAACCGCGCGACGCGACGGCGATACCGTGGTGTTCAAGCCGATCTCGTATGACCATCTGGTCGATTCGCCGTTGTTTGCTGGCGAGCACTACCAGCGCATCGATCTCGATCCGGGCGCGAAGGTGCCGGTGCACCTCAATGTGTTTGCCGACGAAGCCAAGTCGCTGAAGCCGAGCGAGGCGCAGATCATGCTGCACCGCGCGCTGGTGCAGCAGGCCGACAAGCTCTACGGTGCGCGCCACTACAACCACTATGAATTCCTGCTGGCGTTGACCGACCGTCTTGGTGGCATCGGCCTGGAGCATCACCGTTCCAGCGAGAACAGCGCCGACCCGGGTTACTTCACCGAGTGGGACGACAACGCCTGGATGCGCGATCTGCTGCCGCACGAGTACACCCATTCCTGGAACGGCAAGTACCGCCGTGGCGCTGACCTGGCTACCGCCAACTTCAACACGCCGATGGGTGACAGCCTGCTGTGGGTATACGAGGGGCAGACCCAGTTCTGGGGGCAGGTGTTGGCGGCGCGCTCTGGGCTGTGGTCGGTCGCGCAGGCACGCGACATGCTGGCCAATGTGGCCGCGACCTATGATCGCGGCCGCCCGGGCCTGGCCTGGCGGCCGTTGCAGGACACCACCAACGACCCGACCATCGCCCAGCGCCGGACGTTGCCGTACCGCAACTACCAGATGAGCGAAGACTATTACTCCGGTGGCCAGATGCTGTGGCTGGAAGTGGAGGGCAAGCTGCGCGCGCTGAGCGGCAACCGTCGCAGCCTGGATGACTTCGCGCGTGCGTTCTTCGGCGTCGGCAACGGCGACTGGGACGTCAACCCGTACACCTTCGACGACGTGGTGGCGACCTTGAACGGCATCGCGCGCTACGACTGGGCGACGTTCCTGCGCGGGCGCCTGGACGGCCACGGTTCGTTGACCGGGGGGCTGGAACTGGCGGGCTGGAAGCTGGTCTACCGCGATACCCCGAACGACGCCTACAAGGCACAGGAGAAACGCGCCAAGGCGGCGTTGCTGGCGTACTCGCTGGGCGCGACCGTGCTCGACAGCGGCGTGGTCGGCGACGTGATCTGGGACAGCCCGGCCTTCAACGCCGGTCTTGCACCCGGCATGAAGGTGATCGCGGTTGGCGGGCGCGAGTACAGCAGCCAGCGCTTGAAGGATGCGGTGGCGACGGCGGCCAAGGACAAGGCGCCGATCGTGCTGCTGGTGAAGCAGTTCGACCGCATCGAGACGATGAACATCGACTACCACGGTGGCCTGCAGTATCCGGTGCTGGAGCGTATTGCCGGCAAGCCTGACCGTCTGGCGGATCTGTGGAAGGCGCGATGACAGCGCGCATGCGCGACGTCGGGATCCTTCTGATGGCGATCCTCGCCATCATCGGCGCATTCGTGCACGGTGACGGGCGCTGGCTGCATTGGCTGGCGAAGCCAGCGACCACGCTGCTGATCGCTGCCATCGCCTGGCGGGTGCGTGATCCTGCGCAGCCGTCCTACCGGCGCGCGGTGCTGGCCGGCATGCTGCTGTCGTGCATGGGTGACATCGCGCTGATGCTGCCGATGGACGCGTTCGTACCGGGGCTGGTGGCGTTCCTGCTGGCGCACCTCTGCTACATCGTCGCCTTCCGTGAGGGCCTGCGTGCCGGGCGTGGCCTGCTCGCCGCCAGCATCCTGCTCGGCGCGTTCGCTGTACTCAATGTGCTTGGGCTGTGGCCGCACCTACCTGCACCTATGCGCATTCCGGTGCTGGCGTACGTGGTGGTGCTGGCCTCGATGGCGGTGTTGGCCTTGGCACGGCAATGGCGCCGGCCACAGCCCGCTGCCGTGGAAGCCAGCAGTGCACGCTGGGCTGCCGTCGGTGCGCTGCTGTTCGTCGCCAGCGATTCGCTGCTGGCCTGGGACCGCTTCGCCGGCGGCCTGCCACTGGCCAGCCTGCTGGTGCTGTCCACCTACTACGGCGCACAGTACGCCATCGCCCGCTCGGTGAAACAGCAAAAAGGGGACGGAGGGGATTAAGTCGCAGACGGCACCAAGGCGTAAACGACTTAATCCCCTCCGTCCCCTTTTTGCGTTGACTATCGTCGGTTCGCGTTGCCGGAACGGCCCTGTGCGTCGAACGAGAGTCGTGCGGACTGGCGATCGCCGGCGACCTCGTCCGGCAGCCACACCAGCCTGCCGCCCTTGCGCACGATCACATAGACGTGGCCGACGTCACCCGGCGTGGCCATCAGCGCGTTGCGCTGCGCCTGCAGCGCTTGGGCGACGCGTGGCACCGCCTCGAAATCAATGTTGGCCAGCGCCGTGCTGCTGCGGTGCAGGGTGATGGTGGGCGCGAAGCGCTGCGGATCGACCGGCTCGCCCTTGCGCCACTGGCCGTGCTCGAAGTGGTAGCTGTCCACGTGCGTAGGTTGCTGCGGATCGACCAGGTCCAGATTGATGCGGCCATCATCGTAGAAGTGGATGCTGTGGAACACCATCAACCGGTGCCCGGCCAGGGCTGGCATCTGTTCCAGTGCCTGGCGGGCGGCCAGCAGGTAGTCCGCATCGAACAAGCGGTTGCTGCGTTCGGGCATCGGTATCGACCGCGGTTCGGGAATCGGTGCGAGCGAAGCAGGCCGCTCGCGCGGTGGGGGCGTGGTGATCGGCGTGGTTGCGCGGTCATCCTGCACCGAATGGCCCATCGTTTCGGCAAGGGTCTGCAGTGCCCCGCCGGCAACGGCGACGCCGGCCAGCAACAGCAGCACCATCGAAAATACCAGTCGCGTCGAGGGGGGCTGCTTCATACACCCTCCAGGCGAACGTTGCTGCGATCTTCCGGGTCGTACAGCAGCGTGACCTGCTCGCGTGGAAGGTTGGCCAGCTCGATCAACGGGATGAAGCGGCGCACGCTCACCTGCTGTATGCCACCTTCGCGGTCGGTGTACTCCAGCTGGAACTCCACCTGCGGCTGCTCGTTGAGGTAGGTGCCGGTCTGGCGCAGCTTCAGCACCTTCGCATCCACGCCGATGCCGCGGTACTTCAGCGCGTCGCCGCGCGCATCAGCCTGCAGCAGGCGCCCCAGGACGCGCAGGCCCAGGGCGTAGCCGCACAACACCAGCGGGCACACCAGCAGTGGGTGGCCGAAGGACAGGAACGTCCAGCCCAGGCCCTCGCTCTGCAGCCGATAGGCGAGCACGTAGGCGCTGGCAACCACGACGATGCCGATGACCGCGCCGGCGCCGCGGCGCCAGAGGCTGGCGACATCCAGTTCGGGCTGGGTACCGTCCAGCACCACATTGGGGAACGCACCCGGCATCCGGCTCAGGCGAACCTCGATGCGCTGGCCGGCCACGAAACGCTGCAGCTGCGGTTTGCTGTCCACCACCAGCATCTGCTCGTTGATCGGCGTGCCGGACAGGTTCTGGAAGCCCAGTTGCAGCTTCCACTGCGCGAAGCCGCGCACGTGCACGCCGGTCTGCTCGGCCTGTTCGATCAACGCCTCACGTGGCTCACCGTCGGCCAGGATGGTGCGCACCCGATGCAGCGCGCGCGGTGGGCCCAGCAGCAGGTAGTGCAGGAAGGCGAGCAGCAACGCGAGCCACAGGGCCAGCGACAGCGCGAGCAGCAGCAGGGCCAGCCATGGCGCGCTGCGGTCGGCCAGTGGCACCGGCCACGACGTGCCGAAGTAGAGGATGCAGGGGAAGGGCAACGCGAAGAACAGCAGGAACGCGCCCCAGAACCAGAGATAGGCCTTCATGGGGTGGTGGGGACCGATGGAACAGGGCGCGTAGGGTACTACGCTCAGCGGATCTGCAGGGTCAGCAGGAAGTAGCGGCCAAGTGGATCGTCCAGCCCCGGCATCTGCCCGCCATTGCCGACCAGGTAGTTCACCGGTTGCGTGTCGAGCACGTTGTGCACGTCCAGCGCGGCGACCACGTGCGGCCCCAGCCGCCTTGCCAGATGCAGGTTCCAGCGCAGCTGCCGCGGATTCATGCAATGGTTCTGCTCGCGCTGTTCTTCCGGGCACTCCGCACCGGGCAGCCAGGCACGCGTGCGTCCCACCTGGTTGCCGCGCAGGGCGATGTCCCAGTTGCTGTTCTGCCACTGCACATTGAGCACGGCGGCCATCGCTGGCGTGACATGGCCACGCAGGTCCACCGCCGCTTCGTGGCCACGCTCGCGGCGTAGTTCCTGCTGTTTCAAAGCATCGACGGAGAACAGCCACTGGCCGGTGCTGCCGGTGTCGATGTGGTACTCCCCGCGCAGTACAAGATTGCGCGACGTGGTGCGGCCGATGTTGTCGAAGGACAGGCGCAGGTTGTGCAGGTTGCCGTCCTCGTCCAACTCCCACGTGCTTGAGTTCCACACTGCGTCGGCCGGTTGCAGGGCCAGGATCTCGTTGCGCAGTTCGACGATGTTGTGGGTCAGCGACAGTGAAAACGCATCGGTCGGTGTCCAGGTCGCACCCAGGGAATGGCTGCGCGACCGCTCCGCTTTCAGCGCATCGTTCTCCACCACGTCCACGGTTACGCTGCAGCGTCCGTTGCCGTTGCTCTGCGCGCAGTCGGGCAGTGCACTGGAGGCGGGTAGTTCGATCGCGCCGAAATAGCCCGGTGGCCGCCGTTGCTCGAACAGGCTGGGGGCCCGGTAGCCGCGCCCGGTGGCAAGCAGGAATGACCACTGCGGTGTCGGGCTCCAGCGTACGCCCACGCGGGGCGAGAAAGCCTGGTAATCGCCATCGCGGTCCCAGCGTGCTGCCAGGTCCACGCGCAGCGTGCGCGCCAATGGCAGGCCGAGTTCGGCGTAGGCACCGCCACTGCGGCGTGACAGGTGGCGTTGTTCCTGTGGCAGGCCCAGCGCCAGGTCGCCCTGGCTCAGCAGCGCGTCGGGATGCGACGTCCAGCGTTCCTGGCGCAGGTCGATGCCGGTGGCCACTTGTGCAGCACCGCCGGCCAATGGCATCAACTCGCGCTGCATGCCCCACCAGCCCTGCCACTGCTCGGTGCGCCCGCGGTTGCGGATCGACGGGAACAACTGCGCGGCGGTCTCTGCCGGCAACGAGGTAAAGCCGGGCAGGAAATCCAGCGTCTCGGCAGCGCGCAGCAGTGGTTGGGCGCGCACGGTGCCGGACGTCGTCAGAGTGACATCGCTGCGCTGTGCGCTGATGCCGGCATCCCAGCTGCGGCGGCCCTGGTCGCGGCCGATGCCGAAGGTGACGTCGGCATCGGTGGCACGTACATGCGGACGCACGTTGCCGGCTTCGCGCAGCACGCTGTTGAAGGTGAACCCATAAAGCCCGATGGCTACGGCGGTCGGGCCGAGGTCGAAGCGTTGCCGGTTGTGGCTGGCCCGCGCCTCGGCGTAGGCGTAGCGACCCTCGCCGCGCTCATGCCGATAGCGCAGGTAGGCCGAGGCGGTGTCCGAGGCCGGTTGCAGCGAACGCGGGCGTGCGCTGTCGAACCAGCAGGCACCATCGCGCCGTTTCAATGGCCCTTCGCAGCGCGTTGCCGGCCAGTAGCGTCCATCGCGGAACGCGCCGATCAGGTACTGCGAGGTTTCCGCATGCCATTCGCGGCGATCGCCGGCCACGTGGTCGATGCGATGCAGGTCGATGCCAGCGAACCAGCGGTTCCCTCCGTCCCGCACGCCACCGGTGGCCGCCTGCAGGCGATACTGGCCTGCGTCGCCGCGCCCGCTCAGGCCGGTCTGCAGCATGGCTTCAGGGCCATCGGCCTGGTCACGCAGGATGATGTTGACTACGCCGGACATCGCGTCGGCTCCATAGATGGCCGACGCACCGCCACGCACCAGTTCGATGCGCTCGACGAAGCTGAGCGGGATGCCCCCCAGGTCGGTGAGCCCGCCCTGTTCCAGCGACACCATCGGATAGCGTGGCAGGCGCCGGCCATTGACCAGGAACAAGGTCGCACGCGGTCCCATGCCGTCCAGGCTGGTGGTGGTGGCCGCACCCACCGGCAGGTACTGCGAATCGCCACTGCGCGAGGTGCTCATTGCCGGGTGGCCGTTCATGCCCGGCAAGTGCCGCAGCAGGTCGAACAGGCTGCCGTAACCGCTGCGCAGGATGTCATCGCGGTCGATGATGGTCACCGGCAGCGTGGTCTGCACGGAGGTGCGCGGCAGCCGGCTGCCGGTGACATGGATCGGCGCCAGCTCCACCTGCGGTGGCGTCTCGGGCACCCTGCCCGGCGACGGTGCCGCGGGCATCGCACGCGCCGCGACCGGCGGTGGCGATGGCGGTGCCGGCCGGGTGCGGCGGACGACGAATCCACCGGCAGGCGTGCGCAGGATGGTCACCGGCATGCCGGCGACCAGTTCCTTCAGGGCCGCGGCCGCATCGCTATGGCCATGGGTGCCGGCCGTACGCAGGCCATCCAGTTCACGCGCATCGAACAGCAGGGCGATGCCACTCTGGCGCGCCCATTGCTGCAGGGCAGGTGCGAGCGGGCCTGAACCCACATCGACCTCCAGGGTGCCGGCCTGTTCGGCTGCATCGGCAGAGGGCAGCGCGGCGAAGCTCAGCGCGAAGCAGAACAGGGTGCGGAGCAGCCCCTCCCGCAGCGCGCCTGGTACTGCCTTCACTGCAGGCCTCCTCAGTACGTGCGGCGCAGTTCCAGCGCGCCATCCGGTCGCGCCTGGCCAGCCACCGACCAGCCCAGTTCCAGCGCCGACAGCAGTTCCTGCGCATCGCCGGCACGGAAGGTGCCACTCACGGCCAGGCTGGCGATCTCGGGATCGGCGATCACCAGCGGCGTGCGACCGTAGCGGTTCATGCGCTCGACCACGATCGACAGCGGCGTGGCATCGAACACCAGCTGCCCTTGCAGCCAGCCTTCGGCAGCGGCATTGGACGACAGCGCCGGGCCGGGCTGGAAGCGGCCCGAGGGCAGCACCTGCAGCTGCTGGCCGGGTGCCAGGGTGTGCTGGGTCCCGCCATTGCTGACTTCCACCGCACCTTCCAGCAGTGCGACTTCGACCAGGCCGTCGTTCAGGCGCTCCACCTGGAAGGTGGTGCCGATGTCGCGGATGGTGCTGTCGCCGGCGCGCAGCTGCAGCGCCTTGCTCGACGGTGCGACCTGCAGCTGCAGGCGGCCACGTTCCAGCACCAGGTTGCGATGGCGCCAACCGAATCGGGCGTGCAGCGTGGTGCCCGCATCCAGCGTGGCCACGCTGCCATCGGCCAGCGTCTGCTGCCGGGGCTGGTGGGAATCGTTGGCATAGCGCAGCGGTGTGGGGTTGCCGTCGATGGCGACCATCCAGCCGATCCCGATGGCCAGGCAGACGCCTGCGGCGGCGGCCACTGCCGGCAGCCAGCGACGCTGCGCCGGCCGTGCCGCACGTGCTGCGGCGGTGCGCAGCCACGGGTCGGCGGCCAGTTCTTCGCCTCGCTGGAACAGGGTCTCGGCCTGGATCCAGGCGCTGACATGGGCCGGGTCCTCGGCCAGCCAGTCCTCGAACCTCTCTCGCTCGCCCGGCGTGCAGTCCGGAGCCTCCAGCCGCGCCACCCAGGCGCTGGCGCGTTCAAACAGCAGGGTGTCTTCCCTGGGTCTGGCGTGACTCATCCGTTGTCCCTGTCGTTGTGCAGCGGATCCGATCCGAGTTCCTGGCGCAGGCCCTGCAGGGCGCGGGCGATATGTTTTTCCACGGTCTTGGCGGTGATTCCACAGTGCCGCGCGATCTGCGTATAGCTCATGCCGGTGATCCGGTTGAGCAGGTACACCTCGCGCGCGCGCTCGGGCAGCTTGAACAGGGCCTGCCGCAGCAGGGACAGCATCTGCCCGGACTCGGCCTGGCGCAATGGATCGGGCGACGTGCTGGAGGGCTCGTCGCCGCCATCGTGTTCGGCGAGGGACAGGTGTGGCCGCGACTGCGACGAGCGGCCGCGGTCTGCCAGGCGGTTGCGGGCGATACGATACAGCAGCAACCGCAGCTCGTCGGCACTGTGCGCGCGATAGCGGATCAGCCGCTCCATGCAGTCCTGCGCGATGTCCTCGGCATCCTCCGGCCCAACGCCGCGCGTGCGCAGGAAAGCGCACAACGGCGCGCGCTCTTCCCGTACGAACGCAATGAACGCGTCCGCCGGCACGGACAGGTCCGGCGCGCGATGGATCAGAGGAGAGGGGGCGGACAGGGCTGGCCTCGGGCGTCGGTGGCGGGTGCGTCTTCGAGTTTTACGCGACGATGACCGGATGGGGAAGAGTGTGCATGGCCCCTGATTCCATTGTGAATGCATTCATGTTTCGGGGGCTGGTGCGCTGGGGGAGTTTGCGCCGCCCGGACGTTGAACTCCTGACCCGTGTGTTGCGGGTGGAGAGAGAACACATGAAGCATTCGAAGTTGAGCCTGGCCCTGGCCGGGCTGATGGGCATCACCGCCATGGCGGGGGTTGATGACGTCATGGCAATGAATTATCACGTGCGGGACGATCGCGTCTTCCTCAGCGGCGGCGTGACCGTCGCCGACGTGGTGGCGCTGCCCGCGCTGCTGGCCAAGGCACAGGCTGAAGGCCGTCCGATCCGCGAGGTCGTGCTGCGCACATCCAATGGTGGCGCGCTGATCGCCGGCGAGTGGCTGCAGGCGGTGATCCGCACCCAGGGCCTGGACACCATCGTGTCCGGCCACTGCATCTCGTCCTGCTCGATCATGCAGTCCGGTGGCGTCAACCGTTACCTCGGCGGCGATCTACCACTGGTCGACTCGGTGCAGATCCATGCCGCGAGCAGTGGCGGCAAGATCACCTATGCGCCGTCAGCGCGCATGACCCAGATCTACACAGGCAACTACGGCGGCGGCATGGATGCGGGCCTGTTGCACAAGGCGATGTATGAAGTGGTTCAACCCAATGGCCTGCTGGTATTCCGCGACCCGGCGCGCACCACGGGTACGTCGGTCACCTTCGATCCGGATGGCAGCGGCAGCAAGCTGGAGTCGTTCCCGGGCCAGGACATCCGCGGCAACAACATCATCAACACGGCAGGCTATCGCGATCCGGGCGACACCCTCCGTGTCACCAGCAACGTCAGCGGCGACATCAACCCGGGCTACCTGCGCACCGCGCGCCAGCTGCAGGCCTTCGTCGACGACGATTTCGCGCGCTGGAACACCGACTGGGCCAGCACCTACATCAACTACGCGGTGAGCCTGTACAACGTCTCCACGCGGGGGCCGAACGGCATCGGCACGCAGTCGCTGCAACAGCTGCTCGCCGATCCCGACCTCCAGGAAGAGCTGCGCGGCCAGTTGCGGCTGGCCGATCTGGATGCGTCCACCCTGGGCAGTTCGGCGGGCGTGATCCGTGTCAGCAACGGCGCCACCTGGCGCACCGCCGAAACCACCGGCGCCGATTTCATTCTGGTGGACAACGGCACCATCGCACTGGAGGGTGGTGCGCTGCGCACTCCCGAACTGCGGGTGATGCCGGGCAGCATCGTGGTCGGCCACGGTGATATCGCATCGGTCGGCACCGACAGCGATGCGTTGCTGGATGGCACCGGCCCGTCCTACCGCGAAGACGGCTTCAACCGCCTGCGCGTGTTCGGCACGCTGATGCCGCGTGGTGGTGATCTGGTGACCCACGGCTACGTCAACATCATGCCCGGCGGGCAGGTGCTGTTCGACGTTACCGAAACCGGTGGTACCGGCAGTGGCCGCCTGCGCGTGGGCAGCTTCTACGATGGCGGCTCCGAGGAGGGCGCGCTGGTGATCGCGCAGGGCGCACACCTGGCGTTGAACGTCGCCCAGGGCTTCTATGCCGGCACCTACCGTCGCGACCTGGTGGAAGGACCGATCTACCAGGGGGGCTTCCAGGATGCCGTGCGGCTGGGCGATGCCGATTACAGCGCCAGCATCACGGCCGGTGAAGTGTTCCGCCCGCGCCACAATTCGCTGCTCAGCTTCAACGTCAACCAGACCGCCGATGGCCTGTGGTTGACCGCCAATCCAGGCTTCGACCAACTGGGACTGTTCACCAACGGCACCTCCGGCGACGGCCTGGGGCGCGCGCTGGCCGCTGCATCGGACCGGCAGGACAGCGGCCTGAAGTCGTTGCTCGGCGCGCTGCAGTTCGCTGACCGTGATGTGATCGCACAGCAGGCTGGCGCCCTGCGCGGTGACGCGCACGCCAGCCTGCGCCTGGCCGACAATGCACTGATCGGCAGCATCGGCAACGTCGTGCAGCAGCACCAGGCAGCGATGCGCAGTGGCGGCGATGCAGACGGGTTGGCTTCGCAGGCGGCGCAGTCGGTCTCAGCGCAGCCGGGCATGCGCCATGGCAGCCTGTTCAATCAGCTGGCCATGCATCTGGTCGAGCCGGCGGGCGAGGCTGCTGGCGACAGCCGGGTGGCGGGGCGCGGCCATGGCCTGTGGGCACGCGGTTTCGCCAGCCATGGCCGCATCGATGCCGACGGCGGCGTGGCCGGCCTGAGCCACAACATCGGTGGCATCGTGGTCGGTGCCGACACCCGCGTGGCCGATGACCGTGTCACGCTGGGGGTCAGCGTGGCCGCGGCGGACATGTCGACCAAGGCCAGCGATGGCTCCGGTTTCAGTGGCGACGTACGCGCGCTGGATGTGGGCGGCTATCTGGATGCGACCTATTCGCGTGGCTACCTGTCGGCGGCCGTGCGCTACACCGACCTGCGGCATGACACCCGCCGCGGTGTCGGCGGCATTGATGGGCTGCAGCAGCCTCTGCGCGCCAGATACAGCAACGACGCGATCTCGGCGCGGGTGGAGCATGCGTTCTCCTTCACCGCCGGCAAGGGACTGGTGATCCAGCCGCTGCTGCCGGTGGTGGACTACGCACGGACCTCGGCCACCCGTTTCAATGAAGGGCAGGGCGCCGGTGCGCTGGTCGGCCGCAGTGGCAGCCTGGAGAGCATTCGTGTGGGTGCCGGCCTGCAGCTGTTCAAGACCTTCGAAGGCAACAACGGCGAGCGCATCACCCCGCGCGCGCGCGTGGTCTGGCAGAAGGAGCTGGGCGATTCGCAGGCGCGCTACAGCACCGGCTTTGCTGCGGCCCCGGACCTGCTGTTTGGTGCCAGCAGCCAGGCCGTGGGCGAGCAGGTGCTGGCCTGGAACGTCGGCGTGACCAGTCGCGCCAGCGAGCGCCTGTCGATCATGGCCGACTACGTGGGTGAGCGCCGCGACGGGCAGATCCAGAACGGCGTGATGCTGGGCCTGGGCTACCGGTTCTAAGGGGCATTCGGTCCCGGCGATATCCGTATCGCCGGGACCATCCCATCAGGGCAGGTGCTGCGGTATGGTCGGCAGGGAATTCCAGCCAGGCCTGTCCATGCAGATCGCCGTTTTCAGTGCCCGCCCCTACGATCGTCGCTTCCTCGACGAGGCCAACCAGCGCGATGCGGCCGGGCAGGGCTTTGCATTCGTGTACTTCGATGCCGCGCTGGACGTGCATACCGCTGCGTTGGCACAGGACTGCGCCGCGGTATGCGTGTTCGTCAACGACCGCCTGGACGCGCCGGTTCTGCACGCCCTGCATGCGTTGGGCGTGCGCGCCGTGCTGCTGCGCTGCGCGGGTTTCAACAACGTGGATCTCGTCGCCGCGAAAGCGCTGGATCTTTTCGTGGCCCGTGTTCCTGCCTATTCGCCCGAGGCCGTGGCCGAGCACGCGCTGGCGCTGGTGATGACGCTCAACCGGCAGACCCATCGCGCCTACAATCGCGTGCGCGAGGGCAACTTCATGCTCGATGGCCTGCTCGGCCGCACTCTGCATGGGCGCACGGTCGGCATCGTCGGCACCGGCAAGATCGGCCTGGCCACCGCGCGCATCTTCCACGGCATGGGCTGCACCGTGCTGGGGCATGACCCGTATCCATCGCCGGCCTTCGCCGGCGTGGGCGACATGGTTGGGCTGGATGAACTGCTGGCGCGCGCCGATATCGTGTCGCTGCATTGCCCGCTGACACCCGATACCCAGCATCTGATCAACGACGCCTCGCTTGCGCGGATGAAGACCGGCGCGATGCTGGTCAACACCTCGCGCGGCGGGCTGGTCGATACCCATGCGGTGATCCGCGCGCTGAAGTCACGGCGGCTGGGTCATCTGGCCATCGACGTCTACGAGCAGGAAAGCGCGCTGTTCTTCCAGGACCTGTCCGGCGAGATCATCGACGACGAGGCCTTCCAGCGCCTGATGACCTTCCCCAACGTGCTGGTGACCGGCCACCAGGGCTTCTTCACCGTAGAGGCGCTGCAGGAGATATCGGCAATCACGCTGGGGAACCTGCGGGATTTCGCCGAGGGGCGGGTGTGTGCGAACCGGGTGGAGACATCGCTGAGATGATTGGAAGTCATGAGGGGTGTGCGTTTTCATACCTATCATTGAGGGGCGCAGATGAAACGCTTAGTCACCTTGAAAGTTGGGCTGCTGTTTCCATTGCTGATGGCGGGCGGCTGTGCAGCGGAGGAGTCCCGAGGCGAGAAGGGGTGGGAAGGGCTAGAACGATGCGTGACAACAATCGAGACTTACGTTCAAGAGACGAGGGGATGGAAACGGGAGATGTATCGGATTGCGGAGGAGTCTTCCGGCACCGCAGATATTGGCTTCTCGGTCCAGCACGTCCATGACAGGGTTCTGCTGCCAGAAGGTGGACTGAAGTCATTTCATGTTGATCTCGACCAGCGATGTTCCAAGGTCATCCGTGAAAGCCACTATCAGTAGCTGGTAGCGGCTTGTTGGCCCATGAAGAGGGTAGATGCGCGGCCATTGACCGCATGTTGCTTGTAGTCCTACAATGCCCAGCTAGGCCGGAATAGCTCAGTTGGTAGAGCGGCGCATTCGTAATGCGTAGGTCGCAGGTTCGACTCCTGTTTCCGGCACCAGTTGCAATGAAAAGCCCCGGCCTTGGTTGGGGCTTTTTGTTTGCGCCCGCCGGTGATCCTTGGATGGCCACCTCACTGAAGGCTGCAAGCCTTCATCAACGCCTCGTCATCCCTGCATCCTTCGCCAGCCACCACGCCAGCTGCCGGAGATAACCACCTGCAGCTCCCGCCAATGCACCGATCATCAGGCGTGCAAGCACTCTGATCCCGCGCGCGGCCCGCTCCCGCACCCAAGGCAGTACCGCCACCACCTGCGCACCCAGCAACAGCATCAGCACGTCCAGCCCCAGCGCATCCACCACCGGCAGCAACGGCAGCAGATCCGGATTGCAGGCCAGCACGATTACCAGTGCAGCACCCAGCACGGCCATCAGGCGGCGCCCGGCGGGCACGGTGGTCCAGTGCAGCAGTCGGCTGATCAGGCGCATGGCATTCCTTGTGCCTTGTGTCATCTGCGGGAATCCTCATCAGGCCCGATCGGCCGCACCGGCTGCCGCAGCACGGTCTTCAACCGCGCCGCCTCGGTCCTGCGTGGGTCGCTGAGGTAGATCTCATGATGGGACCCGGCAAAGGTGTATCCCAGTGCGGGCATCACTTCGTCATGCAGCTGCGCCAGGATGGGGCCTTCGTCGTCGTAGGCGCCTACATGCAAGGTCTGCAGGCTGGGGCCCTCGGCAAGGATCTGATGGCGAAGGCTGGGCGGCGCGTCCCGCAGCTTCGTGCGCGCCTTGCCGATCGCGGCCTGCCACAGTGCGGGGCCGATGCCCTCAGGCGTGCGGATCATTACGGTCCAGGCCCACTCATCCTTGCGCCGTGCGACGAAGCTGGCCGGGTCCTCGGCACTCCAAAGCGCCTCCAGCGGTGGCACCACGTAGTCGCGCCCTTCGGCCTTCAGCGCGAACTTCAGTGCATAGCTCACCGAATACAGCCACTGCACGGCCTGCAGGTAGGCGGGGGCCGTGTTCGGGTCGCCGCGACCATCGACCATCACGTAGGGAATGGGCGGTACATCCACGCGTACGAACCTGCCGGCGGGCGGTTGATAGAACGCCCGGTCGCGCTTCTTGAAGTCGATCTTGTCCACGGGCCTTCCTCCTGCGCCGAGCATCCCACGCCAGGCACCCGCCAGCACGCCTGAACAGGTTCAGGTGACTTTGCCGAACGAGGGCGGACTGCCGGCCAGCACCTGATGCCAGGATGCCGCCCGCGGGCGTCCTGCCCGCCGCGCGTGCGCGGTGCGACAACGTGTCGCAGCCAGAATCGGGCCTTTCCTGCGCTCGATCATTGTCAATGCCTTTCTTAAATGGTGGGTGACGGCCTAAAATTGAAAGGCTGACTCGACCCCACCTCCCTGCCTGTCTTCCGGACCGGTGGGACCGGCTTTGGCCGGAACAGGCAGGGACGGGGAACGGCATTCCCTCGCAATTGGATCGACCGATGATTCCGTTGAAAACCCTTGGGCGCTGGTTGCGCCCGGGCCTGCTGCTGTCGTTGCTGGTGATGCTCACCGGCTGCGATGCCGTGGCCATCCTCAGTCCGAAGGGCCAGATCGGCCAGGATGAGAAGACCCTGCTGATCACGGCCACCGTGCTCATGCTGCTGGTCGTCATCCCGGTCATCATCATGACCCTGACGTTCGCGTGGAAGTATCGCGCCTCCAACACCAAGGCCCGTTACGAGCCGAAGTGGTCCCACTCGACGGCGATCGAGGTGGTGGTGTGGTCCATTCCCTGCATGATCGTGCTGGTGCTGGCGGTCCTGACCTGGCGTTCGTCGCACGCACTGGACCCGTATCGTCCTCTGGATTCGGACGTCAAGCCGGTCACCATCGAGGCGATCTCGCTGGACTGGAAATGGCTGTTCATCTATCCGGAAGAGAAGGTGGCGGTCGTCAACGAAATCAAGTTCCCGGTCAACACGCCGCTGAACTTCAAGATCACGTCCGATTCGGTGATGAATGCATTCTTCATCCCGCACCTGGGCAGCATGATCTACTCGATGGCTGCGATGGAGACCAAGCTCCACCTGATCGCCAACGAGACCGGTGAATTCCCGGGCATGTCCTCGCACTACAGCGGCGCGGGCTTCGCCAAGATGCACTTCACCGCCTACTCGGTCACCGATGCCGAGTACCGCCAGTGGCTGGACCAGGTCCGCGCCGGCGAGCAGACCCTGGACAAGGCCTCGTTCAAGGCCCTGGGTGAAGCACGCAACGCCGAGTGGTATCCGGTCACTTACTTCGGCAAGACCGAAGAAGGCCTGTTCGACTGGGTCATCGCCAAGCACATGGGCGACAACAAGCATTACGGCATGAAGCACTCGCATGCTGGTGCCGCCGCTGCCGATGCCGCCACCCATGAAGCGCACGAGGGCCACGCCCCGAGTGACGCGCATGATTCCAAGGAATCGGGTGAAAACCTGGATGCCACCGAACACGAACACGCAGGCCATGCCGGCCACGCGGGTTCGGGAGAATGAACATGTTGGGAAAACTCTCTCTTGAGTCGATCCCCCACGATCCGATCGTGCTGACCACCCTGGTCGGCGCGGTTCTTGGTGGCCTGGGCGTCGTCGCCCTGATCACCAAGTTCAAGCTGTGGGGCTATCTGTGGAAGGAGTGGTTCACTTCGGTGGATCACAAGAAGATCGGCGTGATGTACCTCATCGTCGCCTTCGTCATGCTGCTGCGCGGTTTCTCCGACGCCATCATGATGCGTACCCAGCAGGCCATCGCCGTCGGTGGTTCCGAGGGTTACCTGCCGCCGCACCACTACGACCAGATCTTCACCGCCCACGGCGTGATCATGATCTTCTTCGTGGCGATGCCGCTGATCACCGGCCTGATGAACCTGGCCGTGCCGCTGCAGATCGGTGCGCGCGACGTTGCGTTCCCGTTCGTCAACTCGCTCAGCTTCTGGCTGTTCGTGTCCGGTGCGGTGCTGATCATGCTGTCGCTGTGGATCGGTGAGTTCGCTGCCACCGGCTGGCTGGCGTTCCCGCCGTTGTCGGGCATCGAATACAGTCCAAGCGTCGGCATGGACTATTACATCTGGGGTCTACAGGTGGCGGGTTTGGGCACCACGCTCAGTGGTATCAACTTCTTCATCACCATCCTCAAGATGCGCACCCCGAGCATGAAGCTGATGCAGATGCCGGTGTTCACCTGGACCGCCCTGGTGACCAACGTGCTGATCGTGGCCGCGTTCCCGGTGCTGACCATCACCCTGGTGCTGCTGACCCTGGACCGTTACCTGGGTACGCACTTCTTCACCAATGACGGTGGCGGCAACGCCATGCTGTACATCAACCTGATCTGGATCTGGGGTCACCCGGAGGTGTACATCCTGGTCCTGCCGGCGTTCGGTGTGTTCTCCGAAGTCATCGCGACCTTCTCGCGCAAGGCGCTGTTCGGCTACAAGGGCATGGTCTACGCCACCGCCTGCATCGGCGTGCTGTCGTTCATCGTGTGGCTGCACCACTTCTTCACCATGGGTTCGGGTGCCAACGTCAATGCCTTCTTCGGCATCACGACGATGATCATCTCGATCCCGACCGGCGTGAAGATCTTCAACTGGCTGTTCACCATGTTCCGTGGCCGCGTGCACTTCACCACCCCGGTGCTGTGGACCATCGGCTTCATGGTCACCTTCGTCATCGGCGGCATGACCGGCGTGATGCTGGCGATTCCGGCCATCGACTTCGTGCTGCACAACAGCCTGTTCCTGATCGCCCACTTCCACAACGTCATCATCGGCGGCGTGGTGTTCGGCATGTTCGCCGGCATCACCTACTGGTGGCCGAAGATGTTCGGCTTCCGCCTCAATGAGTTCTGGGGCAAGTGCGCGTTCTGGTGCTGGTTCATCGGCTTCTACGTGACCTTCATGCCGATGTACGTGCTGGGCTTCATGGGCATGACCCGTCGCCTGCAGAGCACCGTGAACCCGGCCTACGAGCCGCTGCTGCTGGTTGCTGCCTGCGGCGCGTTCATCGTCGGCGCCGGCATCCTGTGCCAGATCATCCAGGTGGCCGTGTCGATCCGCGACCGCAAGAAGACCGTCGACCTGACTGGCGACCCGTGGGATGCCCGTACGCTGGAGTGGGAAACCTCCTCGCCGCCGGCCTTCTACAACTTCGCGACGCTGCCGGAAGTCACCGAGCTGGACGATTTCTGGGAGCGCAAGCAGCGGGGTGAAGCCTGGCCGAAGCCGGCCAAGTACACCGACATCCACATGCCGCGCAACACCGGCACGGGCGTTGTCATCGGTGCCTTCAGCCTGGTGTTCGGCTTCGCGATGATCTGGCACATCTGGTGGCTGGCCATCGTCGGCTTCGTCGGCATGATCGCCACGTTCATCTAC
Organism: Stenotrophomonas sp. BR163; assembly: GCF_047520985.2. Classification (NCBI taxonomy): domain Bacteria; kingdom Pseudomonadati; phylum Pseudomonadota; class Gammaproteobacteria; order Lysobacterales; family Lysobacteraceae; genus Stenotrophomonas; species Stenotrophomonas sp. BR163. The sequence goes on from NZ_JAXBRE020000013.1 coordinate 25,459, forward strand.
CGCACCTTCGACCAGGACGTGGACTACTGGGTCCCGGCCGCCGAGGTGGAACGCATCGAGAACGAACACCGCAAGCACCTGGAAGCCCAGGGCCTGGTGAAGTCGGAGCTGAAGGCATGAGCACCAATACCTCGACCCTGAGCCACGGGCACGCCGCGCATGCGGCGGCCCATGGCCATGACGACCACGAGCACCACGATACCGGCGGCAACACCGTCTTCGGTTTCTGGGTGTACCTGATGAGCGACTGCCTCATCTTCGCCTCGCTGTTCGCCACCTACGTGGTGCTGGCAGGCGGTACCGATGGCGGTCCCACCGCGAAGGACCTGTTCGAGCTGCCGTTCGTGGCGTGGGAAACCGCGCTGCTGCTGACCTCGTCGCTGACCTTCGGCCTGGGCATGATTGCCATGCACCGCAAGCAGATGGGCCAGATGTACCTGTGGCTGGGCATCACCTGGCTGCTGGGCTTCGGCTTCATGTGCATGGAAGTGTGGGAGTTCCAGCACCTGATCCATCAGGGCTACGGTCCGGACCGCAGTGCCTTCCTGTCGGCGTTCTTCGCCCTGGTCGGTACCCACGGCCTGCACGTCAGCGCCGGCCTGCTGTGGCTGCTGGTGATGTTCGTGCAGCTGAAGAAGTACGGCCTGACCCCGACCAACAAGACCCGCATGGCGTGCCTGAGCCTGTTCTGGCACTTCCTGGACCTGATCTGGATCGGCGTGTTCTCCGTCGTCTACCTCAATGGAGCGCTGTAATGGCACATGACAACCATGCACACGACCACGGCACCGGCGGCGAAAGCCACGGCAGCGTGAAGTCGTACCTGATCGGCTTCGTGCTGGCGGTGGTGCTGACCGTCATCCCGTTCTGGATGGTGATGTCGGGCGATTTCTCGCGCACCGTCAACGGTGTGGTGATCGCGGTCACCGCGGTGCTGCAGATGCTGGTCCACCTGGTGTTCTTCCTGCACCTGGACCGCTCTTCGGAAAGCCGCTGGAACGTCAACGCTGCGGCCTTCACCGTCGTGGTGATCGGCATCATTGTGATCGGCACCCTGTGGGTCATGCACAACATGAACGTGCACATGATGCACTGACGTCCTCGCGACGTTGCCACGCAGAAAGGCCGCCCTCGGGCGGCCTTTCTGGTTTTCCGTTGTCCGGTAGTGCCGGCCGCTGGCCGGCAATTGCGGGACGCCGGCCAGCGGCCGGCTCTACCCGTGGTTCCACCCCGTGCGTGGAGGAGCCGCGCGCCTCACCCCACCTGGCGCAGGAACTCTTCGGCCTCCATCGGCCGGCCCAGATGGTAGCCCTGCAGCTGGTCGCAGCCGAGCTCGCTCAGGTACTCGCGTTGCGCCTGGGTCTCCACGCCTTCGGCCACCACCTGCAGCTGCAGGGTGCGGCCCAGCGCGATGATCGACGAGACGATGGCGGCGTCCTCGTCATTGCGCTCCAGGTCGTGCACGAACGCACGGTCGATCTTCAGTTCGGTGGCTGGCATCCGCTTGAGGTACAGCAGGCTGGAGTAGCCGGTACCGAAATCATCGATGGCGATGTGCACGCCCATTGCGGTCAGGTCGCTGAGGATCGCCAGGCTGGCATCGACGTCCTTCATCGCCGTGGTCTCGGTGATCTCCAGGGTCAGCCGTGCCGGTTCGATCCGGTGCCGCTCCAGCACCTCGCGCACGCTGTCCAGCAGTGCCGGCGAGGCGAACTGCAGCGGCGACAGGTTCACCGCCATTGTCCATTCCGCATGCCCGGCATCGTGCCATGCCCGCAGCTGCGCGCAGGCCTGGTCCAGTACCCAGTCACCGATCGGCAGGATCAGGCCGCTGCGTTCGGCGATCGGAATGAACACATCCGGCGCCAGCAGCCCCAGCTCCGGGTGCTGCCAGCGCAGCAGCGCCTCGGCGCCGGTGGCCGGTGCGCCCGCGGCCGGAAATTTGGGCTGGTAATGCAGGATCAGTTCGTTGCGGGCGATGGCCTTGCGCAGGTCCTGCAGCAGGCGCAGCTGGCGATTGGCACTGAGCTGCATCGAGGGGGTGAAGAAGGTATAGCCGTTCCGCCCGGTTTCCTTGGTGTGGTACATCGCCGCATCGGCGTGCGCCATCAGCTCGCGCTCGTTGCTGGCGTCATCCGGGTACAGGGCGATGCCCAGGCTGGCGCTGACCTGCAGTTCGGCCGCATCCAGCGTGAACGGCTCACCGGCGGCGGCAATGATGCGCTCGGCCACCACGACCGCATCGTCGGGAATATCGATGGCCAGCACGATCACGAACTCGTCGCCGCCGAGGCGGGCGAACGTGTCCTGCGGGCGCAGCAGGCCGCCGATGCGCTGCGCCACCGCCACCAGCAGGCGGTCGCCAAGCTGGTGGCCATAGGCATCATTGACCGCCTTGAAACCATCCAGGTCGCAGAACATCACCGCCACCGCATGATTGCGGCGCCGCGCCTTCTCGATAGCCTGCTCGATGCGGTCCTGCAGCAGCATGCGGTTGGGCAGCTGGGTCAACGGGTCGTGCAGGGCCGCCTGGATCAGCTTGTCGTTGGCGTGCGCCAGCGAATCGGCCAGCAGCCCGGTGCGCACGCGCATCTGCCGGTCGAACAGCGAGGCCACCAGGGCGATGCCCAGCGTGGCCACGGTGGTGACGATCACCAGCACCGCCAGCCAGCGCGTGTCGATGCCGCCACTGCCGACGGCGCCACAGAGGCTGCCTTCCGGGAAGCGTGCCGCGGCCATGCCGGTGTAATGCATGCCGACGATGGCCAGGCCCATCACCAGCGATGCGAGCGCGCGCAGGAGGAGGGTGTGGCGCTGCTCGGCGCGCAGGCGGAAGGCGATCCACAGGGCGGCGCCAGCGGCACCGATGGCCACCGCGATGGAGGCGGCAAACCAGCCCGGGTGGTAGTCGATGCCGGGCTGCATGCGCATCGCTGCCATGCCCAGGTAGTGCATGGCAGCGATGCCCAGGCCCATCAGCACGGCCCCGGCCAGCAGCCGGCGCCACGGCAGGCTGGGGCGCGATACCAGCCACAGCGCATAGGCCGAGGCACCGATCGAGACCGCCAGCGAGTACAGGGTGATGCTGAGGTCATAGCCCACCGGGATCGGCAGGTCGAAGGCGAGCATGCCGATGAAGTGCATGGACCAGATGCCCAGGCCCATGGCCGCCGCGCCTCCGGCCAGCCACCAGCGCGCCACGCGCCCCTCGGCGGTGGCCAGGCGCCCGGCCATGTCCAGCGCCGTGTACGAAGCAAGAATGGCCACCAGCAGGGAGATGATGACCAGGCTCTGACTGTAACTGCCAGTCATGTTGAATCCAGTGGGGGAGGAAGGGGGCGCCCGCAAGGCGCACGCCCGCGACCCCTATCGGCGCGGGTGGGCAGGACTTGAGCGGTCGCAGCAGCTGCGACCCGGCTCGGCTATCCTGCCACGCCTGTTCCCGTTGCTGGAAATCATCCGATGGCCAAAGCCCGCACCGCCTACGTCTGCAATGAATGCGGCGCCGAATTCAGCAAGTGGCAGGGCCAGTGCACCGAGTGCAACGCCTGGAACTCGTTGTCGGAAATCGTGCTGGAGAGCGCGGCGGCGGCCAAGGCGCCGGCCTCGCGCCGGGCGGGCTGGGCCGGCAAGATCGATCCGCCGAAGATCACTGCGCTGAAGGATGTGGAGCAGACCGAGCATCGCCGGGTCTCCACCGGCATCGGCGAGTTCGACCGTGTGCTGGGCGGCGGCCTGGTCGAAGGCGCGGTGGTGCTGGTGGGCGGCGACCCGGGCATCGGCAAGTCGACGCTGCTGCTGCAGGCGGTGGCGAAGATGGCCGCTGAACTGCCTGTGCTGTACGTCACCGGCGAGGAGTCACTGGCGCAGGTGGCTGGCCGTGCGCATCGCCTGGAGCTGCCGCTGGACGGCGTCAATGCGCTGGCCGAGACCGGGGTCGAGTCGATCCTGCAGCATGCCTCCAGGGCTGGGCCGCGGCTGATCGTGGCCGATTCGGTGCAGACCCTGTGGACCGAGAGCCTGACCGCTGCGCCCGGTTCGGTCAGCCAGGTGCGCGAGAGCGCGGCGCGGCTGGTGCGGTTTGCCAAGGAAACCGGCACCGCCGTGTTCCTGGTGGGCCATGTGACCAAGGAAGGCGGCATCGCCGGCCCGCGCGTGCTGGAACACATGGTCGACGCGGTGCTGTACTTCGAGGGCGAGAGCGGCAGCCGCTTCCGCCTGTTGCGCGCGTTCAAGAACCGCTTCGGTGCGGTCAACGAGCTGGGTGTGTTCGCGATGGGCGACAAGGGCCTGAAGGAGGTCTCCAACCCCTCGGCGATCTTCCTGTCCGGCGGCAGCACCCATCAGCCGGGCAGCTGCGTGATGGTCACCCGCGAGGGCACGCGGCCGCTGCTGGTGGAGGTACAGGCGCTGGTCGACGCATCTCCGCTGTCGAACCCGCGCCGTGTCGCGGTCGGCCTGGAGCAGAATCGCCTGGCGATGCTGCTGGCAGTGCTGCATCGCCATGGCGGCGTACTGGTCGGCGACCAGGACGTGTTCGTCAATGTGGTCGGTGGCATCCGCGTGCAGGAGACCGCCGCCGATCTACCGGTGCTGCTGGCGGTGTTGTCGTCGCTGCAGGATCGGCCGCTGGCGGAGAAGACCATCGCCTTCGGCGAGGTGGGCCTGTCCGGCGAGATCCGCCCGGTGCCCAATGGCGAAGACCGCCTGCGCGAGGCCGCCACCCATGGCTTCAAGCGCGCCATCGTGCCCAAGGCCAATGCGCCCAAGGGCGGTTCGGTGAAAGGCATGGAGGTGATCGCGGTGGAACGCCTGTCCGAGGCCATCGACGCGGCGTGAGGCCGGCCCTACAAACGTCAATCACGGCAACGGTCAGCTTCCTTGTGCTAGTTTTTCCCGCTCGACGAAGACGCCCTCTGGCGTCTTTCCGTGCCCAGGAGTAAACGATTACATGCAGGACACCGCACTCACCGCCCCCAACGCCGAGATCCGTCGCGCTGGGGTCGATCTCAATGGATTGATGACGGTGCTGGGCAAGCACCTGTATTCCACCCCGGTGGTGGCGCTGCGTGAGCTGGTGCAGAACGCGCATGACTCGATCATCCGCCGCCGCATCGAGCAGCCCGGTGTTGACGTGCCTTCGCGCATTTCGGTGCAGGTTGATGCCGGTGCCGGCGTGCTGCGCATCACCGATACTGGGGCCGGCCTGACCCGCCAGGAGATCCACGATTACCTGGCCACCGTCGGCGTCGGCTACACCCGTGGCCTGCGCCAGGGCGGTGAGGACGATGAAGGGCTGATCGGCATGTTCGGCCTCGGCTTCCTGTCGGCCTTCGTGCTGGCGCGCCGGGTCAGTGTGCGAACCACCTCGTACCAGGCGCCGGATCTGGGCCATCTGTACGTGTCCAGCAACGCCGAGCAATACACCGTCAGCGAAGTGCCTGCACGCGCGGTCGGCACCGAGGTGGAGCTGGAGCTGCATCCGGACTTCCTGCCGCTGGCCAACGAGGCGCGCCTGCATGAGGTGCTGGGCCGCTACTGCGCGTTGCTGTCCGAGCCGATCTTCATCGGTGCTGCGGGCGAGGCGCTCAATCCCGAGCCGCCGCCGTGGCGCGGCCAGGGGGAGGTCGCCGTGCATCCGGTGCAGGCCCGCCGGCAGGCGCTGCAGTTCGCCGCGCGGTTCGAGCACGATTTCGAACCGATCGTCACCGTGCCGTTGCGTGCCGATGGCAACAGCGATGCCACTGGCCTGCTGTGGGTGCAGGACGGCGCCACCTATGGCACCAGCGACAACCGTAACCTGTCGGTGTTCGTGCGTGGGATGCTGCTGGATGACGACGCGCGCGACCTGCTGCCGCCGTGGGCCGGTTTCATCGGCGGGGTGATCGAATCCTCGCGGTTGACGCCCACCGCCAGCCGCGAAGACCTGCAGCGCGATGACCAGTACCGCGCGGTGCAGCATGCACTTCTGGAGGCGCTGATCGACGGCCTGGCCGACGTTGCGAAGCAGCAACCGGAAGCCTGGCGGCGCGTGCTGACCCGCCACAACGAGGCGCTGCTGGGCGCGGCACTGTGCGATGAGCGCCTGTTCGAACTGCTGATGGAGCATGTGCGGGTGCCGACTTCGCAGGGCGACCTGCCGGCCAGTGCGCTGCCGGCGCGCGGTGCCGTGCATGTCATCCTCGACAACGGCGGTGGCTTTGAAGAGATGCTGTTCCGCGCGATGGGCGTACCGGTCGCGCATGGCCATCGCTACGCGGTGGTGCCGTTCCTGCGGCGCTGGGCCCAGGCCAAGGGCCTGCGCCTGGTCGAGCTCGGCACCGAGCAGGGCAACCGCGCACTGTTCCGCAGTGATGACAGCCTCGACGAGGCGCAGCTGGCGTGGCTGCGCGAACAACTGGGCGACGGCGAGCAGCTGCTGCCCGCGCGTTTCAGCCCGGAGGCGCTGCCGGTGGTGGTGGTGCCCGATCGCGAGGCCGAGCTGAAGCAGCGGCTGGAAGACGACGAGAACGACAAGCGTGTCTCGATGGCCGCGCTGCGCCTGGCGCGCCAGTTCACCGCGCGCATCGAATCGCGCGCACCGTCGCGGCTGTATCTCAATCTCGACAACCCGGCGGTGCAGGCACTGCTGCGCGCCCAGCGCGAGGGCCACCCACAGGCCGAGGCTGCGGCGCGCCTGCTGCGCTCGCTGAAAATCATCGTCGCCGCGCAGGGCCGCCCGCTGGCACGAACGAACGCTACGCCCGGCCCGGACCTCAACGGCGCCTTCACCGACATCGCCGGCGCCCTGCAGCAGATGCTGCGCTGAGCACCGCACCTTCTCATCCAGCCTTCGCTAGACAGGAGCAATTACCCCCATGGACATCTGGAACTGGGTCGAAAAGCTGCAGGGTGACCTGCGCCAGGCCGGCCAGGCGCAGCACGCGCACCTGCTGAACCGTCTCGCCGACGAGGTCAGTGAACTGCAGATCGACCGCGTCGATGCGCTGCTGCCCGAAGCACGCGCCCTGGGCAAGGCGCTGGACAACCCGTGGGTCGACGTCTACGTCGGCCACTGGGCGCTGCGCAACCGCGTCGGCAACCGCGTGGAAGGCGAGAGCGCACTCGGCGAAGCCGTAGCGCTGTTCGAGCGCGCGCACCGCGAGGACACCCTGGAATGCCCGCAGTCGATCTGCGTGACCCAGGACCTGGCCGCCTGCTACGGCAACATCGACGGCCCGGGCTGGGTGCCCGAGCGCATTGAGGTCTGCGACGAAACCCTTGGCCGCATCGATCCGAGCTGGGCCTGTTTCCAGTGCCTGAGCTGCGAGAAGGCCGATGCGCTGCTCGATGATGGCCGTGGCCAGGCGGCGCTGGATTACCTGCAGGTGCAGGCCGATGCCGTGGAAGCCTGTGGCAAGGAAGTGTTCGACAGCTTCCCGGAGATGCAGATCAAGATCCTGCTGGGCATGGGCCGTGCCGATGAGGCACTGGCGCTGATCGAAAAACGGGAGGCCGAAGTTGCTGCGTCCGGAGAGTACGAGCCGGCCAACTGCACGGTGCCGCGTCGCCTGTCCAAGGCCTGGGCGCTGGCCCAGCTGGGCCGCGACGAAGAGGCGCTGCAGCAGCTGGTGCCGTGGAGCGAGCTGACCCCGAACTACTGGCGGCTGTGGGCAAACACCGCCGCAGCACTGTGCCAGCGTGATCCCGCGCGCAATACGTGGGATCTGGGCACGCGCTTCAACACCATCATCGAGCACTTCGCACGGGTCGGTTCGCACCGCCTGCTGATCGAAGTCGCGGCGTTGAGCCTTGAGCTGGCGCGGCAGCGTGGCGCGCGCTGGGTCGCACTTCGGCAGCTGGAACTGGCCCGCACCCATCTGGCGCAGCTGCGCCAGGATCGGGGTGCTGCGGCGCTGGTGGCAGGCCTGGCCGCGCGCATCGAGGCATTGCCGGACGTCGCGCCGCTGCCGGTGCCGGCGGGCGAGCTGCTGGCATGGCTGGACGCGCAGGGCGAACAGAACCAGTCGCGCGATCCCGAGCGCGAAGCGCAGTGGTTGCTGCAGGCGCATGCCGAGCTGCCCGATGACGAGGCGCTGGCCGACATGGCCGCCTCGGCACTGAATGCCTGCGGCGCGCAGGCTGAGGCGCGGTCGCTGCTGTGGCGGTTCGTACGCGGCCATGTGCAGCACGATGGCCCCGCGGCCTACACGTTGATGCGCTGGCTGGCCGAACAGGGCGACGACGACGGACTGCGCCAGCTGGCCGATCTGTATCGCGGCAGCGTGCCGGTGTTCGCGCACTGGTGCGAGGTGCAGCGTGCACGCCGCGTGTCCGACTGGCCGGCGCTGGAGCAGGCGGCCCGATCGCTTCTGGAGCTGTCTCCGGGCTCGCACGGCGCGCGCGGCACGCTGGCGCGCATGTACATGGAAACCGGCCGTTTCAGCGAGGCCCAGGCCTGTTATGCACAGCTGGTGGAGCTGCTGGACGAGCCCAATGCCGCGCATTGGGACCACATGAGCGCAGCCAGCGCCGCGCGCGACTGGGACGCCGTGCGCCGCTCGGCGGCGGCGCTTGGCATGGAATTGTCCAGCCAGGACGGCGTGGTAGAGGAGCCGTGGGGCTGGGTGATCATCCGCAGCGAAGAGAACGGCGAACCGATGGAGTACTACGCCCGTCGCAGCGGTCCGGTGACCGCGCGCATCGTCGAGAACGCGCCGTCCAACCGCGCCCAGCAGGTGGGTGACTGGGTGGTGTTCGATGCCGCGCTGGTGCATCCGGCCCCGGAGGAGGAGGAAGCACGCGAGCATTTCATCCCGACCTATGCGCAGGTGCATGTACTGGAGCGCGGCGGTTTCGCCCGCAGCTGGATGATCGATGGCGCGCACCCGGGCGAAGAGGCCTGGAATGCCTTCGTCGAGGCGGCCGAGGCACAGGGCTGGAAGGTGTGGTCACACAGCCGGCCGGACTACACCGTCACCGACCCCGATGTGGAAGAGGGTACGCTGCCCGGCCTGCTGTTCACCGTGGCCCAGCCGCAGGACCACGCACCGCTGGCACTGCACCGCTTCCTGCAGCAGCACACCGCGACGTGGCCGCATCCGCATTGCTGGCTGCGCCTGGCTGAAGCCTGTGACCAGGATCGCCAGCCGCATCTGGACGTGATCGAGCGTTACGGGTTGTAGGCCGGATATCGGGTAGTGCCGGCCGCTGGCCGGCAGCACCGGGAGATCCTGTATTGCCGGCCAGCGGCCGGCACTACCACGGGTGCAGGGCGCAGCCCTGCCACTCCCTTCCCGGTGGTTGCAGCAGCAACCGAAAAAATTGGCCATGATCGGCTGACCCCCACGTCGTACGGCCCGCCCGTTCCGCCCGCCATGCCCGAATACCGTTCCCGCACCTCCACCGCCGGCCGCAACATGGCCGGCGCCCGCGCCCTGTGGCGTGCCACCGGCATGAAGGACGGCGACTTCCACAAGCCGATCATTGCCATCGCCAACTCCTTCACCCAGTTCGTGCCCGGCCACGTGCACCTGAAGGACCTCGGCCAGCTGGTCGCGCGCGAAATCGAACAGGTCGGTGGCGTCGCCAAGGAATTCAACACCATCGCCGTGGACGACGGCATCGCGATGGGCCACGACGGCATGCTGTATTCGCTGCCCAGCCGCGAGATCATCGCCGACGCCGTGGAGTACATGGTCAACGCGCACTGCGCCGACGCGCTGGTGTGCATCAGCAACTGCGACAAGATCACCCCCGGCATGCTGATGGCTGCGCTGCGCCTGGACATCCCGGTGGTGTTCGTCTCCGGCGGGCCGATGGAAGCGGGCAAGACAAAGCTGTCCGAGCACAAGCTGGACCTGGTCGACGCGATGGTGGTGGCCGCCGATGACAGCGCCTCCGACGAGAAAGTCGCGGCCTTTGAACGCAGCGCCTGCCCCACCTGCGGCTCCTGCTCGGGCATGTTCACCGCCAACTCGATGAACTGCCTGACCGAAGCGCTGGGCCTGTCGCTGCCCGGCAACGGCACTACGCTGGCCACCCATGCCGACCGCGAGGCGCTGTTCCGCCGCGCCGGCCGCCTGATCGTCGAGCTCTGCCATCGCTGGTACGGCGGCGAAGACCCGAGCGCGCTGCCGCGCGGGATCGCCACCCCGGCCGCGTTCGCCAACGCGATGACCCTGGACATCGCCATGGGCGGCTCCACCAACACCATCCTGCATCTGCTGGCCGCAGCGCAGGAAGCGGAGGTCGACTTCGACCTGACCCACATCGACGCGCTGTCGCGACGCGTCCCGCAGCTGTGCAAGGTGGCGCCGAACACACCGAAGTACCACATCGAGGACGTGCACCGCGCCGGCGGCGTGTTCGGCATCCTCGGTGAGCTGGATCGCGCCGGCCTGCTCGATACCACAGTGCCGACCGTGCACAGCGCCAGCCTGGCCGATGCGCTGGAACGCTGGGACGTGGTGCGCAGTGACAACGACACCCTGCATACCTTCTTCAAGGCCGGTCCGGCCGGCATCCCCACGCAGGAGGCCTTCAGCCAGGCCACCCGCTGGCCCGCGCTGGACCTGGACCGCGCCGAGGGCTGCATCCGCTCGCTGCAACATGCGTATTCGCTGGAAGGTGGCCTGGCTGTGCTGCGCGGCAATCTGGCCGTCGATGGCTGCGTGGTGAAAACCGCCGGCGTGGACGAATCGATCCATGTGTTCGAAGGCCCCGCGCGCGTCTATGAAAGCCAGGACGCCGCCGTCGCCGGCATCCTCGCCGACGAGGTACAACCGGGCGACGTCGTGGTGATCCGTTACGAGGGCCCGAAGGGCGGCCCTGGCATGCAGGAGATGCTGTACCCGACCAGCTACCTGAAGTCGAAAGGACTGGGCAAGCAATGCGCGCTGCTCACCGACGGCCGCTTCTCCGGTGGCACCTCGGGGCTGTCGATCGGCCACGTTTCGCCGGAAGCGGCCAGTGGCGGCGCGATCGGCCTGGTGGAAGATGGCGACCGCATCCGCATCGACATCCCGGCCCGCCGCATCGACCTGCTGCTGGATGAGGCCACGCTGGCCCAGCGCCGCAGCGAGGCCGACGCACGCGGCTGGAAGCCACGCGCACCGCGCCCGCGCAAGGTCACCAGCGCGTTGAAGGCCTACGCCCTGCTCGCCACCAGTGCCGACAAGGGCGCCGTACGCAACACCGCCCTGCTCGGCGATTGATGCCGATCCGGTAGTGCCGGCCGCTGGCCGGCATCTTAAAAAAAGGGACGGAGGGGATTAAGTCGTTTGAGGCACAAACGACTTAATCCCCTCCGTCCCCTTTTTTCAGCCGATCACGCGCTTGAACGGCGGCAGCGCGTCGATGATGCGCTTGCCGTAGCGGCGGGTCAGCAGCCGCGAATCGAGGATGATCACGCGGCCGGTGTCGGTGGAGGTGCGGATCAGGCGGCCGGCGAACTGGGTCAGCGTGCGCAGCGCGTGCGGAATGGCGATCAGGTTGAACGCATTGAGCCCGCGGCCTTCGAACCATTCGCTGAGCGTGGCGGTCTGCGGATCGGTCGGCACCGCGAACGGTACCTGGGTGATCACCACCGTGGTGCAGGCTTCGCCGGGCAGGTCGAGGCCTTCGCCGAACGAGTTCAGGCCGAACAGTACCGAGCCTTCGCCGGCAGCGACGCGGCGCAGGTGCTCTTCGATCAGGCGGGTCTTGGACATCTCGCCCTGCACCAGCACCTGCTTGCGCCGCGCGGCCGGCATCAGGCCGGCCACCTTTTCCATCTTCCAGCGCGAGGTGAACAGCACCATCGAGCCCTTGGCCCAATCCAGCTCGGTATCCAGATAGCGCGCCACCTCACGCGGATGGCCTTCGCGGTCGTCCGGGGTGACCGGGAACCTGGGCACGATCAGCTCGGCCTGGTTGGGCAGGTCGAACGGCGACGACAGCGAGACCATCTCGGCCTCTTCGGGGATGCCGTTGTCGATCGCCAGCGACTGGAAATCGCCGCCGCCGGTCAGCGTCGCCGAGGTCATCACCACCGAATCCACTTCATCCCACAGCAGCTTGCGCAGCACGTGCGCGGCCGACACCGGCGAGCCGTGCAGCACCAGGTCGCCGTCGCGGGTGGCGGTGACCCAGCGCGCCATCGGCGGCGCGCCATCCTTGTCCTCGCGGCGCCACGCCTGCCACAGGTTGTACTGTTGCTCGATCATTTCCAGCGCCATGCCCAGGTTGCGCTGCAGGCGCTCGCGCGCGGCATCGTCCGGCTTGCCCTTGGCCACCTGCGCGGTGGCGGCGTGCGCCCAGTTGTAGAGGCTGCGGGTCTCGTCGGCCAGTGCCTCGATCGGCTCGCGCCAGGCCTCGGGCAGGCGTCCATTGGCCGCACGCCACATCGGCTCCTCGTCCGCCGGCGCCGGCATCCACACCCGCTCGATGTGATCGCGGAACGCGCGCAGCTGCTTGGCGACGTTGCTGGCCACCTCGATCGCTTCGTTCGGCAGCAGGTTGCCGAGGCGGTCCTTGTCGACCGCGCGGTAGGCACCGGCAATCAGGATCTGCAGGCGGCCGGTGCGCTTGGCCATTTCATCCAGCGCGAGGCTGGCCGCGCCCTGGTCGATCGCCACGTTGCCGATGTGATGGCCTTCGTCCAGCACCAGCAGCATGTCCGACGGCGGCGCGATCAACGGCTGGCCGTTGTCGCTGTCGCCGATCGACAGCGCCGACAGCAGCAGCGCGTGGTTGGTGACCACGATCTGCGCATCGCGCACGGTGTTGCGCGAACGCAGCACCGCGCACTGCGCCGAATACGCACAACGGCGCCCGGCGCAGCCCGAGGCCGGCGTGGTGATGCGGCTGCGCAGGCCGGGGCTGATGGTCTCCGGCGCATTGTCGATATCGCCGTCCCAGCTGCCGCCGGTAAAGGCATCGGTCAGGCGCTTGGCGATGTCCATCTCGATCGGCGCCAGCGGCCGGTCGAACAGTGGTGCATCCTCCTCGAACATGCCGCCCTGCGAGCCCTCGCCCTGTGCTTCGGCCGCGTTGCGCGTGCACAGGTAGCGGGTACGGCCCTTGGCCAGCGCCACGGTTGCTTCCAGGCCGGTGGCCTTGAGGAAATTCGGGATATCCCGCTCGACCAGCTGCGACTGCAGCGCCACGGTGCCGGTGCTGATCACCAGCTTCTTCCTGGTGGCCAGCGCAATGGGGACGCCCGCGGTGAGGTAACCCAGGCTCTTGCCGACGCCGGTCGGCGCCTCGACCACGCCAACGCCGCCGCTCTTCGACAGCGCGCGCGACACCACGCCGATCATCTGGCTCTGCGAGCGGCGGGTGGAGAAGCCGGGGGTATTGGCCTGCAGCGTCGTGTACGCCTTGCGGATCGCGTCCTTCAAGGGGTCATCGAGCGTGCGCGGAGCGGCGACGGTTTCGGTCACGCCGGGAATTACCGTAGCTGGATCGGGCCGGTCATTGTCGCATGGCCGGCCATGTCCGCCGCCGCTGGCTGCCTGAACGGGGCAGCGGCGACGCCCGGCGGCTGGATGAACACACCGTACGCTGCTGGCGACGGCCCTGGGCCGTCACCGGGGTGTCACTGCACCGCGTTGCCGCGCAGCCGCAGCAGGCGCACCAGCGCCCACACCAGCAGCACCACGCCGATGGCCTCGACCATCGCCAGCGCGAAGTGCAGCACGCCGAAGATGGCGCTCATGCCCGAGATGGCGCTGAAGTTGCCACTGCTGACCAGCCACATCGGCAGGACACCCGCGACCAGGCCGCCCAGGCTGGACAACAGCAACAGCAGCAGGCCGACCAGCGCACCGGTGCGGGTCGCATCGCGCGGCGCGCCGACCACCCAGACCAGGCCGACGCACAGCGCGATCAGCACCGGCAGGCGCACACCGACCATGCTCAGCACGGTCACCATCAGGGTCGTGCCGTCCATCGATCAGTCCTCGCCGGCCAACACAGCCGGGCCCTGGCGCAGCGCCTGGTAGACCTCGTCGGTCTGCGGGCGTACGCCGTGCCACTGCAGGAAGCTCTCGGCAGCCTGCTCGACCAGCATGCCCAGGCCGTCGACGGTGTTACGGCACTGCGCCGCACGGGCCCAGGCCAGGAAGGCGATCGCCGCCTCGCCGTAGTTCAGGTCGACGGCGGTGGTCATCGAGTTGACCAGCGACAGCGGCAGCTTGAACTCGACGTCGCGGTCGCGGCCCGCCGAGGTGGCGTTGACGATCAGTTCGAAGTCGCCCAGCTCGCGCAGGTCTTCCCAGTATCGGCTGATCGCGCGGCCCGGTTCGCCCATGGCATCGATCAGTTCGTCGGCGCGCTCCGGCGTGCGGTTGACCACCACCAGTTCGGTGATGCCGGCATCGAGCAGCGCCGGGGCGACGCTGCGCGCCGAGCCACCGGCACCGATCATCAGCACGCGGCGGCCGCGCAGGTCCAAGCCGTGGCGGTCGGTCAGGTCGCGCACCAGGCCGATGCCATCGGTGGTGTCGCCGTGCCAGCGGTCGCCCTTGCGCAGCAGCGTGTTGACCGAGCCGGCGCGGCGCGCCCGTGCGGTCAGCGTGGTGCATGCCGAGAACGCGGCTTCCTTGTGTGGCAGGGTGACGTTGGCGCCGACACCGCCCTCGGCAGCGAAGGCCTCCAGGCCGGCCAGGAACGCCTCCGGGGCCAGGTCGATCGCGCGATAGTCGATGGCGATGCCTTCCTGGCGACCGAACGTCGCATGGATCTGCGGCGACTTCGAATGGGCGACGGGGTGTCCGAAGACGGCGTAACGGTCGGTCATGGAATCCTCAAGCTGGCTAGACTGATGCTCTGTTCGTGCATGGAACCGGATGATGCGCATCACCCCGCCCCTGCTGGTGCTTGCCGCCAGTCTACTCTCTGCCCCCGTGGCGATGGCGTTGAACGAGTACGGCATCGAAGGCATGGGCGTGGTCTCGACCCGCGCCGACGAGGGCCGCGCCACGATCAGCGCCGATGGCCAGCGCATCGTCTTCGCCCGCCGCGGCGAAACCGGCTGGGGCCTGTGGGAGGCACGCGTGGTCGACGGTCGTTGGCAGCAGGCACAGGCACTGCCGGTCGGCGTGGCCGGTGAAGCCCGCGATCCCTACTTCAGCCGTGACGGCCGCTGGCTGCTGTTCGCGGCCGGTCGCGAGGGCGCGCTGGCGCTGTACCGCGCTGCGCTGGTCACTGATGGCCGGCTGGGCCCGGCGCAGCCGCTGGCCGGTGACGGCGGGCGCCGGGAAGAGCGCGGACCGGCCCTGAGCGCGGATGGCAAGCAGCTGTTGTTTGCCCGCCAGCAGGGCCATGGCGCCGGCTGGGACCTGTTCGTAGCGACGCTGGATGCGCAGGGCGTGCGTGGCCCGGCCACCGCACTGAGCGCGTTGAACAGCGCCGACGACGAGACCGACGGCGACTGGCTGGGCCATGACGGCGCCGTGGTGTTCAGCCGCAGCCACGGCAGTACCGCGCAGGTCTGGAGCAGCGGCTGTGCGTGGAGCGGTGTGGCGCTGCAGCCGCTGGGGCTGTCGTTCAACCAGGCCGGCGGCTGGACCGGCGCGCCGGTGATCGACAACGCCAAGCCCGGCGAGATGATGGTGGCCAGCAGCGCGGCAAAGGCGCCGCGCGCCGGTGGCGTGGACGTGTACCGGTTGGCGGTGCCGAGGGTAACGGCGGTGGCCGGGTGCGTGCGGTAGATCCCCGCCATGCGTGGATGGCGCCCGCGAAGGGGTCAGAGCCCTTTCCTGCGGAAAGGGATCCGACCCCGGGGATTGCCCGTCAGCGCGACAGCACCTTGGCGCGCAACTGCTCGTACTCCATCTCGCTCAGCTGGCCGTTGTCCTTGCGCTGGTTCAACGCAGCCAGCTCGGCCTGCACGCTATCCGGCAGGGCCTGCTCACGGGCCACGTGGCGGGCGGCGGAAAGCTGCTCCGGCGGGCGCTTGCCAGCCCGCCAGGCGGCGATGAAGACACCGACGATGATGGCACCGAACACCAGCGTACCGATGCCCCAGATCAGCCATTGCATCCATCCCAGTTCGGGTCCCATCGCGCAGTCCTCCGTCTATCGTGGCGCTATTGTCAGCGCTCGCGCAGCCATCGCGCCACCTGCGGCGCGAAATAGGTCAGCACGCCATCGGCACCGGCCCGCTTGAAGCCCAGCAGCGACTCCAGCACGCAGGCGCGCTCGTCCAGCCAGCCGTTGGCGAAGGCGGCCTTCATCATCGCGTACTCGCCACTGACCTGATAGGCGAAGGTCGGCACGCCGAACGTCTCCTTCACCCGGCGCACCAGGTCCAGGTACGGCATGCCCGGCTTGACCATCACCATGTCGGCGCCCTCTTCCAGGTCCAGCGCGATCTCGCGCAGGGCCTCGTCGCCGTTGGCCGGGTCCATCTGGTAGGTCTTCTTGTCGGCCTTGCCGAGGCTGGCCGCGCTGCCCACCGCATCACGGAACGGGCCGTAGAACGCCGAGGCGTACTTGGCCGAGTAGGCCATGATGCGCACGTTGATGTGGTTGTCGGCATCGAGCGCACGGCGGATCGCTCCGATGCGGCCGTCCATCATGTCCGACGGCGAGACGATGTCCACACCGGCCTCGGCGTGCGACACCGACTGCTTGACCAGCGCTTCGACCGTGATGTCGTTGAGCACGTAACCCTTGTCGTCGATGATGCCGTCCTGGCCGTGGGTGGTGTACGGGTCCAGCGCCACATCGGTCATCACGCCCAGTTCCGGGAAGCGCGACTTCAGCGCGCGGATCGCACGCTGCGCCAGGCCGTCCTCGGCCCACGCCGCCGACGCGTCCAGCGACTTCAGCGACGGGTCGATCACCGGGAACAGGTCGATCACCGGAATGCCCAGTTCCAGCGCTTCTTCGGCCACCTTCAGCAACTCTTCGATCGACAGCCGCTCCACGCCCGGCATCGACGGCACTGCGGTGCGGCCGGCCAGTTCGTGCACGAACACCGGGTAGATCAGGTCGTCGGTGGTCAGCGTGTGCTCGCGCATCAGGCGGCGCGAGAACTCGTCGTGGCGCATGCGGCGCGGGCGGTAAAGCGGATGGGACATGGCAGGCTCCGAGGAGTGGCTATTGCAACAGGTAGCCCTGCGGCAGCAGGGGTTCGGGCAAGGGGCGTTCGCCGAGCGCGTCGAGCTGGTCGATCTCGATCGTGCGCACCAGCGCGTCCAGCGGCAGGTCGTTCGGCTCCAGGCCGAACGGGTCTTCCATTTCTTCGCCCAGCTGGTCCAGGCCGAAGAAGGCATAGGCCAGCACCGCCGACAGCACCGGCGTGCCCCAGCCCAGCGAACTGGCCAGGCCGAACGGCAGCAGCACGCAGAACATCCACGCGCAGCGATGCAGCAGCAGGGTGTAGGCGAACGGCAGCGGCGTGGTGAGAATGCGCTCGCAGCCGGCCTGGATCGACGACATCGCGTGCAGGCGCTCCTCCAGCTGTGCGTAGAGGATCGGATCGAGCTCGCCGGCGCGCAGCGCCTGGGCCAGCTCGGCGGCGATCATCGACAGCAATGCATCCGGCACGTTCTCGCGCTGGCCCAGCTGCTCGCGCTGCGGCTTGTCCAGCCATGGCAAGGCGGCCAGGGCCACGATGCGTCCACGCAGGCGCGCGGCCAGCGCATGGGCGAACGCGGTGGTGAGGTACGCGATGCGGCGACGGCGGCCGCCGTCATCGGCCAGCAGCAGGTGCACCTGGCGCGCCAGCGAACGTGATTCGTAGACCAGCTGGCCCCACAGCTTGCGGCCTTCCCACCAGCGGTCATAGCAGGCGCTGTTGCGGAAGCTGAGGAAGATCGACAGGACCAGGCCGAGCAGGGTGAACGGCGTGACCGACACGCGTTCGATGCCGGTCGGCGGGGCCAGTTCCACCACGGCCGCCACGGCAATGGACAGGATCAGGATGGCCAGCACCTTCGGCGCGATCGCTTTGACGATCGAGCCGCGCAGGATGTACAGCAGTTGCCAGCCGTGGGGACGGGGTCGGATGATCATCGGGCAGCCGCGCCAGGCGCGGAATCACAGGCACGCGGGGGGCTCGCGCAGCCGCTCATTGTACGCCCCTGCCCGGCCAGCAGCCGTGTACCTGCGACGCCCGGTCGCACCGGGTGCCGGGATTCAGATCACGCCGCCGCCCAGGCCCAGGCGCATGATGCCCACCACCACCACGATGCCGTTCAGCACCAGCCCGGCCCAGGCCCGACCGCGCTTGGTCGGGTGGGTAAACAGGATGCCCAGCGCGGCGATCACCGCGCCGACGGCGGCGAACGGGATCAGGAACCAGTTGCCCCAGCCAAGCAGCGGAATCAGCGCCAGGATCATCCACAACAGCGCCAGTACGCCCCACAACAGACTGATCACACCCATTCCGCTCTCCCGCAGTTGGTTCTGTCTGTCCACCATAGTCGTTCCCGCAGTCGCCGCCTACTGCCGTTGGCGGGGCTGTCACCCGACGCGTGCTAGCGTGCTGCGGTGGGTGCCCTGGCCCGGGTGTTGGCGCCGATTCAGAGTGGCCCGCCGATGATCGCAACCAGTCCTACAGGGGTCGTGCCATGAACATCCGTTGGGCCGCGCTGGCGGCCATCCTGCTGGTCGCCGCCGGTTGTGCCAGCACCTCCAAGGTCATGCTGGGGCGCGCCCGCGCGCCGATCGATCCGGCACTGGTGCAGATCTATTCCACGCCACCGGCCGGCTCGCAGGAAATCGCGCAGCTGGAATCGGCATCTGCCGTGGGCTTCGGCACGCAGGGCCAGACCGATGCCGCGGTGGCACGCCTGAAGCGTGAAGCGGCGGCACTGGGCGCCAATGGCGTGGTGCTGATGGGCGTGGGCAGCAGCGGCTCGCCGGTCGGCATGTCGGTGGGTGCCGGCACCTTCGGCTCGCATGTGGGGGGGGGCGTCGGCATCGGTATTCCGACCACGCAGAAGCGCGCCGCCGGCGTGGCGATCTGGGTACCCAATCCGGAACCGCCGGCACGGTTGCCGACCCAGGTGATCACGCCGCAGCGGTGACGCGGCAGCCTCACCGCGGGTAGTGCCGGCCGCTGGCCGGCAACCTCAGGAATCCTCTCTACGCCAGGGGAATGCCGGCCAGCGGCCGGCACTACCGGAGGGGTTCAGCGCCTGAACTTCGGCACGAACACCTTGTTCACCGCATCGGCCAGCTGGTCCGGCGGCAGCAGGCCCTGGTCGAGCAGGAAGTTGTTGAAGGCCAGGCGGTCGAACTTCGCACCCAGTGCCAGCTCGGTCTGCATGCGCAGTTCCAGGATACGGGTGTAACCGTAGAAGTAGCTGCCCGCCTGGCCCGGCATACGCACCATGTAGCGGTCCAGTTCCTGGGTGGCCATCGCCTTGGACAGGCCGACCTGCTCCATCAGCACGCGCTCGCCGTTGGCGCGGTCGGTCAGGCCGAGATTGAGCATCGGGTCAAGCATTGCGCGTGCGGCCCGCAGCAGGCGGAACTGCAGGGCGATCATCTGCCCGTCCAGCGGCTCGTACGGCACCATCTCGGCCTCGGCATACAGCGCCCAGCCTTCAACGTTCACCGAATTGAACGCGAACATGGTGCGTGCCAGCGAGACACCACGCTCGACCATCGCGGTGAACTGCAGCTCGTGGCCGGGGCGGCCTTCATGCGCGCTCAGCGTCCACGCCGCCGCACCGAAGTTGAAATCGTCGTATTGTGCGCCCGGGCCCGCCGCCGGGTTGCCCAGCGGCAGCACGAAGGTGCCCTGCTGCCCGGTGTTGTTGACCAGCGGCGCCGGCAGGAAATGCGGGGCCGGGCTGGCCGCGCTCTCGGCGGCCGAACCCAGGCGCATCTGCATGGCGCGCTTGGGTACATCGACGATGGCATGCTCGCGGATCAGCGGATCGATCGCATCGATCACCTTGCGGTAGTGGCCTTCCAGCTGGTCGTCGGCGATCTTGTCGGCCTTCAGCGCGCGGATCACCGCCACCGGGTCGCTCGGATCGGCCACCTTCAGGCCCTTGTCCTTCACCACCAGCGGCGCCAGCTGCTGCATCGCCGATCGGGTTTCCATGAACTCCAGCTGCGCGCGCTGCATCAGCAGCTTCGGGTCGATATCGATGCCGACCTGCTTGAGCTGGTAGGCGTACAGCGGCGCCGGCAGGCGCGCGTCGGTGCGTGCCTTTGGCAGCACGGTCGTGCGCGTCCAGCTGGCGTAATCCTTCATCTGCCCGGCCAGGGCCTTCATTGCCTCATCGGCGCCGGCGATCTGGTACTTCTTCAGCAGCGACTCGATGCCGGTGATGTACGTCTCGACGTTGTCCAGCGATTGCTGCACTTCGATCTTCGTCGGCTGCAGCAGGCTGCCGTCCTTCAAACGCTCTTCGTAACGCTGGCGGGCCAGCGTGGTGAACGCGGTGCCACCCGGCTGCAGCCCGGCGTAGGCCTTGAGGCGGTCGATCGCCTTGGCCCGGCGCTCGGCCGGCACCTGGTCGGACAGCAACAGGTTGAGGCCGCTGAACACGGTCTGCGGTGCATCGGTCCACGGCAGCAGGTACTTCTCGTTGAGCTCGCTGCCCTCGATGTTCTGGTTGGCGGCGTGGATCATGATCTCCAGGTCCTGGCGGACGTTGGGATCCTTCTCGGTGGCCAGCTTCGCCTTCAGTTCGTCGCGCGCCTTGGCCATCGCCGCGCGGTAGCGCTTGCCGTTGTCCGCGCCGAGGTCGGCCACCTTGTCGTCATAGCCGGGCACGCCGAAGAAGCCGGTTTCTTCCGGTTGGAACGGGCCCTGCGCATCGAGCAGGATCTGCGCCAGTGCGTTGCTGCGGGTCACCCAGGCCGGGCTGGCCGGAGTAGCGGCCTTGGTGGCGGGTGCCGCCAGCGCCGGCGGTGCGGACATCAGCGGGGCGGCAGTCAGGGCCAGGGCAACGGCCAACGCGATCGGCTTCATGGTGCACTCCAGGACAGGGTTGCCCGCACCCTACGCGCTCAGCGCTGTGGCGACAATCGGCCGGAGGTCACAACGCCGCGGCCAGCGGGCATTCGCCGCGTTCGCGGCAGGCCTGCAGCTCGCATTCCTGCGCGGCCTCGTCATCATCCAGCGCGGTCAGGTCGAAGGTCTGCTTGTTCTCGCCCAGCACATACATCACCGGATAGTCCCAGACGTCGTCGCTGCGGGTGCCCTTCACGAACAGCCGGCCGCGCGCGCGCGGGCCTTCCAGGGCCACGGTCAGGCCGACGTCGCGCTGGCCATTGATCGCGGTCTGCATGCTGCCCAGCGGCATCGATTCGGCACGCAGCGGCTCGCCGAAGGCTTCCACCAGTTCGATGCTGCATCCGGCGCGGCGCATTGCCTCGCGCATCGGCGGGCTCTCGCGTGCCGCCTCGCTCCAGCGCAGCACGCTCCAGGCCACCACGCCACCGGCACCGGCCAACACCAGCAGCACGGCCAGCGGCATCGCCCAGCGCCAGTGACGGGACCACCAGCCGGCAGGCTTCGGGCCATGGGTGGGAATCGGCGGCGGCAGTGTCATCGGCGGGCTCCTTCCCGTTTGTGCATCAGGGCTTCAGGCAGCGTCCCAGGAAGGCTTCGGCCACACGGTAGCGATGCAGGGCATCGGCGCCGGACAGGCCATGCTTGGCACCCGGATAGGTCATCAGCTCGAACGGCTGGCCGCGCTTCTGCAGCGCGCTCATCAGGCTGGTCGAGTTGGTGAACAGCACGTTGTCATCGGCCATGCCGTGGATCAGCAGCAACGGCGAACGCAGGCCGTCGATATGGGTCAGCACGCGCGCTTCGCGGTACCCCGCTTCGTTGCGCGCCGGCAGGTCCATGTAGCGTTCGGTGTAGTGGCTGTCATACAGGCCCCAATCGGTGACCGGCGCGCCGGCCACGCCACAGGCGTACTGGTTCGATGCCTTGGCCAGCAGCATCAGGGTCATGTAACCGCCGTTGGACCAGCCCTGCACGCCGATGCGCGCCGGGTCCACCCACGGCTGCTGCTTCAGCCAGGCCACGCCGCGCAGCTGGTCGGTCACTTCCACCGTGCCCTGCTTCCCGTACAGCGCACCACCGAAGTCGCGGCCACGGCGCGGAGTGCCGCGGTTGTCCAGCGAGAACACGACGTAGCCCTGCTGGGCCAGGTACTGGTTGAACAGATGGTCGCCGCGGCCGGGCCAGCTGTCGGTGACGGTCTGGCTGGCCGGGCCGCCGTAGACGTACACCGCCACCGGGTAGCGCTTGGACGGATCGAAGCCGGCCGGCTTGATCAGGCTGTAGTTCAACGGGGTCTTGCCGTCGGCAGCCATCAACGTGCCGAACTCGACCGGGCGCTGCGCATCGCGGTAGCGCGCATACGGGTGCCTGGGATCGGCCAGGTCGTTCTCGACCAGCGTGGCGATCTTCTCGCCGTTGGCGCGGAACAGTTCGATCTGCGGCGGCGTGGTGCTGTTGGACCAGCTGTCCACGTAGACGCTGGCATTGCGGGCGAAGCTGGCGCTGTGCATGCCCGGCGCCTTCGACAGGCGCTGCGGCTCACCGCCCTGCAGCGACACCGCGTAGATCTGGCTTTCGCGCGAGGTCTCGATGCCAGCACGGAAGTAGGCCTTGCCGGCCTTCACATCGACCGCCAGCAGTTCGTCCACCGGCCAGTTGCCATGGGTCAGCGCGGTGGCCTTGCCCTTGCTGTCGATGCGGTACAGGTGCTGGAAGCCGGTGCGCTCGGACGACCACAGCAAGCTGCCATCTTCAAGGAAGCGCAGGCTGTTGTGCAGCGGCACCCAGGTCGGGCTGGTCTCGTGTACGAGCACGCGCTGGCGGTTGGAGTCGAGCGCCACTTCGACCAGGTCCAGCTGCTTCTGGTCACGCGACTGGCGCTGGAAACTCAGGTGCTGCGCATCGCGCCAATCGACGCGGGCCAGGTAGATGTCCTGTTCCTTGCCCAGGTCGATCCAGCGCGGCTGCGCATCGGCGGCCGGTGCGATCACGCCCAGCTGCACGCGCACGTTGGCGTCGCCGGCGGCCGGGTAACGCTGTTCGATCACATCGGTGCGGTCGGCGTAGACCTCGTAGCGCTTCTGCACCGGCACCGGCGCCTCGTCGATGCGGGCGAAGGCGATGGCCGAATCATCCGGCGCCCACCAGTAACCGGTATGGCGATCCATTTCCTCGTCGGCGACGAACTCGGCCACGCCGTTGCCGATGGTGGTGCTGCCGTCGCGGGTCAGCTGCAGCTGCTTGCCACTGGCCAGATCGATCACCCACAGGTTGCGGCCGCGGATGAAGCTGACGAAACCGCCCTTGGGCGACAGCTTGGCGTCGGTGGCGAAGCCTTCACCGTGAGTCAGCTGGCGCACGGCCGCCTGGCCCTGCTGCTTGAGGTCGTACAGGTAGAGTTCGCCGCCCAACGGGAACAGCAGGCGCTGCGCGTCCGGCGACCACTGGTAATCGACGATGCCGGTCATCGCGGCGATGCGCTGGCGCTCGCGTCGGGCCTTTTCCTCATCGCTGAGGGTCTCGGTGCCGGGCAGCACCACCTTGGAATCAACCAGCAGGCGGGTCTGGCCGCTGCCGATGTCGTAGGTCCACAGGTCCAGCTGGTTGCGGTCGCTGTCCTTGCCGCGCAGGAAGCCGACCTGCGAACCGTCCGGCGCCACCTTGGGCTTCATCAGGGTCGGGCCGGACAACGGCAGCGGGCCGGTGATCGCTTCCAGGGTCAGCTTTTCGGCGTGGGCGGCGGTACTGGTGGCGAGCATGAGGGCGAGCGAAGCGAACAGATGGCGCATGGAGGATCCCGGCAAACGGCAGGTCCGCCTCCACGCGAGGCGCGGGACGGTCGTCCCCCATCCTAACCAAGCCCGTGCGGGAAGGCAGCATGACCTTCTGCCCATAAGCAGTGCGGACGAGTGCCGACCAACGGTCGGCACCCACCTTCAGATGCCGGGGTCAGCGCTGGCCGAACAGATGCTTGCGCTCTTCGTCGCTGAGCGGCTTGCCGGCGTTCGGGTTCACCTGCTGGCGCAGCGCATAGGCGCGCTGGGTGGCCGGGCGCGCGGCGATGGCCTCGTGCCAGCGCTTGAGGTTCGGGAACGCGGCGAAGTCCACCGGCAGCGTGTCGTAGGCGCCGACCCACGGGTAGCTGGCCATGTCGGCGATGGTGTACGCGTCGCCGGCCAGGAAGGCGTGCTGGGCCAGGCGCTTGTCCATCACCCCATGCAGGCGGCGCACTTCGTTGTCATAGCGCTCGATCGCATACGGGATCTTTTCCGGGGCATACACATTGAAATGCCCCATCTGGCCGCTCATCGGGCCCAGGCCGGCCATCTGCCAGAACAGCCATTCCAGGGTGGTGACGCGGCCGCGCGGATCGCTGGGCAGGAAGCGGCCGGTCTTCTCGGCCAGGTACAACAGGATCGCACCGGACTCGAACACGCTCTGCGGGGCGCCGCCGTCGGCCGGGGCGTGGTCGACGATGGCCGGCATCTTGTTGTTGGGCGAAATGGCGAGGAATTCCGGCTTGAACTGGTCGCCCGAGCCGATGTTGACCGGGTGGATGCGGTACTCCAGGCCGGTTTCCTCCAACAGCAGGGTCACTTTATGGCCGTTCGGGGTGGGCCAGTAATACAGGTCGATCATGGCGTCGGCTCGGGGTGCGGAAAGGAACCTGAAGTCTAGTGCGTGAGTTGGGTTGGCACCGTCATGGCGGGCCGGTAACCTCGCCTCTCCCCCGAAACGCAGCATCCCCCGCATGAGTGCAAACCGCCCGCCGCTCTCCCCGTTGTCCACGCTGATCTTCGCCTCGCGCTGGCTGCAGCTGCCGCTGTACCTGGGCCTGATCGTGGCGCAGTGCGTCTACGTGTTCCTGTTCGGCAAGGAACTGTGGCACCTGATCTCGCATTCCGCCTCGATGGGTGAACAGCAGATCATGCTGATCGTGCTGGGCCTGATCGACGTGGTGATGATCTCCAACCTGCTGGTGATGGTGATCGTCGGCGGCTACGAGACATTCGTCTCGCGCCTGCGCCTGGAAGGCCACCCGGACCAGCCGGAATGGCTGAGCCACGTCAATGCCAGCGTGCTGAAGGTGAAGCTGGCGATGGCGATCATCGGCATCTCCTCGATCCACCTGCTGAAGACCTTCATCGCCAGTGGCGCACTGAATGGCATCCCGCTGTGCACGCCGGAGCAGATGAGCGTGGCCGCCGCCAACATCGGTGTCGCCCGCTGCTCGATGCTGACTCAGGAAGGCGTGCTGTGGCAGACCATCATCCACTGCGTGTTCATCCTGTCGGCGATCGGCATCGCCTGGACCGACAAGCTGATGTCCAACGGCCACAGCAAGTCGCACGACAAGGCGCACGACCACTGAGGTCGGCGCCGGCAACGGCACGGCCGCCGTTGCCCATCCCGGCCACTGCTCTTGTACGCGGCGGCGGCCGGGATGCTAGATTGCACCCTCGCCGTTGCCGGCGGTGGCGTCGGGAAACGTCACCCTGCCGCGCCCGGACCGCAGGTCCCGGCCATGCATATCAATGATTTACGTCACGTCGTCTTCTAGAGGGGAGCAGGATGTCGCACGTCTCAACGATCACCGCCGCGCGCCGGTGGCTGCCGGTTGCCCTGGCACTGGCACTGGCTGCCTGCTCGGGCAAGGAGGAAACTGCCGCACCGGCCCCGGCCGCCGCACCCACCGCCGCTGCACCGGCCGCACCGGTGGTTGCCGCCAAGGTGCAGTCGATGGGCACCGAGCAGCTGCGTGAGTCGGCCAGCCAGGCCCTGCGCGAGAACCGCATGTACGCGCCGGCCGGCGACAACGCCATCGAGTACTACCTCGCCCTGCGCGACAAGACGCCGGACGACGCCTCGGTGAAGAGCGCGCTGACCGACCTGCTGCCCTACACCCTGATCGCCGCCGAACAGCACCTGGGCCGCGAGGACTACACCGAAGCGCAGCGCCTGGTGGCACTGATCGAGAAGGTGGACGCCTCTGCGCCGGCGTTGCCGCGCCTGAAGGACGGCCTGGCCAAGGGCGTGCAGAACGCGGCCAAGCGCACCGAGGCCGAAGCCGAGAAGGCGAAGAAGGACGCCGAGGACCGCAGCAAGCAGCAGACCGAACAGCAGCGCCTGGCCGAGCAGCGCGCCAAGGAAGCCGACGCAGCCAAGCAGATCGCTGCCCAGCAGGACGCCGCCCGCCGCGACAACGAGCGCCAGGAAGCCGAGCGCCAGGCTGCGGCCCGCCGCGAAGCCGAGCAGAAGCAGCAGCAGGCTGCCGCCCAGCAGGCCAGCGCCGCACGCCAGGCTGCAGCTCCGGCGGCCGCTGCGGCGCCCAACCTGCGCCCGGTCAGCACACCGGCGCCGCGCTATCCGTCCGAGGCGCTGCGTGCAGGCACCTCCGGCGAGGTGCTGGTGGAGATCACCGTCGGCACCGACGGTTCGGTGACCAACGCCCGTGTGCTGCGCGCAACACCGTCGCGCGTCTTCGATCGCGAGGCCATGAACGCGGTCAAGCGCTGGCGCTTCGAGCCGGTCAGCGCACCGGTCACCACCCGCCGCACCCTGGTGTTCGCCCCGGGCGGCAGCTGACCACGAAAAGGGGACGGAGGGGATTAAGTCGTTTCCGCCCCGCAATGACCACACGGCCCGGCATGTCCGGGCCGTGTTCGTTTCAGGAGAGGCTGTCGATCAGGCGTTGCAGTGCCGGATCACGCGCGGCCAACACCTGGAACAGGCCCAGCGCATGCAGGCCCGGCAGCAGCGCACGCAGGTCGGCTTCGGCGGTGGCGCGGGTGGCGTCATCGCTGGCGGGGTCCTGCCAGTCACGGACGCTGGCGAGGAAGGCGCCGACGCTGCCCTTGCGCACGGTGAGGCCGTTCACCTGCACCTCGTTCTGATGGTCGGGAAGGATGTCGTGTGGCTGCATGGGTGATGCTCCTGTGGGATCGGGAGCCCAGTGTGCCGCCCAGCCAGCGGCACTTCTGCCGTATAACTGCCAATGGATATGGCAGATCAGACATCACCCGCGTTGATTGACCCCGCTTTGGCGAACGCCGAAGACGGTCCAGTCGTCCTGGCCTCGCAGCTGCGGGTGCCCGGACGGCGCCGCACCGCGCGCCACCAGCACGTGCGCGGCCAAGTGCTGGGTGCCCACCACGGCCTGCTGCGGATCGAGGCCGGCGATCTGCACTGGTTGCTGCCGGCGGGGCATGTTGCCTGGATACCGCCCTTGCTGCCTCACGCCCTGGTAGGGGCAGAGGCATTCGATGGCTGGAGCCTGTACTTCAACGCAGAAGCCTGTCTGGAGCTGCCCGCCGTGCCGCGCATTTTCCAGCCGAACGTGCTGTTGCAGGCGGCGATGATGCGCGCACTGAGTTGGCCACATCAGGCGCTGGACGCCGCGCAGGCACGCCTGGCCGGCGTGATCGCCGATGAGATCGCCGCCAGCACGCCTTTGCCGCTTGCCTTGCCACAACCGCAGGATCGACGGTTGCGGCGGATCGCGGCGGCGCTGGCACGGTCGCCGGACGACCTTCGCAGCGTCGAAGCGTGGGCAGCCGCCAGCGGCCTGTCCAGCCGCAGCCTCGCCCGCCATTGGCAGGCCGAAACAGGCATGACCCTGGGCCATTGGCGGCAGCGCCTGCGCGTGCTGCTGTCGCTGCCACGCCTGCTGGCGGGCGAGCCGGTGATCAGCGTTGCGCTGTCGATGGGATACGACACCCCAAGCGCGTTCATCACCGTGTTCAAGCGCGAGATGGGGGTGACGCCTGCGCGGTATTCCAGCGGCTGACGCATTCAACGCTCCCGCTGTCTACCCTCGCGACCTAGGCTATTTTCTAGAATCAGGAGGAGAACAGATGAAGTACGACGACGCCAGCTGGCATTCCGGGGGTGACTTCCCTTCGGATCTTCCGGCTGAGGCCGGCGCCACTCACATCGGCATGTACCTGGCATGGCTGCTGCTACAGGGCATGGCAAGCGAAGAGCTCGCCGAGGACGCCGAAGAAGACCTGCAGGCGCTGCGGGAACGTAGAACGACGCCGGGCCTGTTCCTGCTTCAATGCAGCGACGGCAAATTCGTCGATGACCTGGTCAGTGATGAAGCCAACACGTTCACTGCTTCGTACTACGACCTCGAGAATGGCCAGTATCTCGAAGACTATGAGGAACAGTTGGGGGCCGAGGTCCTTTCGCTGTACCACGTCGCCGATACCTGGGAAAACTTCGACCGACTGGCACCGGTGATCGCCCAGCGCTTCGCCGCTTGGGAGGCAACACAATCCTGAAAACAACGAGGCCCGGAATGACCGGGGCTCGTTTCATATCCGCCGGGCATGGCCCGGCGCTACCCGTGGCGGTCAACCAGAGATGGCCAGGCGCTCGTTGTGGTAGCGGCGCACGGCGGCGAACCACAGCACGGCGGCCAGGCCGAGGCTGGCGCCGAGGTAGATCGCCCAGACCGCCGGGGTGATGATCTCGTGGCGGATCACCTTCAGCAGCATCTGGTTCTGCGACAGGAACGGCACGGCGTACTGCCACAGCTCGCTCTTCAGCGGATAGGCCACCAGTGCATAGCCAGGCAGCATCGGCAGCAGCATCAGCCAGGTCATGTGGCTTTGCGCTTCCTTCATGCTCTTGGCCGCGGCCGACAGGAAGGTCAGCAGCGAGGTGCCGATCAGCAGCATCGGCAACATCACCAGCAGCATCTGCAGCATCGAGCCGACGTTCATGTTGAACTGGCGGCCGATGTTGCCGGGTGCGATCTGCGCGCTCACCTTGAACGCGACCAGGGTCAGCAGCAGCGACACGAAACCGACCACGCAGGCGGCGGCGATCTTGCCACTGACGATCGCGCTGCGCGAGCCCGGCGTGGCCAGCAGGGGTTCCAGCGACTGCCGCTCGCGCTCGCCGGCGGTGGCGTCCATCACCAGGTAGGCACCACCGATGAACGAGGTCAGCGTCAGCAATACCGGCAGCAGCATCGACAGGATCATGCCGCGCTTGGCCTCGGCACTGGCCAGGTCCTGGCGCGCCACGTCCAGCGGGCGTGCCACCTGTGCGTCGATGCCACGCGCCATCAGGCGCAGTGCACCGACCTGGCCGTTGTAGGTGGCCAGCGCCGCCTCCAGGCGAGCACTGGGTACTTCAGCCGCGCGACGCGTGCTGTCCTTGATCACCTCCACCAGCGCCGGCTTGCCCTCGGCCCAGTCCTTGCCGAAATCATCGCTGATGCGCAGCGCCACATCGATGTCCTGGGTGCGGATGGCCTCGGCCAGGTCCTTCGGTGCCGGTGCGGCATTGAGGCCCTGTGCGGCGAGGAAGCGCACCAGGTTCGGCGCGTTCCCTGCGCCGATGGTCGGGATCTGCAACGGCTCTTCGATCTGGGTACGCACCCGGCTCTCGGCCAGCTTGCCCATGCCCAGCAGCAGCACCGGGTACAGCAGCGGCCCGAACAGCAGGGTCAGCAGCAGCGTGCGACGGTCACGCGACAGGTCGCGCAGTTCCTTGCGCATTACCGTCATCAGGGTCGACATCATGCTCATGCGTGCAGGCCCTCTTCGCTGCCGATCAGTTTCACGAACGCATCTTCCAGGTTGGCTTCGCCGGCCTGCGCACGCAGCTCGTCGGCGCTGCCGGCAGCCATCACCGTGCCCTTGGCGATGATCACGATGTGGTCACACAACGCGCCCACCTCCTGCATGATGTGGCTGGACAGGATCACGCAGCGCCCCTCTTCGCGCAGGCCCAGCAGGAAGCGGCGCAGCGCGCGCGTGGTCATCACGTCCAGGCCATTGGTCGGTTCATCGAGGATGACGTTGCGGGGGTCGTGCACCAGCGCGCGGGCAATCGCGGTCTTGGTGCGCTGGCCCTGCGAGAAGCCATCGGTCTGCCGGTCGAGGATGTCACCCATGTCCAGCGCGTGCGACAGCACCTCGATGCGTTCGCGGATGCGCTCGGCAGACAGGCCATGCAGTTCGCCGAAGTAGGCGATGTTCTCGCGCGCGGTCAGGCGCTTGTAGACGCCACGCGCATCGGGCAGCACGCCGAGGTGGCGACGCACCTCCACCGGATTGAGGGCGGCATCGATGCCATCGACAGTGATGCTGCCCTGGTCGGGCGTCATCAGTGTGTACAGCATGCGCATGGTGGTGGTCTTGCCGGCACCATTGGGGCCGAGCAGGCCGGTGATCTGCCCATCCCCGGCGCGGAAGCCGACGTTGGCGACCGCCTGGATGCGGCCCGTGCGGGTATCGAAGGCCTTGTGCAGGTTGTCGGCGACGATCATGGTTCCCATCCGTTGAACGAGGTGAACGCCGGCACGTAGCTCAGCGTGTCCAGGCAGCCGGCATCCAGCGCCTTGGCATCGGTCTTGTCGATGAACTGACCGAGCAGCCGCGGCATGCAGCCGGCGGTCAACGTGCCATGGCCCTGGCCACGGGCGACCAGCGCACGGCCGTTGGGCAGGCCCTTGAGCACCTGTGCGGCGTAGCGCGGCGGCGTCACCGGGTCCAGCTCACCGGACAGCAGCAGTGCCGGCACGTCGCTGCGCAGCGGCACGGCATCGGTTGCCGGCGCCGGACGGTGCGGCCACACCGGGCAGGCCGCGAAGAACGCACTGGCGACCTCGTTGCCGAACAGCCGCTCGGGATCCTCGGCCGGCGCGTGGTAGCGCGGCGCATCCTCGCTGCAGATCACCGACCACTGCATGCCGCGGTTGATCTGGAAATCCATGCTGCGGTTCGCGCCGCGCGCCAGCGATGCCAACGGGGCATAGCGCCCCTGTGCGGCTTCATCCAGCACCAGTGGCAGCAGCGAGGAATACTGCGGCACGTAGGAGAAGGCGAAGGCAAGGCCGACCACGCTGTCCGGCGTCAGGACATCCTGCCGGGGTGCGTTGGTACCCGGGTCGCGATACTCGACCGAGACCGGTGCACGGCGCAGGGAGTCGACCACGCTGCGCAGCTGCGCGCGGGTATCGGTCGGGAAACGCTTGCTGCACGCGGCATCCTTGCGGCACTGCGCCGACTGCAGGGCGATCGCATCCTCGAAGGTGGTTGCGAAGTCGCCACCGACCACCAGCTCGTTCGGTACCACGCCATCAATGACGATGCTGCGGGTGTGCTGCGGGTAGGCCCCGGCATAGCGCTGGGCCACGCGGGTACCGTAGGAGCCGCCAACCAGGTTGAGCTGGTCCACACCGAGCGCCGCACGCACCGCATCCAGATCGGCGATCGCCTCGGTGGTGGTGTAGAAGCGCGCATCGGCACGCCCCTGCAGCGATGCGGCGCAGCGCTGGGCGTAGTCGCGCAACGCTGCCTCGGAAGGCGCGGCATCCTCGTCCACCTGCAGCGGCTTGCCGTCCGCGCCCAGGCAGCTGAGCGGGTTGGAGCCGCCGGTGCCGCGCTGGTCGATCAGGAACACGTCGCGCTGTTTGCGCACCTGGCGCAGTGCAGTGTCGACGATGACCGCCACCTCGCTGGCCGCCTGGCCGGGGCCGCCGGCCAGGAAGAACACCGGGTCCGGCTGGCTGGCGCCGCTGCTGCCCGATTCCAGCCAGGCGATACGCAGGCCGATCCGGCGACCGCCGGGCTGGGCCCGGTCCTCCGGCACCTGCAGGGTGGCGCACTGCGCCTCCACGTTGGCGCTGGCGCCTTCGGTAGACAGCGTGCAGGGCTGGAAGTCGATCGTGCCGAAGCGGCGGCTGGGTGCATCGCTGGCGCTTCCGGCGGCGGCCGGCGGCGGCTGGCTGCACCCGGCAAGCATCAGGCTGGCCAGCATCCCGGCCAGCGCGAGGTGGTGTCTTTGCATCGTGCTCGTTTCCCCTGGAGGACGTTCCTGTCGACCACGACGGGCTGCCGCGGAAGATGTGACCCAACTTACACGGGCAGCGCGCCGACGGCGATGGGCAATGACGAATCCGCCGCCGACGGCGCGCAGACCAGGCGGTCCCGCCCCTCGGCCTCGGCCGGCACAGGGCGGCATCGGCGGCGGACCGCAGCGCCCCATGGGCCAGTGCCCCGGCCCGACGGCGATGCGGGGTCTGAAAACGGCGAGCACGGCCGCCGGCGCACGCGCAGAATCCGCCGCAGACCCAGGAGACGCCCATGCACACGTGGTACCTCGGTGGCATCGACCATCGCCCCTTCCTGCACCTGTTCGAGATGAGCGACAGCGCGCTCGCCGCGCTCGGCATCCAGCGTCGCTGGGCCGGCGCCAACGGCGGACATCCCTGCCGGATCAGCCTGAGCGATCCCGCGCCTGGCAGCGAGCTGCTCCTGCTGTCCCACGTCCACCTGCCGCTGCATTCGCCGTACCGCGCCGCCGGCCCGATCTTCGTGCAGCGCGGCGTGACCCGTTGCGTGCTGCCTCCGGGCGAGGTGCCCCCGTATGTGCAGCGCCGGATGATCTCGGTGCGTGCCTATGACCACGCCGCGCTGATGTGCGGTGCCCAGGTCTGTGCGGGCACCGAGGTGGCCGACCATCTGGATGCACTGTTTGCCGACCCGTCGGTGGCGTTCGTCCAGCTGCACAACGCGGCGCATGGCTGTTTCTCGTGCCAGGCAGATCGGGTGGGTACCGGGACCGCGTAGCGTGATCTCCATGACGTGATCGATGCCACGCCGATCACGTGACATACAGCGCATCTGTTCAGTCCTGCGTGAAGCCTGCGGGAAGGGCTTCACATGCGCAGTCACGGATCGGCACTTCGATGGTTCCGTCGCCTGCAGCGCGACTCGATACTCGCCGTGGTGCCGCCGGAAGTCCGCCGCGCAGCGCAGCGCCTGCGGTCACCGTTCCCTTTCGACGACCACAAGGATGCGCCATGTCATTCCGATCCACACCGCTGTTGCTGGCCACTTCGTGGGCCGCCGCCGGCCTGTTGCTGGCCGGCGATGCGTTCGCCCACGGCACCATGACCACGCCTGTCAGCCGCGTCTACGCCTGTTTCCAGGGCAACCCCGAGAACCCGACCAATCCGGCCTGTGCCGCCGCCAAGGCCATCGGCGGTTCGCAGGCGTTCTACGACTGGAACGGCATCAACCAGGCCAATGCCAACGGTAACCACCAGGCCGTAGTGCCCGACGGCAAGCTGTGCAGCGGCAACAACCCGACCTTCCGCGGCCTGGACGTGAACCGCAGTGACTGGCAGACCACGCCGATCCAGCCCGATGCCAATGGCAGATTCACCTTCGTGTTCAAGGCGACCGCGCCGCACGCTACCCGTGACTGGCGCTTCTTCGTCACCCGCGAAGGCTGGCAGCCGGGCAGCCCGCTGCGCTGGGCCGACCTGCAGGAGTTCTGCACCCTGGGCAATACACCGCTGTCGGCCGATGGCACCTACAAGCTGCAATGCACATTGCCGCAGCGCAGCGGCCAGCATGTGATCTACAACACCTGGCAGCGCTCGGATTCGACCGAGGCGTTCTATACCTGCATGGATGTGCGCTTCCAGGGCGGCGGCGGAACGGCACCGGCAACGCAGTGGCAGGATGCCGGCCCGGTCACCGCGCGCGGCGAGCTGCCGGTCGGCACCACGTTGGCGCTGCGCGTGTTCAATGCCAACGGCAATGATGTCGAACGCGTGGAAGCCACGCTGACCAGCGGCCAGACTGCCGCCGCACAGTGGCCGCTGGTGCTGGCACGCAAGGTCAATGCCAGTGCGCAGCACGCACGCGTGGGCGTGCTCAGCAACGGCGTGATCACGCCGGCGGCCTCGGCCACCGACAACCGGGTGTACCTGAAGGACGGCAACCGCTTCCAGCTCGACACCCGGGTGCCCGACGCGGGCACGCCGTCGCCGGGCGGTGATTTCGACCACGTGTACCCCGCAGGCATTGGCAGCTACGTCCCCGGCCAGACCGTGGTAAAGGGCACCGACGGCAAGCTGTACGCCTGCCGCCCGTTCCCGGAAGGGGCGTGGTGCAACGTCAATGCCGAGGCATATCGCCCCGGTATGGGCAGTGCATGGCGCGATGCTTGGGTGCCCTACTGACCCGTTGTAGAAGGCGGTGCGCATCGCGCCGCCTTCTGCCTGAGCCGCAGTGCTTTGAGCAGCGTGCTGCAGATCAGGCACGACAGCCACTGAAATCAAACTTGTCCGATATTGCCGGCCTGTCTGCATGTGAAGACTTCATGGGGTTTCCCATACCTCGCAAAGGAGTCTCTGCATGCACCCGTCCCATCGGGCAGTCCTCGCACTGTCCGTCGTTGCCGGCCTGGCCCTGTCCGGCAGCGCCTTCGCCCACGGCACCATGACCAAGCCGCTCAGCCGCGTGAAGCAGTGCCACGAGGGCAATCCGGAAAACCCGACCAACCCGGCCTGCGCCGCCGCCAAGGCCATCGGTGGTTCGCAGCCGTTCTACGACTGGAGCGCGATCGCCCACGGCAATGCCAATGGCAACCATCGCGAACTGGTGCGCGACGGCGAACTGTGCAGTGCCAGCATTCCCAAGTACCGCGGGCTCGACCTGAACCGCACGGACTGGCCGACCACGACGATCCGCGCCGACGCCCGTGGCCGTTACACCTTCGAGTTCCGCGCGCCGGCGCCGCACGCCACCCGCGAATGGAAGTTCTACGTCACCCGCGATGGCTGGCAGCCGGGCAGCCCGCTGCGTTGGGCCGACCTGCAGGAATTCTGCACGCTGGGCAACACGCCGCTGTCCGAAGGCGGTGTCTACAAGCTGGACTGCCCGCTGCCCAAGCGCAGTGGCCAGCACATCATCTACAACACCTGGCAGCGCTCGGATTCGCAGGAGGCGTTCTATACCTGCATGGACGTGCGCTTCGAAGGCGGCGATGGCGTGGTTCCGCCGCCGCAGTGGCAGGATGCCGGCGCTGTGACCGCCAACGGTGCACTGGACGTGGACAGCACCGTGACCCTGCGTGTGTTCAATGCCAACGGCAATGACCTGGAGCGCGTGGAGACCACGCTGGCGGCCGGCCAGACCGCTCCCGCACAGTGGCCGTTGGCGCTGGCCCGCAAGGTCAATGCCAGTGCGCAGCACGCCCGCGTCGGTGTGATGAAGAACGGCGTGATCACGCCGGTCGCATCGGCCACCGAAAACCGCGTGTACCTGAAGCCGGGCAATCGCTTCCAGCTGGAAACCCAGGTGCCGGGCCCGGTTGATCCGGTCGATCCGCCGGGTGGCGATTTCGACTTCGTGTATCCGGCCGGCCTCGGCAGCTACACGCCGGGCGAGACCGTGGTGAAGGGCACCGACGGCAAGCTGTACGCCTGCCGCCCGTTCCCGG
Source organism: Stenotrophomonas sp. BR163 (assembly GCF_047520985.2). NCBI lineage: Bacteria > Pseudomonadati > Pseudomonadota > Gammaproteobacteria > Lysobacterales > Lysobacteraceae > Stenotrophomonas > Stenotrophomonas sp. BR163. The sequence goes on from NZ_JAXBRE020000013.1 coordinate 60,662, forward strand.
AAGGCGCGTGGTGCAACATCAATGCCGATGCCTATCGCCCGGGCACCGGCTATGCCTGGCGTGATGCCTGGATCGCGTACTGAACTCGACGGGGGTGGCACTTCGGTGCCCCCCCTCCTGCATGACGTTTCTTGCGATGGAGGTCGCATGGAAAAAGGCGATGGGTTCCCAGCCTCGTTTTTTTAGGAACCGTTGAATGGAGGACGCTCTTTGCTGCGTGGAAACTCGGCGGGTCTTCCACGCGTCAAAGGACGTCATCGATGCAAGCCCACCTACTTGCAGCAGTTGCTGCCTCCCTGTGCGCAGCTCTCTTCGCCTCACAGGAGGCCCAGGCCCACGGCACCCTCTCCAAGCCAATCAGCCGCATCTACGCCTGCCGTCAGGCCAACCCCGAGAATCCGACCAATGCGGCCTGTGCGGCAGCCAAGGCCATCGGTGGCGCGCAGCCCTTCTACGACTGGGCCGCCATCAGCCAGGCCGAGGCTGACGGCAACCATCGCCAGGTCGTGCCTGATGGCGAACTGTGCAGCGGCGGCAATGCAAAGTACCGCGGCATGGACCTCAATCGCACGGACTGGTCGACCAGCCCGATCCGCGCCGATGCCCGCGGCCGCTACACCTTCGAGTACCTCGCATCGGCTCCGCACAAGACCCGAGACTGGGTCTTCTATGTAACCCGCGAAGGCTGGCAACCGGGCAGCCCGCTGCGTTGGGACGATCTGGAGCAGTTCTGCTCGCTGGGTCACGTGGACGAGGACGCCAACGGCATCTACCGGCTGGATTGCCCACTGCCCAAGCGTACTGGCCAGCACATCATCTACAACACCTGGCAACGCTCGGATTCGAAGGAAGCGTTCTATACCTGTGCTGACGTACGTTTCGAAGGCGGTGACATCATCCCGCCACCAGAGTGGGAGGACGCTGGGGCCATCACCGCGCGGGGCGACCTGGAGACCGGTACCACCCTGACCCTGCGCGTGTTCAACGCCAACGGCAATGACCTGGAAAGCCCGAAGATCACCCTCGCCACCGGGCAGACCTCCGCCACGCAATGGCCGCTGACGCTGGGCCACAGGGTCAACGCTTCTGCCCAGCATGCCCGGGTGGGCGTGCTGAAGAACGGAATCATCACCCCCATCGCCTCGGCCACCGAGAACCGCGTCTACCTGAAGCCGGGCCATCGCTTCCAGCTCGACACGCAGCTGCCGGATCCGGTCGATCCGCCACCGGGCGACTATGACTTCGTGTATCCGGACGGTATCGGCAGCTACACGCCGGGCGAAACCGTGGTCAAGGGCGCCGCCGACGGCAAACTCTACGCCTGCCGCCCGTTCCCGGAGGGCGCGTGGTGCAACGTCAATGCCGAACCCTACCGCCCGGGCACCGGCTCTGCCTGGCGTGACGCCTGGATCGCGTACTGAGGCCGGGCACCGGGGGCGGCGTGGTGCCGCCTCCGGTTTGCGGGGGTTGCCGGCCAACGGCCGGCACTACCGGGGTTCATGGGGTTGCCGGCCAGCGGCCGGCCCCCTCCGGGCTCACTTGCTGCTGACGTACTTCTCGCGGCGGATCTGCGGGTTGCCCAGGCCGGCCGCCTTCAGCAGCTCGGCGCAGGCATCGACCATGTCCGGGTTGCCGCACAGGTAGGCAATGTCGGTGGCCGGGTCCGGCGTGAAACCGGCCAGCGCCTGCTGCACGTAGCCGTGCTGTACGTCCGGGTGCGGATCAGCCGGGAGTTCACGCGACAGGCAGGGAACATAGCGGAAGTTCGCGTGCTTTTCGGCGAAGCTGTAGAAATCTTCGCTGTACAGCAGCTCGCCCGGGCTGCGCGCGCCCTGCAGCAGCACGATCTGCACGCCGCGTTCGGCCATGGCCTTCTCCAGCAGCGGCAGCATCGAGCGGTACGGGGTAACGCCGGTACCGGTGGCGATCAGCAGGTAACGGGCGTTGTGGTCACCGGGATTCAGGCAGAACCGGCCATAGGGGCCGGACGCACTGATCTGGCTGCCCTGCTCCAGTGCCTCGAACAGGGCCGTGGCGGCGCCACCGGGCACGAAACTGACCGCGATGTCCACCGCCTCGCCCGGGCCCAGCGCATGGTCGTGGATGGTCGCCAGCGAGTAGCTGCGCTTGGTTTCGGTGCCGTCGGCGTAGCTGAAATGGACCTGGATGAACTGGCCGGGCTGGAAATCCAGCGGCTGCCCATCGTCACGCACGAACTGGTAATGGCCGACGGTCGGGGCCAGCATGCGGCAGCCGACCAGCTTGAGGGGGAATTGAACAGGCACGACTTTTCGGGACAGTGTGTAGCCGGGGCAAGCCCTCGGGGTCTTCTATAATAGCCCCTCCCCGCCCCTCTCCAGCGCCAGCCCATGGGCGCGAAGGCTTCGAGCTTGGCATCCCAGAACGATACGGCGCCCGCCCTGCGCGTGCGCGACCTGCGCAAGACCTATGACAACGGCACCCAGGCCCTGAAGGGCGTTTCCCTGGAAGTGGCCCCGGGCGACTTCTTCGCCCTGCTCGGCCCCAACGGGGCGGGCAAGTCGACCCTGATCGGCATCATCAGCTCCCTGGTCAACCTCAGCGAGGGCCAGGTGGAAGTGTTCGGCAGCGACCTGGTGCGCAACCGCAGTGCCACCATGCGCCTGATCGGCCTGGTGCCGCAGGAAATCAACTTCAACCTGTTCGAGAAGCCCTTCGACATCCTGGTGAACTACGCCGGTTTCTACGGCGTGCCGCGCGAGGAAGCCGAGCAGCGCGCCGAGGAAGAGCTGAAGCGCGCGCACCTGTGGGAAAAGGCGCAGGTGATGAGCCGCACGCTGTCCGGCGGCATGAAGCGCCGGCTGATGATCGCCCGCGCGATGATGACCCGCCCGCGGCTGCTGATCCTGGACGAACCCACCGCCGGCGTGGACATCGAGATCCGCCGCGACATGTGGCGCGTGCTGAAGGAGATCAACGGTGCCGGCACCACGATCATCCTCACCACCCACTACCTGGAAGAGGCCGAGTACCTGTGCCGCCACCTGGCGATCATCAACCATGGCCAGATCGTCGAGCAGGGGCCGATGCGCACCCTGCTGGCCAAGCTGGACGTGGAAGGCTTCCTGCTGGACATCGACGGTGACCTGCCGGCACAGCTGCCGGTGATCGAGGGCGCGACGCTGACCGCGCCGGATCCGCACACGCTGGACATCGACATGCCACGCGCGATGGACCTCAACCGCGTGTTCGCCACGCTGAACGAGGCGGGTATCCGCGTGCGTTCGATGCGTACCAAGAGCAACCGCCTGGAGGAGCTGTTCGTGCGCCTCACCGGCAACATGGAGAAGCCTGCATGAGCACCACCGAGCTGACCGACGGCCAGCGCAACCGCATCGCGCTGATGACCATCGTGCGCCGCGAAGTCGCCCGCATCATGCGCATCTGGGGCCAGACCCTGGTGCCGCCTGCGATCACCATGACCCTGTACTTCCTGATCTTCGGCAACCTGATCGGGTCGCGCGTGGGTGACATGGGCGGTTACAGCTACATGCAGTTCATCGTGCCGGGCCTGGTGATGATGAGCGTGATCCAGAACAGCTACGGCAACATCAGTTCCTCGTTCTTCGGTGCCAAGTTCGGCCGCCACGTCGAAGAACTGCTGGTCAGCCCGATGCCGAACTGGGTGATCCTGTGGGGCTACGTGACCGGTGCCGTGCTGCGCGGCCTGATGGTCGGCGTGATCGTGCTGATCATCGCGATGTTCTTCACCCCGGTGCGCATCCCGCACCCGCTGGTGACGCTGACCACGGTGCTGCTGGGCGCGACGATCTTCTCGCTGGCCGGCTTCATCAATGCGGTGTACGCGAAGAAATTCGACGACGTGGCGATCGTGCCGACCTTCATCCTGACCCCGCTGACCTACCTGGGTGGCGTGTTCTATTCGGTGAAGCTGCTGCCGGGCTGGGCCGAAGCGGCCACGCACGCGAACCCGATCTTCTACATGGTCAATGCGTTCCGCTATGGCCTGCTGGGCAGCAGCGATGTGCCGCTGCCTGTGGCCTACGGCCTGATGATCGGTTTCGTGGTGGTGCTGACGGCGCTGGCCCTGTGGCTGCTGCGCCGTGGCGTGGGTATGCGCAGCTGAGACCTGCGTGGTAGTGCCGGCCGCTGGCCGGCAACACCAGATCCACGCCATGCGTGGATGCAGCAGCCTGTAGAGCCGAGCCTATGCTCGGCTCTTTTTTTGCCTGCAATCTCCGGCACAATCGCAGTTCTGATTCCCCCCAGAAAACGGTGAACGTGCAATGCGCATCCTGATCCTCGGCGCCGGCGGTACCGGCGGTTACTTCGGTGGCCGCCTGGCCCAGGCCGGCGTGGACGTGACCTTCCTCGTGCGCCCCGCGCGCGCCGCGCAGCTGGACCATGATGGCCTGGTCATCCGCAGCCCACTGGGTGATGCGCGCTTCCCGGTTCAGCACGTCACGGCTGATGCACTGCCCGCACTGGCCGCGCAGAAGCCCTTCGACCTGGTCATCCTCAGCTGCAAGGCCTACGACCTGGACAGTTCGATCGATGCCATCGCCCCGGCAGTCGGAGCGAACACCACCGTGCTGCCGATCCTCAACGGCCTGCACCACTACAATGCACTGGATCTGCGCTTTGGCCGCGACGCGGTGCTCGGCGGCCTGTGCTTCATCAGCGCCACCAAGGCGCCCGATGGCGCGGTGCTGCATCTGGGCAAGCCGGCCAAGCTCACCTTCGGCGAGCGCGACGGCGGCGCGATCTCCGCGCGCGTGCGCGCCTTCGCTGCGGTCTGCGCGAAGGCCAACCTTGATCACCTTGCCAGCGAACGTATCGGCCAGGAACAGTGGATCAAGTACACCTTCCTGACCGCGCTGGCCGCGGCCACCTGCCTGCTGCGCGCGGATATCGGCACCATCGTCGCCACCGATGATGGCGAAGCGATCGTACGTGGCCTTTACGACGAGTGCCTGGCCGTCGCCGAAGCCGCCGGTGAACCGGTTCCGGAGGCAGCGCAGGACACTGCGCGCGGCACGCTGACCCAGGCCGGCTCGGCGTTGAAGGCCTCGATGCTGCGCGATCTGGAGGCCGGCCAGCAGGTGGAGGCCGAACAGATTGTTGGCGACATGCTGGTGCGTGCGCGCAGGGCTGATCAGGAAGCCCTGCTGCTGCAGGTTGCCTACAGCAGCCTGCAGGCCTACCAGGCACTGCGGGTCGCGTGAGTCCCGCCTTGCAGGCCAGCCCGTTGCCCGCGCGGGTACTGATTCTCGGGCTGGGCTGGAGCGGACGCGTGCTGGCCGCGCAGCTGCAGGCGCACGGCGTAGGCGTGGCCGGCACGGTGCGCGATCCCTCGTTCGCGCCGGACGATGGCCTGCCACGGCATCAGCTGCACGCCGACACGCCACCGTCGCCTGCCCTGCTCGATGAGATCGCACAGGCCGATGCCGTGCTGTGCAGCGTGCCACCAGATGCTGAAGGGGACCCGGCACTGCGCCTGCTGCTGCCCGCGCTGCAGGCCAGCCCGGCATTGCGCTGGGTCGGCTATCTGTCGTCGACCTCGGTGTATGCCGACCGCGCCGGCGGTTGGATCAACGAGCGCAGCGCGGCCGACGCCACTGAAGCGGCTGGTGTGCAGCGCCTGCTCGCGGAAGCACAGTGGCGTGCACTGGCCGGACAACGCAGCATCGCCTCGGCGGTGTTCCGCCTGCCCGGCCTGTACGGGCCGGGTCGCAATGCGCTGGTGCAGTTGGCGCAGGGCCGTGCACGCCACGTGGTTCGCCCGGGCCAGGTGTTCAACCGATTGCACGTGGATGACCTGGCAACCGTCATCATCGCCGCAATGCAGCGACCGACGCACAAGGGCCTGTACCTGCCCAGCGACGACGAACCGGCACCGCCGCAGGACGTGCTGGCCTTCGCCGCGCAGCTGGGGGGATTTGCGATGCCACCCGCCGTGGCCTGGGATGACCCGGCACTGAGCCCGACGCTGCGACGCTTCTACGAGAGCAACAAGCGCATCGACAGCCGGGGCACGCGTGAAGCGCTGGGGTGGGCGCCACGGTTTCCGACGTATCGGGAAGGGCTGAAGGACCTTGCCGCTTCGCTCGCCGGGCATGGCCCGGCGCTACCGGACAGCGCTTTGTAGAGCCGAGCCCATGCTCGGCTGCTCTTCGTGTCCGTCGCGCTGCGCGCGATGAGCCGAGCCCATGCTCGGCTGCTCTTCGTGTCC
>NZ_JAXBRE020000013.1:66903-77192 GCF_047520985.2 Stenotrophomonas sp. BR163
CATGCTCGGCTCATCGCGCGCAGCGCGACGGACACGAAGAGCAGCCGAGCATGGGCTCGGCTCTACGGATCAACCCGCGTCGGGCAGGCGGAAGAACGCGCGGGCGGCCGCCGTGGCATTGGCCGCGGTCACCGCAACGTCCTCGCCACGGTCACGTGCCAGCTCTTCCACGATGTGCGACAGGAACATCGGCTCGTTGCGCCGGTCCTTCGGCATCGGCTTCAGCGTGCGCGGCAGCAGGTACGGCGCGTCGGTCTCGATCATCAGGCGGTTGGCCGGGATGTTCTTCACCAGTTCGCGCAGGTGCGCGCCACGGCGCTCGTCGCACAGCCAGCCGGTAATGCCGATGTACCAATCCTGGTCCAGATAATCGAACAGCTCATCGCGTTCGCCGGTGAAGCAATGCACCACCGCCGGGCCGATGCGACCTTCGAAATTCTTCATCTGCGCCATGAAATCGGCGTGCGCGTCGCGCTGGTGCAGGAACAGTGGCTTGCCGTTGTCTGCCGCCAGCTGCAGCTGGCGCTCGAACGCGCGGTGCTGGGCCGGGCGCGGCGAGAAATCACGGAAGTAGTCCAACCCGCACTCCCCCACCGCCACCACTTCCGGGTGGGCGTGCAGCGCGCGCATCTCGGCATCGCATTCTTCGGTGTATTCCACCGCGTGGTGCGGGTGCACGCCGGCCGTTGCGTACAGGAAGCCCGGATGCTGCTGGGCCAGCTGCACCGCCAACGGCGAGTGCTCGCGGCTGGCGCCGGTGATGACCATCTGCACCACGCCGGCCTGGCGCGCGCGGTCCAGCACGGCGTCACGGTCGCGGTCGAAGGAATCGTGGGTCAGGTTGGCGCCGATATCGATCAGGAGCATGGTCATCGCGGGGGAAAAGTGCCCGCGCATTGTACCTGCGCCCGCCGTGCCCCCTTATCCTTTGCACATGAACGCCCCGCTCTTCCCGATTTCCCCGCTGCTGCCGCAGATCCAGCAACACCTGGCCGCGCAGCAGCGACTGGTGCTGGAGGCCCCGCCCGGTGCCGGCAAGACCACCCAGGTGCCACTGGCACTGCTCGACGCACCGTGGCTGCAGGGCCGCAAGATCATCCTGCTGGAACCACGGCGGGTCGCCGCCCGCAGCGCCGCGCTGTTCATGGCGCGGCAGCTGGGCGAGGAGGTCGGTGGCACGGTCGGCTACCGCATCCGCTTCGAAAACAAGGTTTCGGCGCGCACGCGCATCGAGGTCGTCACCGAAGGCATCCTGACCCGCATGCTGCAGGACGACCCGATGCTGGAAGAGGTCGGTGCGATCCTGTTCGACGAGTTCCACGAGCGCCATCTCAGCGGCGACCTCGGCCTGGCGCTGGCGCTGGATGTGCAGGCGCAGCTGCGCGATGACCTGCGCCTGGTGGTGATGTCGGCCACGCTGGACGGCGAGCGGCTGGCACGCTTTCTCGATGCGCCGCGGCTGAGCAGCGAGGGCCGCAGCTACCCGGTGGCGATCAGCCATTTCCCGGCGCGCCGCGATGAAGCCCTGGAACTGCAGGTGCGCCGCGCCGTACAGCAGGCGCTGGCCGAGCACCCCGGTGACCTGCTGGTGTTCCTGCCCGGCCAGCGCGAGATCGCGCGGGTGCAGGCGGGCCTGCAGGAATCGCTCAATGGCGATGTCGAGGTCCTGGCGCTGCACGGTGAACTGCCCGTGGAACAACAGGCGCGCGTACTTCAGGTGGCCAGCGATGGCCGCCGGCGCGTGGTGCTGGCGACCAACGTCGCCGAGTCGTCGGTGACGTTGCCCGGCGTGCGCGTGGTGATCGACAGCGGCCAGGCACGCGAACCGCGCTACGACCCCAACAGTGGGTTCACCCGGCTGGACGTGGTGGCCATCGCGCAGGCATCGGCCGACCAGCGCGCGGGCCGCGCCGGCCGCGTCGCCGAGGGCGTGGCCTGGCGGCTGTGGCCACAGTCGCATCGGCTGGAACCGCAGCGCCGCGCCGAGATCGACCAGGTGGAACTGGCCGGACTGGCACTGGAACTGGCGGCCTGGGGCAGCAGCGATCTGCGCTTCCTCGATCCGCCCCCGGCGGGTCCGATGGGCGCGGCGCGCGAACTGCTGCAGCGGCTCGGCGCCCTGTCCAGCAGTGGCGCGATCACCGAACTGGGCCGGCGTGTGCTGGCGCTGGGCACGCATCCACGGATGGCGGCGATGCTGCTGGCAGCGCCCGATGCCCGCGCCCAGGCGCTGGCTGCCGACCTGGCCGCGCTGCTGGAGGCGCGCGACCCGTTGCGCCAGGGCGGCGACGCCCTGGCGGCCCGCTGGCGCGCACTGGCCGCGTTCCGCAATGGCCGCACACCGGGCGATGCCAACCGCAGCGGGCTGGCCGCGATCGATGCCGCCGCCAAGCAGTGGCGTCGCCGCCTGCGCAGCGAAGCCACGCCGCCGGCCAGCATCGAGGCCCATGAGCTGGGCGACCTGCTCGCTCATGCCTTCCCCGATCGAATTGGCTTCCAGCATCCCAGCGATCCTCTGCGCTACCTGCTGGCCAATGGCCGCAGCGCGCGCCTGCACGAGCTGAGCGACCTGCGCGGCGAGCCCTGGCTGGTGGCCAGCGAACTGCGCTTCGAAGCGCGCGATGCGTTGTTGCTACGTGCCGCACCGGTGGATGAAAGTGCTCTGCGCAAGGCGTGGCCGGAGCGCTTCGTCACCGAAGACGTAGTGCGTTGGGACAGCGAACGCCGCGCCCTGGTGGCGCTGCGCGAGACCCGTTTCGACCGCATCGTGCTCGACAGCCGCTCGGCCGGGCGGGTCGATCCGCAGCATGCCGCGCAGGCGCTGACCGAAGCGGTAGCCGAACTCGGCCTGCAGGCCTTGCCGTGGACCGAAGGCCTGCGCCAGTGGCAGGCCCGTGTCGAATCGCTTCGACGCTGGATGCCGGAACTGGACCTGCCCGACTGCAGCGACGCGGCCCTGCTGGCCAACCTCACGCAGTGGCTGCAACCCGCGTTCGCCGGCAAGAGCCGCCTGGACGCGCTGGATGAGGCCAGTTTCGGCGAGGCACTGAAGTCGCCGCTGGAATGGTCACAACGGCAGCTGGTCGAGCGTCATGCGCCGACCCGCATCACCGTGCCGTCCGGGCTGGAGCGGCCGATCACCTACGCGTTGGACAGCGAGAGTGGTGATCCGCTGCCGCCGGTGCTGGCGGTGAAACTGCAGGAACTGTTCGGCCTGGCCGACACGCCGCGCATCGCCGATGGCCGCGTGCCGCTGACCCTGCATCTGCTCTCCCCCGGCGGCCGCCCGCTGCAGGTCACCCAGGACCTGCGCAACTTCTGGGAAAACACCTACGCCGAAGTGAAAAAGGAAATGAAGGGCCGTTACCCGCGCCATCCATGGCCGGATGATCCGTGGACAGCCACGGCCACGCACCGGGCAAAGCCGCGCGGAACCTGAGGGCGGGGGCGGATCCCATTGCATCGCAATGGGCTCACCGCGCCGGGGTCAGAGCCCTTTCCCAAAAGAAAGGGATCCGCCCCACCCTGCCTGATCCTGAATGGCTGCGGTAGAGTCACACCACGTGCGTCCCCGGCTGACATACCGTTTACGGGCAACGCGCGACACTGGACTTCGACCCGAGGCAAAGGACCCCCGCATGAGCAAGCTGACCGTAATCACCGACCGCGCCCTGGAGCGCGCCCTGGAGCTGGCCCACACCGCCGGCGATGGCCTGAAGAGCGCCGGTGGCAGCCTGCGCAATGCGGACTGGATCAAGACCGGCGCCGCCATCGGCGCAGTGAAGACCGGCGGCAAGGCCGCGACCAAGTTCGTGCGCCGCAATCCGGCCGTGGCCGTGGCCGCTGCTGCGGTGGGTGTTGGCCTGCTCGGCTATGCGCTGTACCGCAAGCAGCAGAAGAAGAAGGCCGCCAATGGCCACGTGGTGAATGGGCAGGCGCAGCGCATCAGCGCGCGTGACCGCCGCAACGACACCGTCGTGGACGAGCACAGCGATATCGGCAGCGACGCCTGAGTGTGACCGACCGGGTCAGAGCCCTTCCTGCGGAAGGGATCTGACCCCGAGCCAGGGCCGGATGCCGCGAGGTATCCGGCCCTTTCTGTTTCAACCAATCTGCCGCCACTGCCCGGGCTGCAGGCCCTCCAGCCGGTACGGTCCCATCGACACCCGCACCAGTCGCAACGTCGGCAGGTTCACCGCTGCAGTCATCCGCCGCACCTGGCGGTTGCGGCCCTCGCGGATCGTGATCGCCAGCCAGCTGTCCGGCACGGTCTTGCGGAAACGTACCGGCGGATCGCGCGTCCACAGCGTCGGCGCCGGGTCGAGGCGCTCGATCTTCGCCGGCAGGGTCGGTCCATCGTTGAGCACAACGCCATCGCGCAGCTGTTGCAGCTGCTCGTCACCGGGCGTGCCTTCCACCTGCACCCAGTAGGTCTTGTCGGCCTTGTGCCTGGGGTCGGTGAGCTTGTGCGCCAGCGTGCCGTTGTCGGTCAGCAGCAGCAGGCCCTCGCTGTCATGGTCCAGGCGACCGGCGGCATACACGCGCGGCGGCAGGCCGAACCCGGCCAGGGTCGGCCGCGGCGGCACGCTGCGGTCGGTGAACTGGCAGAGCACGTTGAAGGGCTTGTTGAAGGCGATCAGCATTGCAGGCACGGCGGGCGGCGGGTAAGACATTGTCCCACGCCGCGCCACGCACCACGTCCCTGTGGAGCCGAGCAAGGGCCCGGCCCCACCACGTCAACGCGCGCACGGCATGCGACGTGCCCTTACGGCTTGATGAAACGCAGGGTCATGCGGTCGCTTTCGCCGATCGCCTGGTACTTCGCATCATCGGCCTTGTCGTGCTGGTTGGTCGGCGGCAGCGTCCACACGCCGTTGGGGTGGTCCTTGGTGTCGCGCGGGTTGGCGTTGACCTCACTGCGCGCATCCAGCTTGAAACCGGCGGCCTCGGCCATCGCGATCACCTGCTGCTGGCCGACATAGCCGGTGTCATCGTCGTCGGCCACGTCGGCCTTGGCGCGATGCTCGACCACACCCAGCACGCCACCCGGCTTGAGCACGTTGAAGAAGCCCTGGAACATGCCCTGCGCCTGGCCGGCCTTGCGCCAGTTGTGCACGTTGCGGAAGGTCAGCACCACATCGGCTGAATTGGCCGGGCCAAACACCGGCTTGGCCGGGTCGTAGGCCACCACGGCGGTCTTGCCGAACTGTGCCGGCGCGCCGGCGTACTTCTTCTCCAGGCTGTCGCGGCTGCGCTGCTGGTAGTCACGGCCGCGGCCTTCGGGCACCGCCATCGGATCGACCACCGCAGCGACGTAATGGCCCTTGTCCTGCAGCAACGGCGCCAGGATTTCCGAATACCATCCGTTGCCGGGGGTGATCTCGATGACGGTCTTTTCCGGCGCTACCTTGAAGAACGACAGCGTCTGCGCCGGATGGCGGAAGCCATCGCGCCTGACGTTGTTGGCATCGCGGGTGGGCGCCTTTACCGCCGCGTCGATGGCCGGCAAGACCTCGATCTTCGCCGGTGCCACCGTGGCCGGTGCGGCGAACGCGGGAACAGCAGCAAGCAGGGCCGAAGCAAGCAGCAGGCGGCAACCACGCAGGGACGAAGCAGGCATCATCGGGACGACTCCAGCGGAAGATGCGGCGAGACTAGCAGTCGCAGCGTCCCAGGTGTTCACAAAACGTTAGCGGCGTGCGCGTCGCGGAACACTGTTTTGTGGTCGTCGCCGCAGCACGGTCACACATCGCGTTCTATTCTGGAACACTTCCCCCAAGGAGTCCGTGCCCATGACGGCAACCCGCGAACTGGGCCGTTCCGGCCTGCATGTACGTCCGCTCGCCTTCGGTGGCAACGTATTCGGCTGGAGCGCCGATGAGAAGGCCAGCTTCGCCCTGCTCGATGCCTTCGTCGATGCCGGCTTCAACCTGGTCGACACCGCCGACGTTTACTCGGCCTGGGTGCCGGGCAATTCGGGCGGGGAATCGGAGACGCTGATCGGCAAGTGGTTTGCCCGCAGCGGCAAGCGCGACAAGGTGGTGCTGGCGACCAAGGTGGCCAAGTGGGCCGAACGCCCCGGCCTGACCCCGGACAACATCAATGCGGCGGTCGAGGATTCGCTGCGCCGGCTGCAGACCGACGTGATCGATCTGTACCAGGCCCACGAGGATGACGAGTCTACGCCCCTGGAAGCCACACTGGCCGCGTTCGGCCGCCTGATCGAGGCCGGCAAGGTGCGTGCGATCGGTGCTTCCAACTACAGCGCCACGCGCCTGGCCGACGCGCTGAAGGTGTCCACCGACTACAAGTTGCCGCGTTACGAAACCCTGCAGCCGGAGTACAACCTGTATGACCGCGCCGGCTACGAAAAGGAACTGGAACCGCTGGTGCAGCGCGAGCAGATCGGCGTGATCGGCTACTACGCGCTGGCCAGTGGCTTCCTCAGTGGCAAGTACCGCACGCCGGCCGATGCAGCCAAGAGCCCGGCACGTGGCGAGACGGTGGTGAAGCGCTATCTGAACCCGCGCGGCCTGCGCATCCTGCAGGCGCTGGATGACGTAGCCAGCAAGCACAGCGCCAGCGCTGCGCAGATCGCACTGGCCTGGCAGATCGCGCGTCCGTCGATCACCGCGCCGATCGTCAGCGCCACCAGCGTCGAACAGCTGCACGACCTGCTGGCCGCAGCCAACGTATCGCTGAGCGTGCAGGATGTCGCGCAGCTGGATGCCGCCAGCGCGGAAGCGTGAGACCCGGTAGTGCCGGCCGCTGGCCGGCATTGCACGTACATCGAAGAAAATAATTCAACAAAATGGTTGCGCGCGACTAAATCGTGGTTTATCGTGCGCACCTCGTTTCAACACCCACTGGAAACTTCCCTTGAACGCGCATTCCGTCGCCATCGCCAAACTGCTGCCATGCCTGCGCATGGACCGGCCGGCGCGCGCGTTCGGCAAGGAAGACCAGCTGACAACGGCCTGATACCCGCCCTGCGGAGATCGGCCACCCCGATCTCCGAGGCCTGACGACGCCCTCGGAACGCAAGTCCCGGGGGCGTTTTCGTTTGCGTCGGCACAAGGACCCGCGATGCCAGAACTGCACCCCGCGCGGCAACCCGCCGCTCACTGATCCAGGTTTTTCTGCCGCGCCGGAGGATTTTCTCCGCGTGCATGGCAACGCCTGGACATTATCTGCATCGCAGCCAAACATTATCGCTCGCCGATAATGTCGGTGGCCTGCACCCTCGATTCTCCAACGGTCCCGTTTCCACCACGGGCTGGTGCGCGCGGCGTTGCCGTGGCGTATGCCGGAGGTCGCGGACAAGCCATCGCCTGGATCGCCTGCTGGAGGCAGGCGCCGGTTCGCCGGTACGCGGTTCGATTCCGCGCGGTTCACCACTGGATAGCTCAGTCGGGTAGAGCAACGGATCCTGATTCCGTCTGTCGTGGGTTCGACTCCCACTCCAACCACATGACCTGTCACGTCATGACTTGAAGCAACACCCGGGGCGCAAGCCCCAGCGGCCATCGTCGCCGTCCACGGTCACTGCCTTCGGGCGGGGGCGTGGAAGGCACCGGACCGCACGCCGGGCCTCGGCCCGCCGTCACTGCCAGCCACGTTCCGCCCCGGTGCTGCCTGCCGGGAACGACGATGGCAGCACTGCCGGTGCACCGAAGGCTCCGCGCGCGGACCGTCCGCCGATGGCCGCCCTCTTCCGCTGCCTGCACGTGGTGTGCAGGCGGCCTCGCCACGACCCGATCGACCCGGGTCATGGCGATTCATCCGCAACGGGTCGAACCACCAGAGCCATACAAGGAGAGACTCCCATGTTCTGGACCATCAAGGTCGTGATCGGCGACGGCGAGCGCGGCCTGGTGTATCGCAACCGTCGTTTCCAGCAGATCCTGCTGCCGGGCGTGCACCGCTTGTCGCCGTTCGGCGGCCGCCCGCAGGTGGACATCCACACCGCATCGAAGGGCGCGGCCTACACCGGCAGCGACCAGGACAGCCTGATCGAAGCACTGGGCGCGCGGTTGGAGACGCACTTCGTGCTGGCCAACGTCGGCGCCAGCGAAGTTGGCCTGTTGCTGCGCAATGGCCGCATCGATGAAGTGCTGCCGCCGGGCAGCCGTCGCCTGTACTGGCGCGGTTCGGTCGACACCCAGGTGCGCGTGATGGCGCTGGGTGACGAGCCGCGCATTCCGGCGGACGTGCAGCAGCGCCTGGGCCAGCTGGGCGTGCTGCCGCGTGTGGCGGTGATCAGCAGCGTGCCGAGCGAGTCGGTGGGCCTGCTGTTCATCGATGGCACGCTGCGGCAGACGCTGGACGCCGGCCTGCACGCGTTCTGGAACTTCAACGGCAACGTGTCGGTGGAGCGTGTGGAGCTGCGTGCGCGGTCGCTGGACGTGTCCGGCCAGGAGCTGCTCAGCCGCGACAAGGTGACCCTGCGGGTGAACCTGGCCGCGACCGTGCAGGTGGTCGACCCGGTGCGTGCACACCGCACGCTCAGCAATGCCGATGAATTCATCTATCGGCAGCTGCAGTTCGGCCTGCGCCAGGCGATTGCCGCGCGCAGCCTGGACGAGCTGCTGGGCGACAAGGCAGCACTGGACGGTGAGATCGCCGCCCATGTGCAGGCGGCGATCGAGGGCCACGGCGTGCGCTTGCTCGGCGTCGGCATCAAGGACGTGATCCTGCCGGGCGAGATGAAGGAGATCCTCAACGGCGTGGTGCTGGCCGAGAAGCAGGCCCAGGCCAGCGTGATCCGTCGCCGCGAGGAGGCCAACGCCACGCGTTCGCAGCTCAACACCGCAAAGCTGATCGAGGACAACCCGGTGCTGATGCGCTTGAAGGAGCTGGAGGCGCTGGAGAAGGTCACCGAGAAGATCGACAAGCTCACCGTGTTCGGCGGCCTGGACGGCGTGCTGAAGCAGCTGGTGACGATCAGGTAGGGGGTCGCGGTGGCGCAGGGACGCGCCGCCGGCCCATCAAGGACATACACGAAGACATGGACACTCAACACAATTATCAATGGCTGCATGCCGAGGGCAGCACGCCGATCAAGGGCTGGGTCAACGGCGTGCCACTGGAAGCGCAGGCGCATGAGCAGCTGCGCAACATCGCCGCGATCCCATTCGTCGGGCCGTGGGTGGCGGTGATGCCGGACGTGCACCTGGGCAAGGGCGCGACCGTCGGCTCGGTGATCCCGACCCGCGGTGCGATCATCCCGGCCGCAGTCGGCGTCGACATCGGCTGCGGCATGGCGGCCGTGCGCACCACGCTGCGCGCCAACGACCTGCCCGATGACCTGCGGCAGCTGCGCAACAGCATCGAGCGCAGCATCCCGGTCGGCAACGGGCGCGGCGGCGAGCATCAGCGCATGCCCGACAGCATCCATACCCGGCTGGTGCAGTCCGGGCTGGCCGCCGGCCTGGAGAAGATCAAGGACAGGCACCGCAGGATCCGCACCGACAAGCTCGACCGCCAGCTCGGTACGCTGGGTGGCGGCAACCACTTCATCGAACTGTGCCTGGACGAGACGGATACGGTGTGGGTAATGCTGCACAGCGGGTCGCGCGGTACCGGCAACTTGATCGGTACCTACTTCATCGAGAAGGCGCGCGAGGAACTGGCCCGGCGTGTGCTCGGCTTCCACCTGCCGGACAAGGACCTGGCGTTCTTCATGGAAGGCGAGCCGCTGTTCGATGACTACGTCGAAGCCGTGTCGTGGGCACAGGACTACGCCCGGCAGAACCGCGAGGCGATGATGTCGCGCGTGCTGGCCGAGATGCGCCACCGGCTGCCGAAGTTCCAGCTGGCGGCGATGGCGGTGAACTGCCACCACAACTACGTGCAGAAGGAAACGCACCACGGGCAGGAGCTGCTGGTGACCCGGAAGGGGGCCGTCAGTGCCCGCGAGGGTGAGCTGGGCATCATTCCCGGCAGCATGGGCACGCGCAGCTACATCGTGCGTGGCAAGGGCAACGCGGACAGCTTCCACAGCTGCAGCCACGGTGCCGGCCGGGTGATGAGCCGTGGCGACGCGCGCCAGCAGATCACCCTGGCCCAGCACCGCGAGGCCACCGCGCACGTGGAATGCCGCAAGGACAGCGGCGTGCTGGACGAGTCACCGGCCGCGTACAAGTCGATCGACGATGTGATGGCCGCGCAGCTGGACCTGGTCGACGTGGTGCACACCCTGCGCCAGGTGTTGTGCGTGAAGGGGTAATGGAGCGGTGGGGGGGGGGGGGCGGGCCCCCCCCCCCCCCCCCCCCCTCCAAAGTTGGTCG
>NZ_JAXBRE020000013.1:77202-118279 GCF_047520985.2 Stenotrophomonas sp. BR163
AATGGAGCGGTGCCGGCCAAGGCCGGCACCCACCGCGCATCAATCATGCTCGACCGCCCTGCAGTAGATCCACGCCATGCGTGGAGGGAACGGCGCCTGCCAAGGTCGGCCTCTACCTGTGCAACGTTCAGCGCGCGCTGCTGTCTTCGGCCACCAGCGCGTGGTGCACGCCGATGCCCGCGCGCACGCCTTCGGCCATCGCCAGGGTGATGTTGCCGACCGTCGTCGCATCGCCTGCGGCATACACGTTCGGCACCGAGGTCTGCTTCATCATGTCGACCTCGATCAACTCGCCCAGCGGGCTCTCGGCCAATGCACAGCCCAGCTGCTGCACCAGCGGCGTGGCCATCGCCTGGGTGGCCGGCACGAACAGCGCACGCTGGGCGATGCGGCGGCCATCGGCCAGCTCCACTTCCAGCCAGGTCGGCTGGTCGCCCTGCACGCCCAGCACCGGCGACGTCTCGATCCGCACGCCGCGCTGCTGCATGGCAGCCCGTTCCTCATCGGTGATCGGCAGGCCCTGGCTGAAGAAGGTGACATTGCCCCAGTCGGCAAACAGCGGCGCCTTGCTGGCGGACATCGGATGCCCGCCAAGCAGCCCGATGGCACCCCCGCCCACCTCGTAACCATGGCAATAGGGGCAGTGCAGCACGGTGCTGCCCCAGCGCTCGGCGAGCCCGGGCAGCTCCGGCAGCTCGTCGGCGATACCGCTGGCCAGCAGCAGCTTGCGCGCGGCCAGCACCTGGCCATCGGCCGTGCGCACTTCCACACCCACTGCGCCGGCGGTGGCCTGCACGGCCTCGGCATGCACCCAGCGCACGCTGGGGTAATCCAGCAGCTGCTGGCGCGCGGTCTTCAGCAGCTCGGCGCCGCTGATGCCATCCAGCCCCAGCACCCCGTGCGAATGGCTGGCGAAACGATTGCGCGGCAAACCTGCGTCGATGACGGTGACCGGGCGGCGGGCACGGGCCAGGATCAGGCCGGCGGCAATGCCGGCATAGCTGCCGCCGACGATGAGCACATCAGGATTCATGGTGACCTTCCAGGGAACGGTGATGGGCGAGATGGCGGGCGAAGTCGGCGCCGAGCTTGTCCAGCGTGGTCGCCCGCAGGCGCTGTTCGAGCAGGCGCTGTGCTTCGCGTGCACCCTCCAGCAAAGCGCTGTTGACCAGCTGCTGGATCGGGCAGCCACCGCCGGAATCACGGGTACCGACCTGTACCAGCGACGGTGCGCCCACCGCCAGGTAGACGTCATGCAGGGTGATGGCTGCGGCATCGCGGGCCAACTGGCTGCCACCGCCATGACCACGGGCGCTGTGAACCAGGCCCGCCCTGTGCAGCTGCGCCAGCAGGCGACGGATCACCACCGGATGGGTCGGCAGGCAGGACGCCAGCTGCTCGGAGGTGCGCGGGCCGTCCTGGCCGACCAGGTGCGCCATCACGTGCAGGGCGTCAGAGAGCAGGTTCGCGGATTTCATGTAACTACATTAGTTACATTTATATCCCCTGTCCAGGGTCCGTATTCGTTCCATATGGACACATTTGTCCTATGAAACACTTTCTTCACATCAGTAAACGAAACGCTAATGTGATGTTCGTCGCACTTCAGCGGGAGCTTGGCGGGTCGATACCGCATTGCCCCTTCCCGAGAGTGCTTCCCGATGAATGCGTCTGTCCGTGCTCCGCGCCTGCAGTCCAAGCTGCTCGGCGCGGTTTCTGTTGGCTTGGCCGTGGTCCTGCTGTGCGCGCTGGCTGGCCTGGCCTCCGCCTGGTTCAAGTTGTCCACCGAGGTTCCACCCGAAGTCGCGCACAGCCGCGACGCCGAACGCCTGCAGCGTGAGTTCCGCGGCCAGGTGCAGGAATGGAAGAACGTGCTGCTGCGTGGTCACGACGACGCGTTGCGTCAGCGCCATCTGGACGCCTTCGACAACGAAGGCCGCCTGGTCGAACGGCTGGCCAAGGGCCTGGTGACCAGCCCGGACGCGCGCACGCGTGAACTGGCGCAGGCGTTCATCGGCCTGCACGCGCAGCTGCAGCAGGACTATCACGCGGCGCTGCAGGCATTTGCCGCGGCCGGCTACGATCCCGCCGCCGGCGACACCCTCGTGCGCGGCAAGGATCGCGCGGTGGCGACCGCACTGGATGCATTGAGCAGGCATGCCACGCAGGTGGCCGAAGCGGCGCTGGCGGCACGTTCGCAGCAGGCGCGGCAGACCCTGCTGCTGTGCGCGTCATTGACGGTGCTGGCCGCCGTGCTGTTGCTGATCGGCCTGTCCTGGTGGCTGCGGCGCGCCGTGGTGCAGCCGGTACTGGCGGTGGAAGCCGCTGCACGCGCAGTGGCTGCCGGCGACCTGCAGCACGTGGTGCAGGTGCGCAGCCGCGACGAGATCGGACGCCTCGCCCAGGCGATGCAGGCGTTGCAGTCCACGCTGCGCGGCGTGCTGGATGCGCAGGCCGCGATGGCCCAGGCGCACGAGGCCGGCACCATCAGCCATCGCATGGACGCCGCTGCCTTCCCCGGCGCGTTCGGCACCATGGTGGCCGACTGCAACACGCTGGTCGACGCGCACATCCGGGTGAAGATGCGCGCGATCTCGATCATGGGCCGCTACGCCGTCGGCGACCTCAGCCAGGACATGGAACGCCTGCCCGGCGAGAAGGCAGTGATCACCGAAGCGCTGGATGCGGTCAAGCACAACCTCGGTGCGATCAACGGCGAAATCCGCCGCCTGGCCGAAGCGGCGGCCGCCGGTGACTTCAGCCAGCGCGGCGACAGCGCGCGCTTCGAGCATGACTTCCGCGCGATGGTCGAGGGCCTCAACCGTCTGATGCAGACTACCGAGCTGAACCTGGGCGAGGTCTCCAGCATGCTGCGTGCCATCGCCGGCGGCCGCCTCGGCGCGCGCATGCACGGTGATTTCCAGGGTGTGTTCGCGCGTATCGCCGGCGATGCCAATACCACCGCCACGCAGCTGGCGACCATCGTCACCGACATCAAGCACGCCTCCGGCAACATCCACACCGCCGCCGCGGAGATCGCCGCCGGCAACAATGATCTGTCCCGCCGCACCGAGCAGCAGGCCGCCAATCTGGAAGAGACTGCTGCATCCATGGAAGAGCTGACCTCCACCGTGCGCCAGAACGCCGAACACGCGCGCCAGGCCAACCAGCTGGCGATCGGTGCACAGGGTGTCGCCTCACACGGTGGCAGCGTGGTCGGGCAGGTGGTGGCGACCATGGGTGCGATCGAAACGTCGTCGCGGCAGATCGCCGACATCATCAGCGTGATCGATGGCATCGCGTTCCAGACCAACATCCTGGCGCTGAACGCCGCGGTGGAAGCGGCACGCGCCGGTGAGCAGGGCCGCGGATTCGCGGTGGTTGCCAGCGAAGTGCGCACGCTGGCACAGCGCTCTGCGGCGGCGGCAAAGGAAATCAAGTCGCTGATCGAGGCGTCGGTGGAACAGGTCGGTGAGGGTGCGCAGCGCGTGCGCGAGGCCGGTGACACCATGGCCGAGATCGTCGCCTCGGTGCAGCGCGTGACCGACATCATGGCCGAGATCTCTGCGGCGTCGCAGGAGCAGAGCGCAGGGATCGAACAGGTCAGCCAGACGGTGATCCAGATGGACGGCACCACCCAGCAGAACGCCGCGCTGGTGGAAGAAGCCAGCGCCGCGGCGCGCAGCCTGGAACAGCAGGCGAACCGGTTGATCGATGCGGTCGATGTGTTCGACCTGTCGGCCGCCGCCGCAACGAAGGACGCGCTGGCCCGCGCAGCCTGATTGATCCGCTTGCCGGCCAGCGGCCGGCACTACCCCGCGATGAACGGTAGTGCCGGCCGCTGGCCGGCAACCCCGTTGTTCCCGGGCTCACAGGAATGCCGGCCAGCGGCCGGCACTACACTGGGCTCCTGTCCCCAAGAGCCGCCGCCATGCCCCAGACCGTCATCCCGCAACTGCGCATGCGCCACGCCGACACCACCCTGCCGTTCTACGTGCAGGGGCTGGGTTTCGTGGTCGACTGGGAACACCGCTTCGAGTCCGGCTTCCCGCTGTTCGCCCAACTCACCCGCGATGGCCAGACGATCTTCCTCACCGAGCACAGCGGTGACTGCGAGGTAGGCGGCGCGGTGTACTTCATCGTCGACGACGTCGACAGCCTGTACCGCGCCTTCAGCGCCGCCAACGTGCCGATCGAGCAGCCACCGCATGACACCGACTGGGGCAGCCGCGAAATGCTGCTGCGCGACCCCGACGGCAACCGCCTGCGCTTTGCCACCCACCTGGACTGAACAACGCGGGCTTGAGGCGGATATACGAAACATATACGCTTCGTATATTCCCACTCCAGGACCGCCGATGGGCATCGTCAACATCGATGACACCCTGCACGACCAGCTGCGCCGTGCCTGCACCGTCTCCAGCCGCTCGATCAACGCCCAGGCCAACTTCTGGATCCGGGTCGGCATGCTGTGCGAAATGAACCCCACGCTGAGTTTCCAGGACATCGTCGCCAGCGAACTGCGCGCAGCCGGCGTGCAGCCACAGGCGCTGGCACCCGGGCGGGCCTGACGTGGCGGTGATCAAGCAGCCGCACGAAATCGCGCTGATGGCCGAATCCGGGCGCCTGCTGGCGCAGGTGTTCGCCGCGCTCGACCAGCTGCCACTGCAGGGCCGCAGCACGATGGAGATCAACGAGTTCGTCGAACGCATGATCGTCGATGAACTGCAGGCGCGGCCGGCCAGCAAGGGCCAGTACGGCTTCCCGTATGTGCTCAACACCTCGATCGACAACGTGGTCTGCCACGGCGTGCCCAGCACCACCGACGTGCTGCGCAATGGCCAGATCGTCAACCTCGACATCACCCTGGAGAAGAACGGCTACATCGCCGACTCCAGCACCACCTACCTGGTCGGGAAGGTCGACTACGCCGCGCGCAGGCTGGTGCAGACCGCCTACCAGGCGATGTGGAAAGGCATCGCTGCGGTGCGCCCCGGTGCACGCCTGGGCGACATCGGCCACGCCATCGCCCGCCACGCGCGCAGTCACGGCTACAGCGTGGTGAAGGAATACTGCGGCCATGGCATCGGCCAGGAAATGCACGAGGAACCGCAGATCCTGCACTACGGCCATCCCAACACCGGCAGGGTGCTGGAGGAGGGCATGGTGTTCACCATCGAGCCGATGCTCAACCAGGGCAAGCCGGCCATCCGCCAGCAGCCGGACGAATGGCCGGTCTACACCCGCGACGGCAAGCTGTCGGCGCAGTTCGAGCACACGGTGGCGGTCACCCGCAACGGTGTGCGCGTACTGACCCTGCGCCCCGGCGAAGCGCCACTGTGCGTAGTGGACGCGACCTAGAGCGGACGCAACAGCAGTAGCGTGGCCAGGCAGAGCATGAACATCGCCACGCCTGCATCCAGCACCCGCCAGGCACTCGGCCTGCGGAACACCGGCTGCAACAGGCGCGCCCCATAGCCGAGCGAGCAGAACCAGGCCACGCTGGCCACGCAGGCCCCGGCGGCGAAGGCCCAGCGCAGGTCACCCGGGTAACGCGTGGACAGGCTGCCCAGCAGCACCACCGTATCCAGATAGACATGCGGGTTGAGCAGGGTGAAGGCCAGGCAGGTCAGCAGCACCTGCCGTCCGCTGCCGCCCTGCGCCTCGGCGGCGGCCAGCGCACTGCCACCGCGCCATGCGCGCAGCCCCGCCTGCACGCCATACCAGAGCAGGAAGGCCGCGCCACCGAAGCGCAGCCCCTGCAGCAGCAGCGGCCACTGCAGCACCAGCGCGCCCATGCCGCCCACGCCCGCCAGGATCAGCACGATGTCCGCGCCGGCGCAGGCCAGCACCACCTTCCCCACATGGCGCTGCTGCAGGCCCTGGCGCAGCACGAAGGCGTTCTGCGCACCGATGGCGATGATCAGGCCGGCACCTGCGAACAGGCCGGCGGCGGCAGCGGCGATCCACATCAGGACAAGCCAGGCAGCGAAGGGATGCGCAGGGTGCGGCCAACGGCCGGTTAAGACAATCTGGTTTTTCTTTATCCTGTGCAGAAAAACTGAAGGGCACCGGCATGGATCTGGTACATCCACAATTGGCCGCATTCGCTGCGGTGCTGGAAGAAGGCAGCTTCGAGGCTGCGGCACGCCGCCTGTCGATCAGCCCATCAGCACTGTCGCAACGGATCAAGGCGCTGGAAGACAGGCTCGGGCAGGTGTTGCTGGTTCGCCAGGCCCCCTGCCGACCGACCGCCGCGGGTGAAGCGCTGCTGCGCCGGGTACGCCCGATGCAGGCGCTGGAAGCCGAGGCGCTGGCCGAGCTGCTACCCGAGCGTGACAACGACGCTGCGCGTACGCCCATCCCCCTGGCAGTCAACGACGACTCGCTTGATACCTGGTTCGTGCCGGCCGTCGCCGACCTGCACCAGCGCCATGGCTACCTGTTCGACCTGCGCATGGACGACCAGGACCACACCCTGCAGCTGCTGCGCGATGGCAGCGTGCTCGGCGCAGTCACCGCCGAAAGCCAGCCGGTGAAGGGCTGCAACGTGCACCCGCTAGGCGCCATGCGCTACCACGCGATCGCTTCGCCCGGCTTCGCCCGCCAGTACTTCAACGATGGCATGCAGGCCGCGGCCCTGGCGCGCGCACCGATGCTGGTGTTCAACCGCAAGGATGAACTGCAATGGCGCTTCGTGCGGCGCCTGACCCGCGCGCGACTGCAGCCGCCGCTACACTACCTGCCCTCTTCCACCGGTTTCGTCGAAGCCGCCGCGTGCGGACTCGGTTGGGGCATGGCCCCGGAAACCCTGGTCGCGCCCGCCGTGCGCGCCGGCCGCGTGGTGGTACTGGAACCCCGCCGCTGGCTGGATGTGCCGCTGTACTGGCAACATGCCGCCGTGCGCTCAAGCACGCTGCAGCACATCACCCAGGCGCTGCGCACTGCAGCCAGCGGCACCCTTCGTTGAGGACAATCCGATGACCGCAGACTCGGGCTTCACGCCGCGCGCACTACCGTTTGCGCACTTCTTTACCACTGGGACGGCATGGGCGTGATCGGCCGACGTACAAGGATGCACCGCGCGAAGGCCGCGCTGGCGCTGGTGCTGGCGACCTGCCTGCCAACCGCTGCGTCCGCGCAGAACAGCAACGACGCCCCCGCATTGGACTGGGAACAGGCACGCCAACGCCTGGAGCAGGTCTCCGATGCACTGGCCGCCGCAGATGCAGCGGTGCGCAACAAGCAGGACCTGCAGGACGCCACGCGCCTGCTGCGCCTGCCGGAGATCACCGGCGAAGTGCGCCGCCTGCAGTTCCAGAAGACCCTGACCCTGCCACTGGGTTCGCTGGCGCCCGTGGCTGAAGCCTTCGGAATCGATTCGCCGCTGTCGTTCACCGAGCGCGACTGGCGTACACGCCCGGTAGTGACCGCGGTGCTGCCGCTGTACACCGGCGGCGTGATCCCGGCCGCGCAACGTGCGGCCAGCGCCGCCCATGAGCAGGCCAACGCCGAGCGCGAGGCACAGCGCCAATCATTGACCGTGCAGCTGGCCCAGGCCTACTTCGGCCAGCGCCTGGCCGAGCAGGCGGTGGACGTGCGCCGCGACGTACGCGACGGCCTCAACCGCCACCTGTCCGATGCAGAAAAGCTGGAGCGCGAGGGCTTTGCCACCCGCGCCCAGCGCCTGCAGGCCACCGTGGCCCGCGACAAGGCCGAGCGCGACTACCAGAAGACGGTGAACGATCTGGCTACGCTGAAGGCCGCGCTGGCCACGCTGCTGCGCAGTGGTGGCGAGGTGCAGCCGGTGTCGCCGCTGTTCGTGCAGCGCGTGCCGCTGGAACCGGTGGCCAGCTTCGAGCGCACGGCGCAGGCGCGCCAGCCGCAGATCGCGCGCTTGCGGGCGATGGTGGCGCAGGCCGAACAGGGCGTGCGCGTGCAGCAGGCCAAGCTGAAGCCGCAGATCTTCGCCTTCGGCCAGTACGACTTCCGTCGCCGCGACGAGATGCTGACCGACCCGGACTGGGCGTTCGGCATCGGCCTGAAGTACACCTTCCTGTCGCCGAACTCGCGGCCGGCGCAGATCAGCGCCGCGCGTGCGCAGCAGGAGCAGGCCGAAGCGGGCCTGCGCGAGGCCGAGAACCAGGTCGCACTGGGCGTGCGCAAGGCCTGGAACGAACTTGAGACCGCGCGCCAGCAGTTCGTGCTGCTCGACAGCAGCATCGCCCAGGCACAGGAAAACCTGCGCCTGCAGGAGCTGGCATTCCGCGAAGGCCAGGCCACCTCGCTGGATGTGATCGATGCGCGGCTCGGCCTGGGCGGCGCCCGTGTCGAGCGCGCACAGGCCGCCTACCAATACGACATTGCGCTGGCACAGTTGCTGGAGATCAGTGGACAGATGGACCGTTTCGAAGAATTCCGGCGGCGTGCGGACGAGGTGATCGACCATGAGTGATGTGCTGCACGACGATGCGACGACGCCCCCCGGCAAGCGACGGCTGGGACCGATCCTGCTGGTGGTCCTGCTGGTCGCGGTGGTGCTCGGCCTGTGGCTGGCCTGGCGCAGCCCGGCCGACCAGATCCAGGGCATGGCCGATGCGGACACGATCAACGTGGCCGCCAAGATCACCGCGCGCGTGGCCGAGCTGAAGGTGCGCGAGGGCGATCGCGTGCAGCCCGGGCAGGTGCTGTTCCTGCTCGACAGTCCCGAAGTGGCCGCCAAGGAACAGCAGGCGCACGGCGCATTGGCCGCTGCGCAGGCGGTGGCCGACAAGGCCGACGAAGGCGCGCGCAGCGAAGACATCCGCGCCGCCGAAGCGAACTGGAAGCGGGCCGAAGCCGGCGCGACGCTGGCCGAAGCGACCTACCAGCGCGTGCAGAACCTGTACAACGAAGGGGTGATGACCCGGCAGAAGCGCGATGAAGCGCATGCCCAGGCCACCAGTTCGCGCGAACTGGCCCGCGCCGCCCGCGCGCAGTACGACATGGCATTGGCCGGCGCCCGCGAGCAGGACAAGCGCGCCGCGCAGGGCCAGGTACAGCAGGCGCAGGGCGCGGTGGCCGAGGTCAACGCCGCGCGAGCAGAAGTGGAAGGACGTGCGCCGGTGGCGGGCGAGATCAACAAGCGCATGGCCGATCCGGGCGAGCTGGTGCCGGCCGGCTATCCGGTGTTCACCCTGGTCGACATCGACCGCATGTGGGTGGCGATGAACCTGCGCGAATCGCAGATGCAGGGCCTGAAGGTCGGCAGCAAACTGCAGGGCAGCGTGCCGGCGCTGGGCCTGGATGGTGAGTTCGAGGTCTACTTCATCAATCCGGCCGGCGACTACGCAACCTGGCGTACCACCCGCCAGTCGTCCGGCTATGACGTCCGCAGCTTCGAGGTGCGGGTGCGCCCGGTACGCCGCATCGAGGGCTTCCGCCCCGGCATGAGCGTGCTGTTCGCATGGCCCCAGCACTGAGCCCGGACCGCAACGGCTTCGCCGCTTCGTGGCGGCGCGAGCTGCAGTCGCTGCGCAGCAACCGTGCCGACCTGCTGCTGGTCACCCTGCTGCCACTACTGATGCTGGTAGTGATGGCATGGATGTTCACGCCGTCGGTGATGCGCGATATCCCGATTGCTGTGGTCGACCTTGACCACAGCAGTGACAGCCGCCTGCTGCTGCGCATGCTCGACGCAAGTCCCGGCGTACGCGTCGCCAGCCAGCCAGCGGACCTGGAGGAGGCACGTTCGCAGCTGCGCAGCCTGGACGTGTTCGCCATCGTGCTGGTGCCGCGCGATGTCACCCGGCAGGCGCTGCGTGGGCGCCAGGGCACGGTGTTCGCCTATTACAACGCCACCTACATGACCACCGGCCAGTCCGCGTCGCGCGACATCGGCGACGCGGTTTCCGCATGGAACGCACGCCTGCTGCGCGAGCGCATCGGCCTGCAGGTTGGCCCGGGCAAGCTGCGCGCGGCGCCGATCGCGGTGCAGTCGGACATCCTCTACAACCCGGCGCGCAGCTACGAATTGTTCCTGCTGCCACTGATCTTCCCGGCGGTGCTGTCACTGGTACTGGCACTTGCGGTGGCCGGCAGCCTCGGCCGCGAGATCCGCGATGGCACCCTGCCCGCCTGGCTGGCTCGCACGCCGTGGTCGGCGATCGCCGGCAAGGTCGCGCCGTACCTCCTGCTGTTCTCGCTGTATGGCGCGCTCGGCATCGGCTACCTGGCCTGGCTGCGCGGCGATGGTGTGGCCGGCAGCGTGCTCCTGCTGCTGCTCGCACAGCCCCTGTTCTACCTGGCCACGGCCACCTACGCGTTGTTTTTCGTCGGCGTCACCCGCGACATGGGTACCGCACTGTCCGCGGTGGGTCTGAGCATCGGCACCGCACTGGCGTTTTCCAGTGCCACCTTCCCGGTGCTGGACGGGCCGTTGTTTACCCGCGTCTGGCACCAGCTGCTGCCATTGAGCGCCTACATCAAGCTGCAGACCCAGCAGCAGTTCATCGGCTCGCCGCTGCAGGTTTCGGCATGGCCGCTGGCTACGCTGCTGTTGATGACGGTGGTGGCCGGTGGCATCGGCGGCCTGCGCCTGATCGCCTTTGCACGCACGCCTGCCGCCGCACAATCCGCAGGGGCTGACGCATGAGCATGCTCTGGCGCAGCCTGCGGCAGACCCTGATGGCGGTGCTGTGCGACCGCTACGCGATCGTGGTGATGGTCGGTGCGGTGATCCTGTATTCGTTCTTCTATCCAGCCGCCTACCGGCACCAGGTGGCCGGCAACCTGCCGGTGCTGGTGGTGGACGAAGACCATAGCGCGACCAGCCGCGAGCTGCTGCGCAAGCTCGACGCGCTGCGCGTTGCGCGCGTGGTCGGGCAACCGGCGGACGTCGACAGCGCACGCCAGCAGCTCGAAGCCGGCCACGCCGAAGGCATCGTCGTGATCCCGGCCAACCTGGAGCGCGACATCCTGCGCGGCCATCCGGCCAAGCTGGTATTGCTTGGCAACGGTGCCTACCTGGGCCGCGCCAGCTGGGTGCTGGGCAGCGTAGCCGATGCACTGGGCGCATTCGGGCGCGACGCCGTGGTCGGCCAGGCCGCCTTCATGGGCGCGCCACAGGCACCGCCGGTCACCCTGGTACAGCGCCCGCTGTACAACACCCAGGAAGGCTATGGCAGCGCCATCGTGCCCGGCGTGGCCGAGCTGATCGTGCACCAGACGCTGTTGATGGGCATCGGCGTTCTCCTCGGCGGCCGCCGCCTCGCGCTCGGCCGGCGCCCGCGCTTCGACCTCCCGACCCTGGCCGGGATGGCGTTGGGCTTCGGCCTGATCGGCCTGTTCGGCCTGTTCTGGTACGCCGGTTTCACCGCCTGGGTGCAGGACTATCCACGAGGAGGCAACCCGCTGGGCCAGCTGCTGGGCGGCACTTTGTTCATCGCCGCGACGGTGGCGTTCGGCCTGTTCATCGGCAGCTTCTTCCGTACCCGCGAACGCGCGTTCCAGTACATCATCGCCACGTCCATCCCGCTGTTTTTCCTCGCCAACCTGTCGTGGCCGACGGTGATGACGCCGCAACCGCTGGTCTGGCTGGCACAGCTGCTGCCGACCACCTCGGGCATCAACCTGATGGTGCGCCTGAACCAGATGGACGCCCGCCTGGCCGACATCAGCCACGAACTGATCACCCTCACCGTCCTGCTGCTGCTCTACGGTAGCCTCGCCACCTGGCGCCTCCTCGCCAAAAAAGGGGACGGAGGGAATTAAGTCGTAAGCGGCCTGTTCAAGCGGCGCGGCATGGCCGCTTTGGCCCACGTTTATGGATCCGGGGCATACCAGAACGGGATGCGGAACGCGCGGCGCCGTCCGCCCCCCCGCTCGCCGCCTGCAGCATTCCACACCAGTTCCAGGTCATGGCGTCCGGGTGCGAGCCCCCGGGTAGGCAGGTACCCCACTAGGCCGCGCATATCCAGGTCACGCCGCTCCATGGGCACGAAGCCATGCAGGTCGACCGGGGTGCCGTCCAGCTTGACCTGCCAGAGCCGGGAAAGGCACTCCACTGCGGCATTGGCGGCCTGTTGCCCGGTGGCCTCATTGCGCGCGTCCGGAAGTGCGGTGCAATGCTGGCGCGCCAGCGGATTGTCGCGTTGCGGGCGATGCGGAATGAACAAACGAAGCTGCGCACCGCTGATCGTGTCCGACGGGATCATCGGGTACGGCAGCAGCTGGTCATGCGCCGAACGCATCGATTCGTAATGCGCACTCAGCATGCCGTGCTCAACCGCCGCTTCGGTGACGATCTGGTAACGGTTGAACAGCGAGAACTTCAACGACGCCATCACCTGCACGGCCGCCAGCAGCATCGCTACCAGCACCGCGAACAGGTAGGCCGCCATGAACGAACGCGAGCGCAGGTTGCTCTGCATGGTCAGCTGCATGGTCTGCATCAGGCGCAACAGCGGAACCCGTTGCAGTGCCGCCAGCATGCCCTGCAGCAGTCGCTGCGGTCGCTCATGGGGCTGCCCGCGCGCCTGCCGCCGCGCCACGATCTTCTCCAAAATCCCGGGGGTAACAGCCAGCGCCAACATTGCGGCCAGCACGGTGCACAGGGCGAGCATGGCGACATGATCGGCGCCGCCGGACAGCGCGCCGATCACCATCGACACACCAAGCGTCAGGACGGCCAATACCAGAGTGCCCGCCAATGTCTGTACGGCAAGCAGGGTGGTCGAGAACAGCATCGTCGCCAGCCGGTCGGCACGTTCGATGCTGCCATCGAGGCCTCCGTCCCGGGCCTGCAGGAAGGCGCGCGTGACCGCCCCCATTCTTGGCAGGCGGTCCCAGTCAATGCCATCGGGGAAATGCGACCTGAGGCCGATCAGCCCGATCCAGTAGCCGCGCACCGTGAGGTGGATGATCAAGGCCACTGCCAGCACATAGCACATGCCGACACTGATGCTGAAACCGAACCAGAGCATCTGGAAGTACATGCCTTCGGTGTGCAGGCTGCTGCGCGCCCAGGCGTCGAACAGATAACCCGGCACGGCCAGCAGCGCGAACGCCAGCAGGCCCGAAATGAAGAGCTCGAGTTCATCGGTGCGATCACGCACCCGATGGGGATGGGCAGTCGCTTCCGGTATCGGGTCATGCCTTGCGAGCGGTGCCGGTTGGGGAGCTGGAGCCGATTCGTTCACTGGACATTCATCCGTTGAGTCGGCGCAGTATAGGCACGGCGCCGGAGTCAGCGATACAGGTCCGGAACGAAGAACGCCGGCGCGGGGCCGGCGTTCGAGTACTGCGATGTGCAAGGGGGGACGGGCGCTGTCGGCAACCGATCAACGATAGACGCGCTCGCAACGGCGCTCGACCACGCGGTCGCCGTTCTTCTGCTGGCTGTTGCCCTGGATCTGGCGACCCGCCGCACCACCAGCAACGGCACCGGCCACGGTAGCGAGCTTCTTGCCATTGCCGCCGCCCACCTGGTTGCCCAGCAGGCCGCCGATCACTGCGCCCGTGGCCGTACCGGCAATGCGGTTCGGATCGCGCGAGTTGCGCTGCACTTCCACGTTCTTGCAGACCACGCGGCTGCCGTCGTTGAACTTGCGTCCCTCATCGCGCGGGCCATACGTCTGCGCGCCGGCCACCGACGAAGCCGCCAGCAGGGTGCCCAGCACAAGCAATCGGGTCGAGGTCTTCATGGCCATCTCCTGAGTTCCGGTATGGCGCAAGTGTCCTCCCGCGGTTGGCAACCCAAGGTGAAATGCGCGTGTCCGCCAGCTCATCGGCCATCGCGCGTTCAGGAAGAAAATCCGCGCCCATCACGATCAGCCATCGTGATGGGCGCCGTCTCCCTACCGGCGTGCTGCCTTGCTAGAACTCTTCCCAGCCACCGGCGTTGGCCGCCACTGTCGGTTCGATGCGGGGTGAAAGCGCAGCGGGCCGGCGTACCGGAGTGACCGTCGCAGCTACCGCTGCCAATGCGGGGCGTACCACCGCCGCTGCCGTCGCCGCCCCCGTGCGGAACACCGAAACCGCCTCAGCCAGCAGGTTGGCCTGCTCTTCCATCGAGCGTGCCGCTGCACTGGCCTCTTCCACCAGCGCCGCATTCTGCTGCGTGGTCTCATCCATCTGCACCACAGCCTGGTTCACCTGCTCGATGCCCGAGCTCTGCTCCTGCGATGCGGCGGAGATATCAGCCATGATGTCGGTCACGCGCTGCACCGACGCCACGATCTCGCCCATCGTGGTGCCTGCCTGGCGGACCAGCGCCGATCCATCGGCGACCTTGCCGACCGAATCCTCGATCAGGCCCTTGATCTCCTTGGCTGCACCGGCCGAGCGCTGTGCCAGCGTGCGCACCTCACTGGCCACCACCGCAAAGCCCCTGCCCTGCTCGCCGGCACGCGCGGCTTCCACCGCCGCGTTCAAGGCCAGGATGTTGGTCTGGAAGGCGATGCCGTCGATGACACTGATGATCTCGGCGATCTTCTTCGACGAGGCTTCGATGGCCGACATCGTGGTGACCACCTGGCCGACCACCTCGCCGCCCTGCGAGGCGACACCGTGCGCGCCGATGGCGAGCTGATTGGCCTGGCGTGCATGCTCGGCGTTCTGCTTCACGGTGGAGGTCAGTTCCTCCATCGATGCTGCGGTCTCTTCCAGGTTTGCCGCCTGCTGTTCGGTACGCCGCGACAGATCGGTGTTGCCCGAGGCAATCTCGCCTGCTGCGAGGTTGATGCTGGACGCACTGGACTGGATGCGACCGACAATCTGCTTGAGCTGATCGACGGTGGCATTGCAGTCATCGCGCATGCGGGCGAACACGCCGTGGAAGTCGCCCTGCATGCGTACGGTGAGGTCACCGCGCGAGATCGCCTGCAGCAGCGTCGACACCTGCACCAGGTTCTCGTCGGTGGTCTGCATCAGGCGATTGAGTCCAGCCACCATGTCGCGGAAATCATAGGCGAAGCGATCTTCATCGCCGCGCAGGCTGAAGTCGCCCGCCGCCGCGGCCGTCGCCAGCCGGCGGATCTCGCCGTTGATCGCCGACAGGCTGGTCTTGGTCTCGTCCATTGCCTGGGTGATCGCCGCCTTCTCGCCCGGCAGCGGATCCATGTCCACCGACAGGTCGCCACGGGCGTAATGCTTCATCACTTCGATCAGCCGGTTCTGCACTTGCACGTGCGAGCCGACCAGCGCATTGGTCTCGTGCACCATGCGCCCGTAGTCGCCGGGGAAGGCAGCCTCGTCCATGCGATAGCTGAGGCTGCCGGCATCGTGCTGGCGGGCCAGCTCGCCCTGCGCCGCCATCACCGACTGCAACTGCGCCTGCATGCGCTGCATCGACCTGAGCAGCTGCGTCACCTCATCGTTGCCGGACGCGTCGATGCTGTTGTCCAACCGCCCGTTGGCGATGCCGTCGGCCAGCTTCACCGCACCTTCCAGCGGGCGGGTCAGGCTGCGGGTGATGGCCCACGCGGCCAGCGAGCCCAGTATCAGGCTCAGCACGCCGAACACGATCGACAGCGTGCCGGTCCAGGATTCGGTTGAACGGTATTCCTCGCGGCTGCGCGCGGTCAGTGTCTCCTGATGCCGCAGCAGGGTCGAGATCGTCTCGTTCCATGCGGTAGCCAGGCCGTGCTCGGCGAGCAGTTCCTTGGCCGCACCGTCAAAATCCCCCGCCTTCATGCGCTCGTGCAGATGCTGGGTGGAGGCGTCGGTGGCCTTGCGTGCCGCGTCGATCTTCGCCACCAGGGCATCACCGGTGGCATCGCGTGGAATCTTGATGTACTTGGCCCAGATGCCGTCGTAGGTCTGCGACAGCTCCTGCGCCTTCTGATAATCCTTGTCGAAATCCTCACCGCGCTTGATCACCATCAGCCGGCGATGCATCAGCACCGCGTTGTTGGTATCCAGCATGTCGTTCAACAGCCGCATCTTCACCATGTTGACGTCCACCACCTTCGAGAACTGGGCGGACTTCAGGTGATTCCCGTACAGCACCAGGCCGACGATGGCCACGATGAACAGCAGCAGCAATCCAAATCCGGCACCCAGCCGGGATCCCACTCGGAGGTTGCGTAAGGCGAGCATCTCAATTCCCTTGATCATGGCCGTACGATCGATGGCGGCGCAGGCAGGGGAAACTTTATGGGCTGGTATTATTATATCGATCCAAAACTCTGGAACTGTGCAGACAGGTGTGAAATAGGACGAACCACGAAGGCGTTATATCCAGAAGGTATATCGCCACGTGCAGCGAGATGGGATCAGACAGGGACCTGCCAGCCCGTTGCGCGGCATTACGGGGCAGCTGGCCCCGGGAAGACCAGATCCTTCCCGAGCCTTGCCGCATAGATGCTCTCGAACTGGAAAGAGAGCACAAACTGGAACCCGCATGCCGCGGCGTAACGCTTGATGAAGTGGCAGATTTCCTCCCAGGCGCTTTCAAACCTGCACGCGCGGAAATGGAACGAACCCAGCAGGCCCACCTGCCACGAGGCCTAATCCCTTCCGCTACGACAGCTTCCGGCGGGTCGACGATCCCGAAGCCGGTGTTGGATGCTGGAAGATATCCGCGCAGACCGTCAGTACCGTCGGAGTACTCGGCCTGGATCGAATCCAGAGCGTGCAGCACGGCAGCCAGATCTGCACCGGCTTCGACTTCGAGAAACAGCGAAATGCTCATTACCTGCGCAAGCCGATGAGGGTATGCCTGTTGAAGAACCGCATCTTCCCCTCGATCGTGAAGTCCGTGCGCCTGATCTCGCCCAGCATCATCTCGCGCTGCTCCTCGCTCAACGTGCAGGGCTCCAGAACATTGGCCTCCAGCACTCGCCCCGGGGGCGCCAGTCGCAGCTCGACAATGCAGGCATTGCCCTCGATGGGAACACCTGCTGGCCACGCCGTCATTGCGATCTCACGCATTTGCTCCTGGTACTCCACCTGCTCCGCTTCCTCTATCTGCGGGTTCGGCAGATCCGGCGGGTTCGCCGCTACGTACACAGCGGACTGCGTAGGCGTTGGCTCTGATATCGAACCAACGATCAGTTTGATCAGGGTGTTCTGTGAGGCCGTTACCGCCAAGGCGATCACCAGAGCGGTGTAGCTGACGCCGCCAGCCTTCTGCAGCTCAACGTGCCTCCGATGTGCCCCGCGATGCTCGGCATCAACCTTGCGGACAATCCTTCGGCAATGCGCCAGGTACAGCGGATTCGCCAGGATTCCTGCAAGTACGCGAAACACCACGAAGGAGAGCAAGGACAACCATGGCAGCCCCAGCAGCACGAAGGTGGTCATCAGCAACGGCGAAAGGATGAACCAGATCGCGCCCCACGCATGCATGCGCCGGAAGAAGAACCAGAGTGACGAGAACAGGAATGCCGGCCAGTTCCAGCGCCTTGGCGCCCTGCCGCTTGCGTCGTACAGCCTCCAGTAGTGGAGGTAGGTGGAGAACCGGTCTCCTACCACGATCGCCAGTGCGTCCTTCTCGCTCGGCCCATCAGAGGTTGCATCCGTGCTCTGTACCGCTTCACCGACGGCGCTGCCGAAGGTGGGTTCAATCCTTGCTCTCATTATTTTTCATCCAAACTCGACACGAAATCACTCAAGACCGCTTACCACGTAGCATTGCGGCCATTGAGATGCCCCTGCCTGCATTCAAGCGCGGCCTTACTCGAACTCAATGCAACGACCATAAACACTCTCAAGCCACGACGCAGATTGCAGTCACGACCTGCTCCGGCTCATCCTCAAGCGGCACACCCCAACCGGAAATTTCGAGGGCAGCGTACTGACCTCCGCTACAGAACCACTCCTCTGCTTCATCGAAATGCAACTCGGTGAAGCCAAGAAAATCTGAAACCAGACTTCCAATGCCAACTGAACCTGCTGCAAGTCCACGATAGGACTTACGTGCAACGACATCCCACGACATCCCCAATGCGTAAACCTTGATCGCCCGCACACCCCAGTCGCCGATCGTAATAGAGAGCGCAGGCATATCACCAGTGCGATCACCGCCAGGCAGGGAGAACAGGAGCCCGCCGTTTCCATGCTCGTCAGGACCATACCTTTCCAGACGAAGATCAGGCCCGTCCTTAAACCTGTACAACTGAGCATCCGCGTCGATCAGAAATGCAGCAATAGCCGCGTCCAGAT
This sequence comes from Stenotrophomonas sp. BR163, assembly GCF_047520985.2. Classification (NCBI taxonomy): domain Bacteria; kingdom Pseudomonadati; phylum Pseudomonadota; class Gammaproteobacteria; order Lysobacterales; family Lysobacteraceae; genus Stenotrophomonas; species Stenotrophomonas sp. BR163. Next base: position 95,347 of record NZ_JAXBRE020000013.1, read on the forward strand.
CACCGTATGACGCATGCAGAGGTATGGCTGCCATGGATACGCCAGGAACAATCGGCGCATCCCATGCAACGGAGAATCCACTGGAAATACCCACCCCAAAACAAGAATTTTTCAAACCACTGAATTCAACCCTCCGCTTCCGCGGATTCAAGAATCTCACTTTGTCATCACAAATCGAGCCACCAGGACCCTAAAAGCCCAGGCCCGCACCGCGGCGAACAAATCGCACCGAAAATTTGCCCGACAACAATCAATCCAGAATTTGAAGTTTTAAAATCACATCCAAATTATTATCAATAATAATGCGATCGATCAAACCTGACACCTGTCGCAACCACGTCACCCGACTCAAAGAAGACAGATGTATCCATCCCATGCAGCATCACTGCATAGCCCTTGACGACGCCATCTTCCTCCCGACTTATCCCCAGCACACCACCACGTCGACCAACGTATACAGACCGGGGCTCAACGACCTCAACCTCCATATAGAAATCAATAGCTTCATTCATTTGTGCGTAATCCGTCCATCAAGCGAAATATTAAGATGCGACCCGTCGCGTGTCGCCCAGCCCAACTGCGCCTTTCCAGTTCTGGACAATTGCACATCCCACTCGAAAGCCTGCCCCTGAGTGCGCGACGGACCTTTTGTCCATTCATTACCAAATCTATCCAGATATCCATTATTGGGACCACGGGGAAGCGGATTTGATGCAGAGTATCCCGACGGAGGAACGTACCTTATTCTACCCTGAGTCGGCAATTCGACATATTTTATTCTGGCTTTTGATGACCAAACTTGTGCAGAACCGACCGACCCAACAGGATTGAATGGCGGTTCATCAAGGTACGCCAATCCGCCACGAGACACCGCGACTTCGCCAGACGAGGCGACTGATGCAGGTGGTGCTTTCCCACCCTTTACCAAGGCTCCCCCCTTTGCACCCGCAGCACTTGTGATCAGCGCGAGTGCCATATCCCGCCAATACTCACCACTGGTGAATATATTGGAAAGATCGCCAAACGCCTGACCGGTCTGCCCCCTTAATCCGTGCGTAAAGTAGGACCCCAAATCCAGAGCGTAGCCAGGTGCCATGCCCCAAAGCGGCGGAGGCAGTCCAGATACAACGAAATCGTTGTACTCATCCTTCTGCATGATGAGTCGAGGAGTTCCGTCTGACTCCGTCAGCGTGAAGCTGACAGTCTCGCCTGTCTCCTTGTTCTGATTCGCTATGACTTTATAGGCAACCTCATCACTGCTGTCGGAAATAACAACGGCCTTGGTGTTGTCCGACATCTCAAGAATCGTGGAACAGCCTCGCACAGCAGGATTGGCCTTGCAGACATCCAGAGCTTCCAGGTACTGATCCCAGTGCATCTGACGGTTGAACTGATCTCCCAGCAGCGCCGTGCCCGCACCATCACTACCACCCACGACTCCGCCCAGCGCAGCACTGGCGAGTTCGATCAGACTGTTGAACTCACCGCTCCGCGGATCCATGCCCTGACCGGTAAGGAAGCGTGTCATCGCCTCCTTGGCCAGCGCGGCACCGGTGGCACCCGCAGCGGCGCCGCCAATATCGCCGCCACTCAATGCCGCAACGGCAGCGCCTGTCAGGCCATGCAGCAAGACCTTGTTGCGCCCGCTTTCACCCCACTCGCTGATCCGCCGCAGCGCGTCGGCCTCGGCCTCGGCATCACCATTGGCGCGCGCAACTTCCAGATCCACCTTGGCCTGGGCACTCTTCTTGGAGGCCAGATTGCCAACGGCCTTGAAACCGATCTCCCCCAGGATCTGCGTGAGTTCCTGCCGCTCCTGAACCTTCTTCTCGTCGAAGATGGGCGCAAATCCATTGGCGTTGTCCAAACCAGTTACGCCGCGCTGCAGGTCTGCCAGCGTGCTGTTGTCTCCATTTCGAATGTCGATCGTGCCGTCGGCCACGCCGCTTCGCGTGGTGGAGCTCTTGCTGTCACCCGTTGGCAGGCCCGGCATCACCGAGGGGTTGAAGTTGAACCCGTCTGAAGGGCTCCCGCCGCCACTGGTACCGCCACTGATCGAGGCGGAAAGGAACTCCGCCCGGTTCTTGAGATCCTCAACCGTCAAGCTGCCCGTCGACAGCAGATTCTTCGAGGGATCCGCGGTGCTTGCGATGACGGCCCCGACCAGATGCGTGTTGCCCCCCACCTGCAACTGGAAGCCCCCGTCGCCGGCGGCGATTCCCGTCTGCTCTCGGACGCTACGGTAGTCACTGTCGATCATGGCGGCACTGCCGCTGGCACTACCCTCGAAGCCATAGCCAATCGTGGCTTCACCTTTCGCCGCAAGCTGCTGGCTCTTGTATCTATCCGTGTCCTGCTCTGTGCGCACCGTCAGATTGCCCGCCACCTGACCGATAACTTGGTTGGCAACCAGCTGTGCGCCCTGCAAAGTCGTGTCTCCACCACTCGCAAACGTAAGGCGATCCCCGGCCTTGATGATGCTTTCGTTGTGGACGGTGCCGTTCCCGTCGGCCTTGCCACGCGCGGCATTGGCGCCAACATAGACACCGATCGCTGCACCGCCGCCGCTGCTTCCACTGATCGCAACACCGATCTCTCCACCCTGGGACTGGTTTCTACTGTCCTGGGCATAGCGATCCTCGCTGCTTCGGATCATCAGATCCTTGGCCGCCGCAAGATCTACGTTGCGACCAGACACGTTACTGCCCACCACGGTCAGATCGCCGCCGGTGGCTGCGATCACCACATCGCCATCACTGTGCAATGTGCTGCCACGATGGGTCGTCTGCTCCATCGTCGTTTCCGACTGGGATCGCTGGGTTCCTGCGGTCACCCGGACGTTCAATCCGGCGCCGCCACCGCCATCGCCCGACTGCTGCCCCGCAGCCTGGGCCACCGCGATTGCACCCTGCGCCGCCTTGTACGCATAGAGCGCCTTGAGGCGATCGTCCTCGACCTCGTCTGCGCGCTTGGCGAAGGCATACACGGCGCGTGCACTTTGAATGGTATCAACGGTCGCACCGCCCACGGCAACATTCAGACCGGACTGCCTGAAGTAATTCCTGTCGTTGTACTCCGAGTACTGTTCTGCCGAATCGATACGCACATCCTTGCCAAGCAACGTCATTCCGTTCCTGGAGAGCACATCGGAGCCCCCGATGTGCAGCGTTTCGCCCGCAGTCAGCGTCACGCTGCCCAGCGCGCTGCCGACGATGCTTCCTTCTGCGATCGTTTCGGTGAGGGAACTGCTGTTGCCGCTGCTTCGGCTACCGAACGTAACCCCGAAGCTGCCATTCATCCCTCCAAGCAGCCCGGACTTCTTGCGATCGCTGCTGTGCTGTTCGGAATGAGTGGACTCCGCAGCAACAATACTGAGATTGCCCTTGGCAGCCATCACTACGTCGCCGGTGGCCGCAATCTTGGCGCCCTCAGCTGTGATGTCACGACCTGCGCCGATGCTGACCCGCTCACCCGACAGAACCGTGCCAACGGCTAGTACGTCCTGGGTTGCATCGTGCGTTGCGGTACGCGTAGTGGAAGTGAGTCCTCGCTTCTTGCGCTGCGTATCCTGCTCCCAGGTGTGCTCTTCCTGCGTGGATTTCAGATTCACATCACGGCCGGCACCAATGCTGATCGCGTCCTGTTCGCTTCGTACCTCTGCGGCTACCAGGTTCACATCGCGCCCTGCACTGAGTGCTATTCCGCCGTCAGCAGACAACTGACTGCCGCGCACCGTCTCATCACGCTGGCTGACCTGCAGCGAGCTGCGCTTGCCCGCACTGGAGAAATCGCGGCTTTCGCTGTCCACCAGCGCCTGGCTGTTGATGTCTCCACCGGCCTGCAGCGCCAGACCGCCCGCCGCCTTGATCTGCGCTGCGGCCAGGTTGATGTCCTTGCCTGCGGCCAGCACCACATCGCCAGCGCCCTGCACCGATGTGGCAGCGTGTGTCGTCCTGCTGCTGCGCTGATGGTTGCGTTCATCGAAGGTGGCGTCGCGGCGCTCCTCCAGCGCAATCGCGCCAACATCCAGAGTGCCGCCTGCGGCCAGCTGGGTCAGGCCGTCGGCGCCGGCGTTGCGGATCTGTGCGGCCTGCAGGCTGATGTCACCACCGGCCACCACCGACAGCATGCCGTCGCCACTGGGATTGGTTACATACAGACCGGCGACCCGATCGATGCGGTTGGTCTCGTACTGGTAGGTGCCACCGCCCTGCTGTGTCTCCACCGTGGAGGCCACCGTGACATTGCCCGCAGCCTTGACCGACAGCGCATCGGTGGCCGTCACGGCGGCACCCACAACACGGATGTCCTTGTCCGACGACAGCCCGACGTACTGGCCGGAAATGCTGCCGCCCAGATGCTCGATGTTGCCGGCATCGATGGTCACCAGCTTGCGCCCGGCGATGTTGCCGGTGTTGACCAGGCCATTGCCCAGTTTGATATCGACATTGGCGCCTGCCAGCAGTGCGCCGTTGCCGTCCAGGTCGCCCGGGCGCAGGCGCAGGTAGACCTGCGGCACCAGCGCGGTGGTGGTGCTGCCATCGGCCAGGGTGACGGTCTGCTCGACCAGCCAGACGATGTCGCTGGTCAGCTGTGCCATCTGCGCTTCGGTCAGCGCCACGCCGGGGCGAAGGCCCCATTCGCTGGCCACCGTGGCACCGGCCTCCAGCAGCGCGCGGTACTGCGCCTCGTCACTGGCGTAGCCGTCCAGGAAGCGGCGACCGGTCAGCTGGCCGATCTGCTCGCGCACCAGCTTCTGCTCGTAGTACCCATCACCCAGCCGCTTCTGCACGGTATCGGGCGAGTAGCCCATCTGGCCCAGCAGATGGTCCGAACTCAGCCAGGTCCTGTGGTCGGTGAAGCGCGGATCGGTCTCGACCAGATAGTGGCCGCCGTTGGGATTGACGTTGAACAGGCTGGCGCTCGGCGCGCGCGTGTCCGGTGCACCCATCGCGATGCGATCCGGCGATCCTCCACTGGCTGCGACCACGCGCGGCCCGGACGTACCGGTGTTGCCGCTCACGCCGCCGACGCTGCTCCCTTGCTGGGTACTTGCACCATCGGCCGCCTGTGCCAGCGCGCGTTCGGCACCGGTGCCAGTGGATTGGCCCGGCCCCTGCGCACCGCCACGACCCGGCCCATCCGGCAGCGCCGTGGGCCCCTGCACGTTGAGGTTGGCCATGGCCGAACCGTTCTGCACGTTCGGCGCGTTGCGCCCCTGGTTGAGGTTGCTCAGGTCACCGACGTCGATGCTCAACGAGCCGCCGCTGACAATGCTGCCGCCAATCTTACCGGTCACCTCGGAAATGGCCGGAGCACTCCAGGTCATCACATCCCCGCCGAACGTGTGGCTGACGTTGGAGAACTGGTTCGTGCGATACAGCGTGGCCGCCAGGTTCTCCACCCTTGCCGCGCCGGTCAGGCCGATGATGTCCAGATCGCCGCCGGCGGCAATGCTGCCGTAGTGGTTGCGCAGGTCATCGCTGCGGATGCGCATCGCACCGCCTGACCGGATGACCGCATCGGCACCGACGCTCGGCTGCAACACATCTTCGGTCACGGTGCGCGTGGCCAGGCGATACTGCTCGTTGGCACTGGTGGAGTTGCCGCCCGCAAACTGTGGGCTGGTCAGAATGCGGTCGGGATCGTAGTCCTTGTAGGTCCACAACTGCACGCAGTTGGTCGTACAGGTGCCATACGCTGACGAGTAGGTGAGTTTGTCATCGACGTAGCGGAATGCCGGCGAATCGGGATGCAGGGTGGCCAGCTCGGCAAACGGATCGTCGGCACCAGCGGCAACCTGGTCCGGATTGACCTGGTTGTCCTGGCGGCCGACGTAGTACATCACCACCGTGCCGTCCTGCACGTTCAGCCGCGCACGCTCACCCAGCGCGGCATACAGCCCACCGCGCCCGAAGAAGTAGGCACTGGTCTGCGCGGTCAGTCGTACCACCGCTCGGTGCACGGTGAAGCCATCCGGCGTGATGTGCGGCGTGTCTTCCAAGATATCGGTCGGGTTGAGGTAGTACACCTCGTGCGCCGTATAGTGACTGGTGCTGCGAATGTCCTCGGTGCCATTCTTGCCGTTGCGCCACCAGGCGGGTCGATCCATGCGCACCGGAGCGTTCACGGCGGTGGTCTGTGTGATGACCACGTTCTCGCGGATGTTGTTGACCGCCTGCGCATCGATGGACAGGTTGCCGCTCACATCGATGACCGAGCTGATGTTGTCGATCCGCCCGGCAATGCCGCTGGCGATCCGGTCGGCGCCGAGCGCGCCACCGATGGCCGCATCACCGCCGCTGTAGATCAGGCCCTTGCCGGTGTTCTGCAGTTCGCGCACGCCCAGGTCCAGCCGCTCGCGTGCGGCCACGGTGCCGACGCGGGTGGCACCACCGGCCTCTTCGGCGCGGTTCTTCAGCACGCCGGTGGAGATCGCCACGCGATCACCATAGATTCGCCCGGTGCCAAGATTGTCGATTTCGCTGGCCTCCAGGTGGGTCAGCGCGCCATCGATCAGGCCCCGGTTGGTCAGCTGGCCATGGGCATTGAGGTGGGTCGTGCCCTGGCTGGAGATCTCACCCGAGGCCGCATTGGTGATGTTCTGGGCGTTGAGGTCGAGGTTGCCACCGCGCACCACACCCTGGTTGTCGAGGTCGCCGGACAGGTTCAGCGACAGCGTGCCGTTGGCGATCCATTCGCCACGTTGGCGCATGCCCTGCTGCAGGGTGAGGCCGAGGTCACGCTGCGCATGCACCTGGCCGTCTTCGCTGAGCGCACGTGCGACCAGGGTCTGGCTGCCATCGGCGCGCAGCAGGCCACCGCTGTTGGCGACGTTGTCCGCCTGGCTGTCCAGGTTGCCGCCGGTGCTGATCACGCCGCCGGTGTTCTGCATCTGGCCATTGATCTGCAGCCGCGCACCGCCATCGGTGACGATCTGGCCCTGGCTGTTGTCCAGCCACTGTGCCCCGAACTGCAGCTGGCCCGCCTGCAGGCCACGCGTGCCGTCGCCGCCACGGGTGTTGCGGTTGTCCACGCTGGCGGCCGTGAGGGTCAGCAGCTGGCCGGCCGCGATCGCGCCGTCGGCGTTGTCCAGGTGCCCGCCCAGGGTCAGGTCGAGATTGCGCCCGGCCTGCACGCGACCACTGGCATTGGCCAGGCTCGCCGCCTGCAGCGACAGGTTCGCGGCGCTGGCAAGTGTTCCACCGGAACTGTTGTCGACGCGGGCCAGCAGCAAGCGCGCATCGCCTTGTGCATTGACTGCGCCGCCACGGTTGTCCAGCGCGCCACCATCCAGCTGCAGCTTTCCGGCCGCCAGCAATCCACCGCTGCCGGCGGTGGCGCGGTTGTCGATGTCCTGCCCCGCGGTATCGATGTGCAGATCGGCAGCCGACTGCACGCGGCCGCCCTGGTTGTCCATCGCGCCACTGCGAACGATCAGGTCGCCCTTCTGGGTGCCCAGCGTGCCGGCGCGGTTGTCCAGCCGCTGGCCGCGGGTATCGATGTCCAGCTGGCCGCCCAGCAGCGTGCCGCGCTGGTTGAGCAGGCCGTTGCCCTGCAACTGCAGCCGTTCGCCGGCCTGCATCGCGCCGTCGCTGTTGTCTACGCCTGCCGCCGTGGTCGCGCTCAGGTCCTTGCCAGCGACCAGGGTGCCGTGGCGGTTGTCGAGACTGCCGACGCCCAGGGTCATCGTGCCGGTACTGGACAGCAGCCCCTGCTCGCCATTGTCGAGGCGACCGTCAACGCCCAGCACCAGCGCGCTGCCGCCCGCATGGACGGTGCCCCCCTGGTTGCCGAGGCTGGCCGCGGTGACCGTGCCGGCACCGCCGAGCAGGATGCGGCCCTTCTGGTTGTCCAGCGCCTGGCCGATCGCCAGCGTGGAGTGACCCGCGCCTGCACCCTGCAGCGTGCCCTGTGCATTGATCAGCTGCTGCGCGGTGACAGCCAGCGCGCCATTGCTGGCCAGCGATCCACCGCGATTGTCCAGCACACCCTGTACGCGCAGGCGCAGCGCGTCTTCACCGGTTGCGGTGAGCGTGCCACCGGCGGTGGTCAGGGTATCGGCGGTGATGTCGACGCGGCGCGCCGAGGTGGTTGCCGCGGCCAGATCGAGGTTGGCGCCGTCCAGCGCGAAGCTGCCATTGCTGAGCACGCTGCCGCCGTTGCCCAGCAGGGTCTTCGCCGAGACCTGCAGCTGGCCGCTCCCCGCGTGCTGGATCCTGCCTGCACGGTTGTCCAGCGCCTGTGCCAGCAGGCCCAGGTCGCCATTGCTGGCCAGCGTGCCACCGGCATTGCCCAGCGTCGTGGCCTTGATGCGACTGGCGCCTTCGCCGCTGGCGATGATGCGGCCACCGGCGTTGTCGAGCGTAGTGGCCTCAAGGTCGAGGCGATCGGCGCCCAGCGTCGCGTCACGATGATCCACGTCGCCAGCACGCAGGGTCAGCGTGGCCGAGGAGACCAGCGTGCCCTTGCTGCCGTCCAGGCGGCCGGTGGTGATGTCCAGGCCCTGGTTGCCGGCCTGGCGGATGCTGCCGCCACTGTTGTCCAGCCGTGCGGAAGTGACCGTCAGGCGGTTGGCATTGCTGGCGATCGTGCCTTCGTGGTTGTCCAGCGCAGCGACGATCTGCAGCGTGCTGTCAGCCGTTCCGGCACCGCTGAGCGTGCCCTTGCGGTTGATCAGTTCACCGGCCTGAACATCCAGCGCGCCGTTGCCGGCGATCGTGCCGCCGCTGTTTTCCACGCGCTGCGCCACGTGCAGTCGCAGCGTGTCGTTGCCGGTCGCGCTGAGGTTGCCGCCGGCATTGTCCAGGTGCTGTGCATCGATGGCGATGCGCTCGGCCTGGGTAATGCTGCCGGCCCCCAGCTGCAGTTGGCCGCCCTCAAGCATCAGCGACGACTGGCTGAGGATGCGGCCCCCCGCGCCCTGCAGGCTGTCGGCGTGGATCTGCAACGTGCCGCCGCCGGCGTGTTCGATCGCCCCACTCCGGTTGTCCAGCCTTGCCGCCTGCAATCGCAGATCGCCAGAACCGGCCAATCGGCCACCGTTGCTGTTGTCCAGCAGCTCGCGGACCTGCACCTGCAATGCAGCGCTGCCTGCGGCCAGTACCTTGCCGCCCTGGTTGACCAGGCTGTCGGCCTGCAGCTGCACCTGGCCATTGCCGGAAATGCCGCCGCCGCTGTTATCCAGCGTGCCGCGCACCGTCAGCGCCACACCCTGCGTGCCGGCCGACTGCAGCGTGCCCTTCTGGTTGTCGATGCGACCGGCGTCGATGCGCAGGCCGCCGTTGCCGACGATCTGGCCGCCCTGATTGTCGAACGCATCGCGCACGTCCAGCGCCAGCGCCGAGACACCCTGCGAGACGATCTGGCCCTGGCGGTTGCGCAGTGCCCCGGCGTGGATCTGCACGCTCTGCGCCGATGTCGTACCACCACTCACGTCCAACTCCCCGCCGGACAGCACCAGCGCGCCGTTGCTGAGCAGGCGCCCTTCGCTGCCACGCAACGTATCGGCCTGCACGCTCAGGGTGCCGGTGCCAGCCTGCTGAACCAGGCCGTTGCTGTTGTCCAGCGTGGTCGCGACCAGTGCCAGATCGCCGTTGCCGGCCAACGTGCCGCGGGCACTGTTGTCCAGCGTCGTGGCCTTCACCGAACTGGCCCCGCTACCCAGCGACAGCAGGCTGCCGCCCCGGTTGTCCAGCGTCGCGGCCAGGATCTCGAACCCGGCCGCACTGAGCGAACCGTTGCGCAGATCGGCGTTGCCGACCGACCATTGCAGGCGGCCCAGGGTACTCAGTCGCCCACCGCTGCCGGCCCAGTCGCCCGTATCCGCCGCGAGACCACCGCCACCGGCATGTTCGATGCGGCCTCCCGCATTGCCGACCTGGCCTGCGCGCAATGCAAGCCGCGTGGCATTGGTGGCCAGCAGGCCACCGTCGTTGTTGAACAGGCCCTTCACCGTCCACGACGATGCCGCCTTGCCGGCGTGGCGCAGTTCACCACCGCGGTTGTCGAGCGCCTGCGCATCCAGCGACAGGTCGCCGGCCACGCTCAGCGCACCCTTCTGGTTCGACAACAGGCCCACCTGCAACGCGGCATCGCCATGCACCTGCAGCATGCCGCCGTCATTGCGCAGCTCCCCCCCGGCCTGCAGCGCGCTCACTCCCAGGCGACCGCCGCTGTTGTCGAGACCGTTGCGTGCGGCCAGTGACACCGAGCCGCCGTTGCTGATGCTGCCGCCGTCGTTGTCCAGCGTACCGGCGATGGCGATCAGGCCCTCGGCCAGGGGCAGCTCCGGCGACGTCGGCGTACCCGCCGAGCCGCCATTGCCGCCTCCGGTTCCCGGCGTTCCCGGCGTGCCGGTTCCCGGTGTTCCACCGCCATTGCCGGGCGACGCGCCGCTGCCAGCGCTGCTCCCGTTACCACCTGATGCCATGGCATCCAGTGCACCCAACAGGCCATTGCTACGGTTGCTGGCTGCGTCGGCCTTGAGTGCCAGCCCTTGCACACCGGTCTGTTCAATGGCGCCGCCATGGTTGCGCAACCCCTGCGCCTGCAGCTGCAGGCGCTGTGCATTGAGCGTGCCGTTGCTGTTGTCCAGCGTGCCACCGGCGGTGATCGCAACTTCGCGCGTGGCCGCGATGGTGCCGCCATTGGCAAGATCGCCACTGGCGTGCACGCGCACGTTCTGCCGCGACTGCAGGGCGCCGGTGTTTTCCAGCCGGCCATCCACCGTCACCACCAGCTCGCCGGCCTGTGCGCCAATGCTGCCGGCATTGCGCACGCCCACGCCGTGCTCGTTGCCGACCAGCCAGATCTTGTTGGCGAACATGCCGCCCAGCGCGCCAACGTCCAGCGCGAAGGCCGGTGCCTCGCCGCTGGCCGCGGTCGCGCTGGCCTGGCTGTGGTCGGCACTGACTACGTTGTTGCCCAGCGTCGCCTGCAGCTGGTTGGCCCAGATGCCGGCGTTGACCTGCAACGAACGGGTGATCAGGTCGGTGTAATCGGCACGGCTGGTGTCCAGGCCATCGCCATCGATCTGGATCGCGCCACCGGTGACCCGATAGCCCTCAAGTGCGCCTGCACCCGTGAACATCGGCGTGCCGGTGGTCAGGGTCACCCGGCTGGCATTGAGGAACCCACCGCCGTTGACCTGGATCCCGGCCGGGTTGGCAATGATCACTTCGGCGCGCTGCCCGGCCACTTCCACATAGCCGTTGAGCCGGCTGACCGGACCATTCACTTCATTGAGGATCACCCGTGCACTGCCGGTGGCGAGCCACGGGTTGCCCTGTACCCAGCCGCCCAGCTGCGTCTGCACCTGGCCGCGGGCGTTGTTGAGGATGACGCCATCGCGGCCCACATCGAACTGCGAATAGCGGTTGCGCGACACACCCGCCGCCGACGGCGTGGTGATGTTCACCATCGGCACGCCATTGGGTGCGGTCACCATCGTCGGCCGTTCACGGCCCGGCGCATTCGGATCGGAAATGATGCGCGCATCGGACTGCGCCAGCGCAGGCGTTCCCAGGCTGACCCAGCCCAGTGAGCACATCAGTGCGAAACCCAGCGGCGACAGCGCGGCGCTCTGCCGGCCCGGCACATGGCCGACCAGGCCACCGCCGCCCTTCACCAGCTCCGAAGCCACCTGCCAGACGCGCAGCGCGCGGTTGAAAACCAGACGATAGATAGTGTTCATGTCACGTGTCCTTGTGGCGGATCAGTAGCGCCAGGCCAGGCTGAAGCCGAATGTGGTGTAGTCGGTGGGGAAATGGGCGGGTTTGTGCAGCGCCGAACCCACGAAGCCATCCCAGGAAAGCCGCTGCCAGCCGCCGCGCAGGCCCAGTGCCATGCCGGCCAGGTCATGGCCGGACTGCCACTGCGCGGATGGGCCGCCGATGCGGCCGTAGTCGGCAGCCACGTAGAACTCCTGGCCGCCCCCGATACCGAGCGAAAGATCGTTGCGCAGCGACCAGCCACGCTCGCCGCTGAGCGAACTTTCACCGTCGAAACCGCGCACGGTATAGCGGCCACCGATGGCGAAGCGATCCTGTGGCGAGAGCGGTGTGCGGTTCCACTGCGCCCGCCATGCGGCGGTGTAGCGCAGGCGCTGCTTGCCCAGCTGGAACGGCACGCTGAACTGCGCGTCGGCGGTGATCAGCTTCATGCGCGAGGTGCCTTCCAGCGGCAACGTCGGGTCCCACAACTGCGCCATCTCTTCCGGCGAACGCAGTGCGTCGAAGGCGCCCGTGCCACGCCGGTAGGCCACGCTGGCATCGAGCGTGGCAGTGCCGATGAACTGCTTGTGGGTCAGGCCCAGTTCCCAGCCAGCGGTGCGGCGGCGCTGCACTTCGATCTCGGTATCGTCGATGTAGTTCTTCGACTCGCGCTGCCAGCCGCGCGCGTAGGCGCTGAACTTGACCTTGGCATTGCGCAGCAGCAGCCGGTCCACCCGCGCTTCGGCGTTGCGGCTGCGACCACTGTACTCGTAGCGTTCAAAGGCGCCGACCACGTTCTGGCTGTAGTCGTAGGCGCTGGCAGTAGCACCGAACAGCCAGTAGCCGTAGGGCACGTCGTAGTGCGCGGTCCAGCTGTCGGTGTCCTTGCCGCGGCCGTTGAACACGCCACGGCCCGCACTGACGTAGAACAGCTCGTTCAGGCCCAGCGGATTGTCCAGCGACAGCGTCGCGTTGGCCTGCAGCTTGCCGGTGCCGCGGCTGCCGGCATCGTCCAGGGTGACGCTGGCGCGCACCGGCGAGCGCTGCGTCCAGTCGATCTGCAGTTCGCTCTGGCCCGGCGCCGCGCCCTCGCCGTCGGCCGGCGCGATCTTGATGTCGGCGCTGACGGTGGGCACGCGCTGCAGGTTCTCCAGGCCCTGCTCGATGTCACGCAGGTTGAGCAGGCCGCCGCTGCGGATCGGCAGTGCATTGGCGAGGGCCGGATGCCGTCCCTGCGGATCGGAGAACACGGCCTCGCGGAACCGGCCCGGCACCACCGACAACGCCAGCGTGCCCTGCTTGAGGTCCTGCGGTGCCGACAGCACGCGCGTGGTGACATAGCCACGGGCGATGATCGCGTTCTGCACACGCTTCATCACCACGTTGATGCCTTCGGTCCCCAGGCAACGGCCGGTGGCCGGATCGTCGACCGGGTCGGCGGCCGCCAGTGCCCAGCCGAAGCGCTGGCTGCCTTCGCCTTCCAGCACGATGCGATCGATGCGTACGCACGGGTGCTCCTGCGCCGGCAGGCGGTCGCCCTCCTTCTGCGCGTCCCGCTCCAGGCGGACGTCGGGGCGTTGTTCCTGCTGCTCGCGCAGCACGCGTTCGCGCTCCTGCTGCCGCAGCAGTTCGTGCGCGGCGGGATCACCGGCCTGCTGGGCGGTCGCCGGCCATGCGGCAACGGCGAGCATCAACGACCAACCACGATGGAGCCTCGGCCCCGGGTGCTTCTTCCCTGTTTCCACGCTACGTTCCATTCGAAATCGTCCTGCCAGCGCCCGCGGTGCCAGCCGCGGTGCTGCAGGAACGTGAACCGAGGCTGCGCCACCATGGACAGCCACGGCATCGCGCGACAGGCGCAATGCCGGAGTACAGATCGGCCGGCGCGGGAGTTTCTGAAGGATGAATTTCCGGAGGGCGCGCGTCAGCCTGTGCAAAGGCTCGCGGCAAAGCGCTGGCAGGTTGCGGAACGAGCGTTCGCCTCGTGCCTGCAAAGCGGCGCATGCTGCTGCACGACAGCCGTGCAGCGAAGTGCAGCCGCGAAGTATGCGGTGCACGGCCCACGCCCGCAAAGCGAATCCGTTCAGCCGCACACGCCCTGCGCGCGGGTCACGCTACAGTCGGCGCATGACCATCGTCCTACAGATTGAAGGCGCCGCCATCGATGACATCGCCAGCCTGTACGCGGAGATCAACCGCGTGTTCATGGCTGGCGAGGCGTGGCAGCTCGGGCCGAGCCCTTTCCGTGCCGTACCGGCCTGCCTCCGGTGGCGGCAGCCCTGCGCCCCAGCAGTTACCATGGACGGCCCTGTACGCGCTCCGCTGCCGCTGCCATCCGGCGCGGCCGGATGCCCTGATCCACGAGTCCCATGTCCAAAGACAAGTCCGCCGAACATACCCCGCTGATGAAGCAGTTCTTCGCAGCCAAGTCCGAGTACCCGGACCTGCTGCTGTTCTTCCGCATGGGCGACTTCTACGAGCTGTTCTACGACGATGCGCGCAAGGCCGCGCGCCTGCTCGACATCACCCTGACCCAGCGTGGCAGCTCCGGCGGCGCACCGATTCCGATGGCCGGCGTGCCGGTGCATGCCTACGAGGGCTACCTGGCAAGGCTGGTGGCGCTGGGCGAGTCAGTGGCGATCTGCGAGCAGATCGGTGACCCGGCGCTGGCAAAGGGCCTGGTCGAACGCAAGGTGGTGCGCATCGTCACCCCCGGAACCGTCACCGACGAAGCGCTGCTGGACGAGCGCCGTGACACCCTGCTGATGGCGCTGTCGCGCACGAAGCAGGGCTACGGCCTGGCCTGGGCCGACCTGGCCGGTGGCCGCTTCCTGGTCAACGAAGTGGAAACCGACGACGCCCTGGAAGCCGAACTGGCCCGACTGGAGCCGGCCGAGCTGCTGGTGCCCGACGAAGAAAACTGGCCGGAATTCCTGCGCCAGCGCACCGGCGTGCGCCGTCGCGCCCCCTGGTTGTTCGACGCCGACAGCGGCCGCCGCCAGCTGCTGAACTTCTTCAAGCTGCATGACCTGAGCGGCTTCGGCATCGATGACAAGCCGCGCGCGACCGCTGCCGCAGGTGCCCTGCTCGGCTATGTCGAGGAGACCCAGAAGCAGCGCCTGCCGCACCTGACCTCGATCGCGATGGAAACCGCTGGCGAGGCGATCGCGATGAACGCCGCCACCCGTCGCCACCTGGAACTGGACACGCGCGTCGACGGTGATACCCGTAATACCCTGCTGGGCGTGCTCGACAGCACGGTGACGCCGATGGGCGGCCGCCTGCTGCGGCGCTGGCTGCACCGCCCGCTGCGCCTGCGCGAGGTCCTGGTACAGCGTCACCATGCGGTGGAAACCCTGATCGACCGCGGCAGCGACGCCGATATCCGCGAACAGTTCCGCCGCCTGGGCGACCTGGAACGCATCCTCACCCGCGTCGCGCTGCGCTCGGCGCGCCCGCGCGATTTCTCCACCCTGCGCGATGGCCTGGGCTTGCTGCCCGCCGTGCGCGAGGTGCTGGCGCCGCTGGATTCGCCGCGCCTGCAGGCCCTGCACGCCGCGCTGGGCGAGCATGACGCGTGCGCGCAGCTGCTGGCCAGCGCCATTGCCGAAATGCCGCCACTGAAGCTGAGCGACGGCGGCGTGCTGGCCGACGGCTTCGATGAAGAGCTGGACGAGCTGCGCCGCCTGTCCACCCATGCTGACCAGTTCCTGGTCGATCTGGAACAGCGCGAACGCGAAAGCAGCGGCATTCCCACCCTGAAGGTGGGCTACAACCGCGTGCACGGCTACTACATCGAGATCAGCAAGGGCCAGTCCGACCGTGCGCCGGTGCACTACACCCGCCGCCAGACGCTGACCAATGCCGAGCGCTACATCACCGAAGAACTGAAGGCGTTCGAAGACAAGGTGCTGTCCGCGCGCGACCGTTCGCTGTCGCGCGAGAAGTACCTGTACGAGCAGCTGCTGGACACCCTCGGCGAACAGCTGGAACCGTTGAAGCAGTGCGCCGCTGCGCTGAGCGAACTGGACGTGCTGGCCGCCTTCGCCGAGCGCGCGCAGGCGCTGGACTGGTCGCGCCCGGAACTGGAAACGGCACCGTGCCTGAAGATCGAGCGTGGCCGCCATCCGGTGGTCGAAGCGGTGCGTGAGCAGCCGTTCGAACCGAACGACCTGGACCTGCATCCCGACCGTCGCATGCTGGTCATCACCGGTCCGAACATGGGCGGTAAATCGACCTACATGCGGCAGAACGCGCTGATCGTGCTGCTGGCCCATATCGGCAGTTTCGTGCCGGCCAGCCGCGCTGTGATCGGCCCGATCGACCGCATCCTGACCCGCATCGGCGCCGGCGACGACCTGGCGCGCGGGCAATCCACCTTCATGGTCGAGATGGCCGAGACCAGCTACATCCTGCATCACGCCACCGCCCATTCGCTGGTGCTGATGGACGAGATCGGCCGCGGCACCTCCACCTACGACGGCCTGGCGCTGGCCGACGCGGTGGCCCGCCACCTGGCCCACCAGAATCGCTGCTACACGCTGTTCGCCACCCATTACTTCGAACTGACCGCGCTGGCCGACGAACAGCATGAGGGCGGCCGCAGTGGCATCGCCAACGTGCACCTGGACGCCGTCGAGCACGGTGAGGCGCTGGTGTTCATGCACGCGGTGAAGGATGGCCCGGCCAACCGCAGCTTCGGCCTGCAGGTGGCGGCACTGGCCGGCCTGCCGCGGGCTACTGTGGCGCAGGCGCGTCGCCGCCTGGCCGAGCTGGAACAGCGCGGCGGTGAAAGCCACGCGGCCGAACTGGCACCGCAGGCACTGGATGCACCGCAGCAGTTCGGCCTGTTCAGCGCGCCGTCCAGCAAGGCGCAGGAAGCGCTGGCGGCGATCGATCCGGACGAGTTGACGCCGAAGCAGGCGCTTGAGGCGCTGTACCGGTTGAAGACGCTGCTGTAACCGCGCCCGCAGGCAGGCCTGGGCCGAGCACGGGCTCGGCTCTACAACTCACGCCCTGCCTGTAGAGCCGAGCCCATGCTCGGCTCCACAACGACCCCGTCGCGCTCTGTCTGTAGAGCCGGGCCCATGCTCGGCTGCCTTCGCATTCCCGTAGTGCACGCAGCGTTATGCTCGGGCCGTCCTTCCTTCACAGAACAGAGACTGCCATGAACACCGAATCGCTCGCTGCATCCCTCTTCCAGCAGCTGCAGCAGGGCCAGGGCCTGCAGCAGGTGTCCCAGCAACTCGGCCTGGACAGCAGCCAGACCGCCCAGGCCGTCGGCAGCGCCCTGCCCCTGCTGCTCGGCGCGATGGGGCAGAACGCCAGTGAGCCGCAGGGCGCGCAGTCGCTGCTCAACGCGTTGCAGCGCGACCACAGCGGTGGCGGCGGTTTCGACCTGGGCGGGATCGTGGGCGCGGTGATGGGCGGGAGCGGCAGCGGCGCCACCGATGGCGCCGGCATCCTCGGCCACGTGTTCGGTGGCCAGCAACCGCAGGCGGCACAACTGCTCGGGCAGAAGACCGGTCTCGACAGCGGCACTTCGGGCAAGCTGCTGGCAATCCTCGCCCCCATCGTCATGTCCTTCCTGGCCCAGCGCTTCGCCCAGAGCGGCAACGCAGGCCAGCTGAGCCAGGCATTGGGCCAGGAAACGCAGCAGTCCGGCGGCATCGGCAACCTGCTCGGCGGCGTCCTGGACCGGGACGGCGACGGCCAGTTCGGGGCCAGTGACTTGATGAAGCTGGGCGCGGGTCTGCTGAAGCGTTGATCGGACACGACCGTCCTAGTCAGACGGCTCCATAGTTCGCCACTATCGCATCGGTTGAATCAATCGAATTTACCCATTGGTAGGCGCCACCTATCGTGGTCAGGCCTCCCCCGATTCCACCTTTCGCCAGTCCACAGGTAGAGACCCATGAAAAGCGAAGCGAAGTGCCCGTTCAACCATGCCGTCGTCGGCGACGCGACGACCAACCGCGACTGGTGGCCGAACCAGTTGCGCGTGGACCTGCTCAACCAGCATTCGGCGCGCTCCAATCCGCTCGATGCCGGCTTCGATTACGCCAAGGCCTTCAAGGGGCTGGACTACGCCGCGCTGAAGGCGGACCTGAAGGCGCTGATGACCGATTCGCAGGACTGGTGGCCGGCCGACTTCGGGCACTACGGTGGCCTGTTCATCCGCATGGCCTGGCACAGTGCCGGCACCTATCGCATCGGCGACGGCCGCGGCGGCGGCGGTCGTGGCCAGCAGCGCTTCGCACCGCTCAACAGCTGGCCGGACAATGTCAGCCTGGACAAGGCCCGGCGCCTGCTGTGGCCGATCAAGCAGAAGTACGGCCAGGCCATTTCCTGGGCCGACCTGCTCATCCTCACCGGTAACGTCGCGCTGGAATCGATGGGGTTCAAGACCCTGGGCTTTGCCGGCGGCCGCCCCGATACCTGGGAACCGGACCAGGATGTGTACTGGGGCCGCGAGACCACCTGGCTGGGCGGTGACGTGCGCTACAAGCATGGCTCGGAAGGCGTTGAAGAGAACCATGGCGTGCTCGTATCCGATGACGATGCCGACGGCGACGTGCACTCGCGCACGCTGGAAAACCCGCTGGCCGCAGTGCAGATGGGCCTGATCTACGTCAATCCGGAGGGGCCGGATGGCAACCCGGATCCGGTGCTGGCCGCGCATGACATCCGCGATACGTTCGGCCGCATGGCCATGGACGACGAGGAAACCGTCGCGCTTATCGCCGGCGGCCACAGCTTCGGCAAAACCCACGGTGCCGGCCCGGCCGACAACGTCGGCAAGGAACCGGAAGCCGCCGGGCTGGAAAGCCAGGGCCTGGGCTGGGCCAGCAGCTTCCGCAGCGGCAAGGGCGGCGACGCCATCACCAGCGGCCTGGAAGTGACCTGGACGCGCACCCCGGCGCAGTGGAGCCACGATTTCTTCGAAATCCTGTTCGGCAACGAATGGGAGCTGAGCAAGAGCCCGGCCGGTGCCCACCAGTGGGTGGCCAAGAACGCCGAAGCGGTGATTCCCGACGCGCACGACCCGTCGAAGAAGCACCGCCCCACCATGCTCACCACCGACCTGTCGCTGCGCATGGATCCGGCCTACGAAAAGATCTCGCGCCGGTTCCTCGCCGAGCCCCAGGCCTTCGCCGATGCCTTCGCCCGCGCCTGGTTCAAGCTGACCCACCGCGACATGGGCCCGCGCGCACGTTACCTCGGCCCGGAAATTCCGGCCGAACAGTTCATCTGGCAGGACCCGCTGCCGGAAGCACAGCACCCGCTGATCGACGCCAGGGACATCGCAGCGCTGAAGCAGCAGATCGCCGCAGCGGGCCTGAGCGTCGCCGAGCTGGTGTCCACTGCATGGGCGTCGGCTTCGACCTTCCGTGGTTCGGACAAGCGCGGCGGCGCCAACGGTGCGCGCATCCGCCTGGCGCCGCAGAAGGACTGGGAGGTGAACCAGCCGCAGCAGCTGGCCAAGGTGCTGGCCGCGCTGGAAAAGGTGCAGGCCAGCTTCAATGCCGGCGGCAAGCACGTGTCACTGGCCGACCTGATCGTGCTGGCCGGTGGCGTAGGTGTCGAACAGGCGGCCAAGGCCGGTGGCCATGAGGTCAGCGTGCCGTTCACCCCGGGCCGCACCGATGCCAGCCAGGAACAGACCGACGTCGAATCGTTCGCGGTGCTCGAGCCGGTCGCCGATGGCTTCCGCAATTACCTGAAGGGCGCCTACAGCGTGCCCGGGGAGGCGCTGCTGATCGACAAGGCGCAGCTGCTTACGCTGACCGCGCCGGAGATGACCGTGCTGGTCGGCGGCCTGCGCGTGCTCGGCGCCAATGCCGATGGTGGCAAGCACGGCGTGTTCACCACGCGCCCAGGCACGCTCAGCAACGACTTCTTCGTCAACCTGCTGGACATGGGTACGCAGTGGAAGGCCACCGGCCGCGAAAGCTACGAAGGCCGTGGCCGCACCGACGGTGCTGTGCGCTGGACCGGTACCCGCGCCGACCTGGTGTTCGGCTCAAACGCGGTGCTGCGCGCATTGGCCGAGGTCTATGCCAGCGCCGATGGCGAGAAGAAGTTCGTGCAGGATTTCATCGCCGCCTGGACGCGGGTGATGGAACTGGACCGCTACGACCTGCACGGTTGAGGCGATCGGGGTAGTCGCCGGGCATGGCCCGGCGCTACCGGCGCGCTCCACCGGGTGCGAAGCGTCGGTTCGCATGCTCTGCGCAGCAGATACGCCATTTCGGCTGGCGTCCCGCAGCGCGTGGACGCAGGCACGGTCCGGCGAGCTCTCGTTGAAGCCGTTGCCACCGCGCTGCGGCGTATCCCGGAAGGTGATGTCGCCGGCGAACGCCGGGGCTGCGTCACAGCGCGTCGATGTCCCCCAGCGCGCGGATCAACCGGCGTGCGCGCTTGTCCGGCTTGTGCTCCGGCGGCTGGAACCCGTCACGCGCGGCGATGCGCAGCGCACGCTGTTCGGCACGACGCGCCTTGGAGGCCTCGCTCTCGGCATACAGCTGCTGCGCCGTCGCTGCGGGCCCGCGCTGATCGCTCAGGCCGAGCACCTGGACCTCGAAATGCTCTTCACCACGGTCGACCTGAAGCTGCTCGCCCACACGCACCGCGCGTGAGGATTTCGGACGCTGCCCGGCAACGCTGACCTTGCCGGTCTCGATCGCCTGCTTGGCCAGGCTGCGGGTCTTGAAGAAACGGGCCGCCCACAACCAGATGTCCAGGCGGACACTGGGTGACAGCGGGGAAAGCTCGGGCATGGGGGCAGGCTACTCCAGTGGCTTGTTGAGGGGACGCGGGTTGTCCGGGTCGGCCCGGCAGCCGGTGCCGCCGATCAATGGCCGCACCCCGGAGGCCAGGTCCTGGCGCTGGCTGCCGACCAGGCACTCGGGACGGTCGGTTGGCCGGATCTGGGTATCACCCAGCCGGTCGTCCATCGAACATGCGGCCAATACAGCGCCGATCAAGGCCAGCGCCAACCTCCGCTCCACCTGCAGTCGTTGATGCATTGCCACATCCCGCGAACTGGCTTGGTGCTAGTGTGCGCCTCCCGGGATTCGATCACCACTCCATGGCCAAAGCGCCGCTTGACCTGACCTCCGGCCCGATCGGGCGCAATCTCCTGTTGTTCTCCCTGCCGATCCTGGCGGGCAACATCGCGCAGTCGCTGAACGGTTCGGTGAACGCGGTCTGGGTCGGGCGCTTCCTGGGCGAGGCGGCACTGACCGCCACCGCGAACGCCAACAACATCATGTTCTTCCTGATCGGCTCTGTGTTCGGTTTCGGCATGGCCTCCACCATCCTGATCGGCCAGGCGATTGGCGCGCGCGACATCGCGCAGGCGCGGCGCGTGGTCGGCACCAGCGCCACCTTCTTCATCGGCCTGTCGGTGATCATCGCCCTCGCCGGCTGGTTCATGGCCCATCCGCTGCTGGCGGCGATGGGCACGCCGGCTGCTTCGCTGCCATTGGCGGAGGCCTACCTGCAGATCATCTTCCTGGCGATGCCGACGCTGTACGCGTTCGCCTTCCTCACCGCCGCGCTGCGCGGTGCCGGTGATTCGCGCACGCCATTCCGTTTCCTGATGGTGTCGGTGGCGCTGGACATCGTGCTGAACCCGGTACTGATCTTCGGCGTGGGGCCGTTCCCTGCGCTGGGTATCGCCGGCTCGGCGTGGGCCACGCTGGTCGCGCAGACGCTGTCGCTGGCCGGCCTGCTGCTGTACATGCGGCACAAGCGCCACACCCTGTGGCTGGGCCGCGCCGACATGCGCCTGTTCAAGCTCGACATGACCATCCTCAAGGCGCTGGTGGTCAAGGGCGTACCGATGGGCCTGCAGATGGTGCTGATCTCGCTGTCGGTGATCCTGCTGATGACCATGGTCAACCAGTACGGGACCGACACCGGCGCGGGCTACGGCGCTGCCCTGCAACTGTGGAACTACCTGCAGATGCCAGCGATGGCGATCGGTGCAGCGTGCTCTTCGATGGCCGCACAGAACGTGGGGGCGCAGCGCTGGGACCGCGTGCGCGGCACCGCGCGCCAAGGCGTGCTGTTCAACTTCCTGCTGACCGGCGCGTTGATCCTGCCGCTGGTGGTGTTCGATCGCCAGCTGCTGGCGCTGTTCCTGCCACCGGCCAGCCAGGCGCTGGAGATCGCGCGCCACCTCAACCACGTAGTGATCGGCTCGTTCCTGTTCTTCGGCGTCAGCTTCGTGATCTCCGGCGTGGTGCGCTCCACCGGCGCGGTGATTCCGCCGCTGCTGATCCTGGCCGGCTCGCTGTGGGGCGTGCGCGTGCCGTTCGCCGAACTGCTGCAGCCTTACTGGGGCGCCGATGCGATCTGGTGGAGCTTCCCGGTCAGCTCGCTGGTGTCGATGCTGCTGTCGCTGGCGTATTACCGCTGGGGTGGCTGGCGCAAGGCGAAGATGATGGGCAAACCCTCGCATGCCGAAGCGCTGGCCACGCCCTCGGAGATTCCCGCCTGCCCACCCTCGCCGGTGGCCGACCCGGATGCGGCACTGGAGCCAGCGCCGCCACGTTGAGGTGGGTGCGGACCGTTGGTCCGCACAGGCCTGTCAGCCGAGCATGGGCTCGGCTCTACAGAAGACGGTCAGCGCTTCTTCTTCGCCGCGTTGAACGTCGCCGCCGCGCGCAGCAGCGCCTTGAACGCAGCGGCATCCGGCATCGCGCCTTGGTGGATATCGATCGCGCGCCGGGTGTTGCCGTCCAGGCTTGCGTTGAACAGGCCCTTCGGGTCCGGCAGCGCCGCACCATTGGCGAAGGTCAGCTTCACTACCTGCTTGTAGGTCTCGCCGGTGCACAGGATGCCGTCCTGCTCCCACACCGGCGTGCCGCGCCACTTCCAGGTTTCCTGCACGTCGGGCAGCGCTTCATGGATCAAGGCGCGCACGCGTGCCAGCGTTTCGCCGCGCCAGTCACCCAGTTCGGCGATGCGCGCGTCGATCAGTTCAGCGGCCGGTGTTCCGGCATCGGCAGGGTTCGGTGCATGCGTGACCATCAGCGGCTCTCGTCGGGAAGGGAATCGGAACGTCGGGGTTACATGCGCTCACCGGGCAACGCGGCGGCCTGGCGCACCCAGTCGCGGAACTGCGTTTCATCCAACGGGGCATCTTCGAAGATGTGCAGGTAACGCGTATTGGCGCTCCTGGACGGCTCGGGCGGCACTGGCGCCAGTGC
>NZ_JAXBRE020000013.1:118289-126392 GCF_047520985.2 Stenotrophomonas sp. BR163
CCCCCCCCCCCCCCCCCCCCCCCCCCCCCCCCCCCCCCCCCCCCCCCCCCCCCCCCGCCGCGGAAGAACGCCACCTTGATGTAGCGGGTGAAGCAATGGAAGCTGAGAAACCACCCTTCGCCCGGCGCAACCGCATACATCGGCGAGTTCCACTTCACCGCCTTGTGCACGCCAGGTACGGCCTGCTCGATCAATGCATCCAGTCGCGCGCCGATCGCACGTTTCCAACCCGGCATGGCGGCAACGTATGCCTGCACCGGCGCATCGCCCTCGCCCTTGGCGATCTGCGGGTTGCCACCGGACAGCAGCGTGGGCGCAGTGGAAGGTGCGGTTCGCTTGGCAGGCATCGCACGATACGTCCATCGGGATGAAGCTGCAGCCTAGCGCGGGCCCGCCGTGTGGTCACGGCGCAGTGCGCCATCGGCTCAGTCCGCCTGCCGTGCGCGGAACCGTCGCCAGTCCGGCAGCTTGCGGTGGCGGCGCAGCGAGCGCATCAGCGCTGCCATCACGATGCCGAACAGCACGCCAGCCGACAGGCCGGCCACCAGCAACAGCGCCAGCGGGCGCTCGCTGCCCTGCCACAGCATCAACCACATCAGCGCGGTCCAGAACAGCCCGAACAGCAGGCCCTGCACCAACGCGTTGGTAGCAAATCCGGCCAGGATCGGCGGCGGCAGTGCAATGCCCAGGCGCCACAGCAGGCGATGCAGCAGCGGTGCCGACTGCACGCGCGCCAGCCCCTGGCCGTCCAGGAAGCGCAGCGCCGACTGGATCACGGCAGGATAGCGCGGGTTGATGTCGCTCATCACCTGATCGTGGCCGATGCGATGCCGGAAACGCAAACGGCCACCCGAAGGTGGCCGTCGCGGCAACAACCGAAGTTGTTTATCAGGCCTTGTCGGCCAGACGGGCAGCCTTGGCGGCAGCAGCGGCAGCCAGGTCTTCCTTGATGCGGGCAGCCTTGCCTTCCAGGCCACGCAGGTAGTACAGCTTGCCGGCGCGGACCTTACCACGACGCTTCACTTCGACCGAGTCGATGATGGCGCTGTGGGTCTGGAAAACGCGCTCGACGCCGTAGCCGTGCGAGATCTTGCGGACGGTGAACGAGGAGTTCAGGCCGGCATTCTTGGTGGCGATGACGACGCCTTCGTAGGCCTGCACGCGCTCGCGGCTGCCTTCCTTCACCTTCACGTTGACGACAACGGTGTCGCCCTGGCTGAACTTCGGCAGTTCACGGGTGATCTGGGCGGATTCGAATTCCGCGACGATGGACTTGTTCAGCTTGCTCATGGGTTACACCGATTCTTGTTCGGGTGGGCGTGTCATATCGACAACGTGGGCTCATGCAGTCACCGGACTGTGCTGCACGTTTGTTTTGGGTACTGCGCGCGCCAACCGGGGCTGGCGGGAATTGGCCATGATAGCCGATAAAGCCAGCCCTGCGCTAGGGGCTGGCCTTCTGGTTCCGGGCCTGGCGGCCCTGCTCCAGCAGTTTGCGGTCGGCCTTGCCCAGTGCCTGTTCATCCAGCAGGTCCGGGCGCCGCTGGGCGGTCCGGAGCAGCGACTGCTGGCGGCGCCAGGCGGCGATGGCCGCGTGGTTGCCCGAGCGCAGCACCTCCGGCACGTCCCCCAGCGGGTGCTGGGCCGGCTGGCTGTAATGCGGGCAGTCGAGCAGACCGAGGTCGCCCTCGAAGCTGTCCTGCGCCGCCGACTCCGCATCGTTCAGGGCACCGTCCTGCAGGCGGGCCACGGCGTCGATGATCACCGCCGCGCCCAGCTCGCCCCCGGACAGCACGTAGTCGCCGAGGGAGATTTCCTCGTCGACATTGGCCTCCAGGAAACGCTCGTCGATGCCCTCGTAGCGGCCACAGAGCAGGACCATGCGCGGCAGCGCCGCCAGTTCCCGCACCTTGGCCTGGGTCAACGGCGCGCCCTGCGGACTGAGGTAGATCACCCGCGCCGGAGTGGGATCGGCCTCTCGGATCGCCTGCAGGCAGGCCTGCAGCGGCTCGATCAGCATCACCATGCCCGGGCCACCACCGAACGGACGGTCGTCCACCCGGCGGTAGTTGCCTTCGGCGTAATCACGGGGGTTCCAGCCATGCAGGCTGAACAGTCCCTTCTCCTGTGCGCGCCCGACCACGCCCAGTCCAGCGGACTGGGCGAGGAAGTCGGGAAACAGGGTGATGACGTCGAAACGCATGCTCGCACTCAGAACTCGGGGTCCCAGTCGACCACGATCAGGTTGGCCTCGAAATCGACCGATTTGACGAAGTCCGGCTGCACGAACGGAATCATCCGCTCGCGGTCACCCCGGATCACCACCACGTCATTGGCGCCGGTGCTGAACAGGTGCGAGACCTGGCCCAGGGCGACGCCCTCGGTGGTCTTCACATCCAGGCCTTCCAGGTCCACCCAGTAATACTCATCGGGCTTCGGCGGCGGCAGGGCACTGCGGGCCACGTAGATCTCGGTGCCGCGCATCGCTTCGACCACATCGCGATCCTCGACCCCGGGAAAACGGGCCACCAGGTGCTTGCCGCTGTCGCGGCCGCGTACACCCTCAACCGTGGTTTCCACGCCGGACGGGCTGCGCACGATCCACGGCTGGTAACGGAAAATGGCGGAACGTGGCTCGGTCCAGGACTCGAGCTTGATCTCGCCGCGCACACCAAAAGCGCCGACAACCCTGCCCAGCAGGATGCGGCGCTCGATATCTTTCATCTGCTTCAACCAAGAGGGCCACGCCGAAGCGTGGCCCGTCAGGATCAGGCCGCAGCGGCCTGGGACTTGGTCGCTTCCTTGATCAGGTTGCGGACCTTGTCGGTCGGCTGGGCGCCGTTCTTGACCCAATGGTCAACGCGGGCCAGGTCCAGCTCGATGCGCTTCTCGGCGCCCTGGGCGACCGGGTTGTAGAAGCCAACGCGCTCGATGTTGCGGCCGTCGCGCGCGCTGCGCACGTCGGTGACGATGATGTGGTAGAACGGACGCTTCTTGGCGCCGCCGCGGGTCAGTCGGATCTTGACCATGGTGTTTTTCCTATTGCCCAGTCGCCAGGATGGCGAGGTAAGCGGACGATTATAGCGGCAGATCGCGGCCGGGCCAACCCCGGGGGGTCAGATCGCTTTTGTGCCGCAAAAGGGGGCTGACCCCAATCCCTGCCAGGCCACCGCCGCCAGCACCACCCTGCCCTGTTCAGCCAGCGCCTGCGAGCCGGGCAGGACATGCCCGTCAATGGCCTCCAGCGCCCACAGGCCGCTGGCGTTGCAGGCAAAAGCCGCCTTCACGCCGGCCAGATCGGCCAGCGGCAGCGGCTGAGTGACCTGAGGTCCCGGCCAATGCTGCTTCAGCAGCGCTTCGGCCGTACCGCGCAGGGCTGGCGCCTGCGGCCAGAGCAGCCGTTCACCATCGTGCACGGCCAGGTTCCAGGTGCTGCCTTCACTCACGTGGCCATCGGCGGTCATGAACAGCACGTCGTCGAAACCCGCCGCCATCGCCGCGCGACGCTCGGCGAACAGGCCAAACGTGCCGACGTGCTTGATCTGCGGCAGCTCGCGCTGCCAGGCCACGCTGCGCACACGCCTGGAGGCTGTCAGCGTCACCGGCGCGGACGCCGCCACCAGCACGTCCACCGGCACCGCCGCCAACGGGTTGCGGAAATCGAAGCGGCGCGAGTACACGGTCACCCGCAGCGAGGCATCGGCCTGCCCTGACTGCTGCAATGCCTGCGCCATCCATGCCTGTACCTGCACCGTGTCCAGTTCGCTGCCGAACAGTTCGCGCGTAGCCTGTGACAGCCGCGCCAGATGCAGGTCCAGCCCCTGCACTGCACCATCACGCACCTGCAGCGAGGTGAAGTGGCCGTAATTCACCAGCGCCGGCAGGAGATCCTCCACCTGCGCCGCCCGGCCGTTGCAGCTCACCATCATGGCAGCAGTGCCTGCGCCTGTTCCCACATGCCGCGCAGCACGTCGGCGGCCGGCTGCGCCGGCGCCATCCACGCCGACTGCCCGGCCCAGGCCTGCATCGCTGCGAGACGATTGTCCTGTGCCGCCTGCCTGCGCATCGGGGCGGTCAGGCCGCGCTGCACCGGGTATGGACGCGGCGCGGGGGCGCCTTCTGCGGCAGCGGCGCGCACATAGGGCGTCGCCAGGCCACGGCCCAGGCGACCACTGAAGGCGCGGGTCGGCCAGGTGTCTTCCGGTTCGCTGGCGGCCAGCCCATCGGCCCACGCCGAAGCGATCGCCGCTTCCGGCGTGCGCAGGAAGGCGGTGCCGATCTGCACCGCACTGGCGCCCAAGGTGAGTGCGGCAGCGATGCCACGGCCATCGGCGATGCCGCCGGCGGCAATCACCGGAATCTGCAGCTGATCGGCCAGGCGCGGCAGCAGCGCAAACAGTCCCACCAGCTGGCGCTCGGCCATCGCCGGATCAAAGGAACCACGATGGCCGCCGGCCTCCGCGCCCTGCGCCACCACCGCGTCGGCGCCGGCGTCCTGTGCCGCGCGCGCTTCGGACAAGGTGGTGGCACAGGCGATCCAGGCGATGCCGGCGTCCTTCAACTGCTGCACGTGGCGCGGCAACAGCACGCCCATGATGGTCGAGGCCACCGCAGGACGCGCCGCCAGCAGTGCGGCGAACTGTTCTTCGAAGTCGGCCGGCGTGGCGTCGGCGGCGCTGGCCGGCACCTCCGGGCCCCATTGCGCGAGGAAGGCGCGGCTGGCGGCCTCGGCGGCAACGTCACGGGCAGGTACAGGGTCCGGCATCCACAGGTTCACCTGCGCCGGACCGCTGGAGGCTGCGCGGAAGTCATCCATCCAGCGACCGATATCGGCCGAAGAGGACAACACCGCGCCCATTGCGCCCATGCTGCCGGCGTTGGCCAGCGCAGCCGACAACGGTACCGGGCAGGCACCGGCCATCGGTGCCAGCAGGATCGGAACGGAAACGCCAAAGCGACGGCAGAACGCCTCGGCGCGGGAAGCTACAGCGGAACTCTGCATGACGGCCCATCGTTTCGGACAGGCCCCCATGGTGCGCGCAGGACAGGGGAAGAGTCGAGCCTGCTGCCCGACGGCCTGCTGCGGCGCTTGTGCGCCGCCGCCCGAGCGTGGGCCCGGGCGCTACATCAGATTGCGGACGGGGCCGTCATCAACGGAACGGCATGCCGCGGCCGCCCATGGCGCCCATCATGCCCTTCATGCTGCGCAACATGCCCTTCATGCCACCGCCGGCCATCTTGCTCATCATCTTTTCCATCTGCATGTACTGCTTCATCAGCTTGTTGACGTCGGCCGGCGTCACGCCCGAGCCCTTGGCGATGCGCGCGCGGCGCGAGCCGTTGAGCAGGTTCGGATTGCGCCGTTCCTTCTTGGTCATCGAGCTGATGATGGCGATCATGCGCGGCACTTCCTTGCCCTGGCTGACCTGCTGCTTCAGATGGTCGGGGATGTTGCCCAGGCCCGGCAGCTTGTCCATCAGGCCGCCGATGCCGCCCATGTTCTGCATCTGCTCGAGCTGGTCACGCATGTCGTTCAGGTCGAATTTCTTGCCCTTGGCGACCTTCTCGGCCAGCTTGGCGGCCTTGTCCTTGTCGACCTGCTGCTCGACCTGCTCGACCAGCGACAGCACGTCGCCCATGTCGAGGATGCGGCTGGCGATACGGTCCGGGTGGAACACGTCCAGGCCTTCCGGCTTTTCACTGACACCGACGAACTTGATCGGCTTGCCGGTGATGTAGCGCACGCTCAGCGCGGCGCCGCCGCGGGCGTCACCGTCGGTCTTGGTCAGCACCACGCCGGTCAGCGGCAGGGCATCGCCGAAGGCCTTGGCGGTATTGGCCGCGTCCTGGCCGGTCATGGCGTCGACCACGAACAGCGTTTCGGCCGGATTCACCGCAGCGTGCAGGGCCTTGATCTCGGCCATCATCGCTTCGTCGATGGCCAGGCGGCCGGCGGTATCGACCAGCAGTACGTCGACGAACGACTTGCGTGCATCGTCGATGGCGGCGCGGACAATGGCTTCCGGCTTCTGGTCGGCACTGGACGGGAAGAACAGCACGCCAACCTGCTCGGCCAGGGTCTTCAGCTGTTCGATCGCGGCCGGACGGTAGACGTCGGCCGAGACCACCATCACCTTCTTCTTGCGCTTTTCCTTCAGGTGCTTGGCCAGCTTGCCCACGGTGGTGGTCTTGCCGGCGCCCTGCAGGCCCGCCATCAGGATGATGGCCGGAGCGGGCACATTGAGGTTCAGGTCGCTGGCTTCGGCGCCCATCACCGCAGTCAGCTCGTCGCGCACGACCTTGATCAGCGCCTGGCCCGGGGTCAGCGACTTCAGCACTTCCTGGCCGACCGCGCGCACCTTGATGCGCTCGATCAGGGCCTGCACCACCGGCAGCGCAACGTCGGCCTCGAGCAGCGCGATGCGCACTTCGCGGGTCGCCTCGCGGATGTTCTCCTCGGTCAGGCGGCCACGGCCACGCAGGCGCTCGATGGTGCCGGAAAGGCGCTGGGTCAGGGACTCGAACATGCGGCGCAACCTGTCTGAAAGCGGGGGACAATAAGGCAGACAGTATAACGGGTCCGGCTGTCTCCCCGGACTGCGGCCACGGGGCCGTCGCCAGCATCACGGGGGTATGCGAAACTGCAACGATGACAATCGTTCTCATCGCCGTCCTGCTCTACCTGGCTGCCAGTGCCCTGCTGGTGCGCGCGCTTGGCCGCGATGAGACGACCGGCTCCCCCATCTGGCTGTGGCCGGCCCTGCCCGCCATGCTGCTGCACGGCGGCTACCACGTGATGGTGGCGATGCGCACCAACGGCGGGCCGGACATGCACTTCTTCGCCGCACTGTCGCTGGTCGGCCTGGGCATGGCCTGGCTGACGTCGCTGGTCGGCGCGCGCGGGCGGATGTCGGCGCTGGGCGTGGTGGTGTTCCCGCTGGCCGCCGTGCTGCTGCTGGCCTACCACGGTTACGGCCACGAACCGAGCAAGGTACTGGGCTGGCGCCTGGCCAGCCACGCCTGGCTGGCCCTGCTGGCCTACGCCACGCTGAGCATCGCCGCGTTGCTGGCGATCATGCTGTGGCTGCAGGAACGCGCGCTGCGCCGCCGCGAGTTCCGGCCTTGGCTGCGGGCACTGCCGCCGCTGGCCGACCTGGAATCACTGCTGTTCCGGGTGATCACCGTCGGCTTCGCGCTGCTGACCCTGACCCTGGTCACCGGGGTGCTGTTCGTCGACGACCTGCTGGCGCAGAAGCTGGTGCACAAGACCGTGCTGAGCGTGCTGTCGTGGATCGTGTTCGGCGTGCTGCTGATCGGCCGCCGGCGCTACGGCTGGCGCGGCATGAAGGCGGTGCACTGGACGCTGGCGGCGATGCTGTTGCTGCTGCTGGCCTTCTTCGGCAGCCAGTTCGTGATCGAACTGGTGTTCGGGCATTCGCGATAAAGGCGTGCCGACCAACGGTCGGCACCCACCCCAGCATCACCGGGTAGTGCCGGCCGCTGGACCGCACCATGCGTGGATGCCGTGGGCGGTCAAGGCAGCGGCTGGGCCAGGATCTTCCGCACCGAACGACCACTGTTGGTGACGATGTCATCAACCTGCCAGCATCCCTGCCCGTGGCGCACCATCGGCAGGCGGGTCAGGTAGGCCTTCTTCCACACCGAATAGCGCATCTCGACCTGGCCGGCGGAGGCCGAAGCCTCCTTCCAGCTGTAGCGCACCGGGGTTTCGATGTCACCGTCCTGCGCATCCAGCCACGGATCCGAATCGATTGTGCAGATGCCCTCTTCGCGCTGCTGGCAGGCGCGCTCTCCACGCAGTGCCTTGCCGAAGGCAGGGCTGACCAGGGCCGGGGGTGGCTCCAGCAGATCACCGTTGCCCGTCGTTGCCTGGTAGAAGGCGCGGGCCACCGCCTCTGGTTCCTGGCAGGCGGGTGACGCCTGCACGGTGGGGGCCAGCAGCAGCCCGGCGATCATCAACATCCCTGTCTTTCGCATGTATTTTTCCCTGAGGTAGTGCCGGCCGCTGGCCCCCACCGTGCAGGCGTCACCCGCCTGCCAGGAACCAGAGGCGGTGGCCCGCGCCTTCTACCAGGCAACGAC
>NZ_JAXBRE020000014.1:0-31330 GCF_047520985.2 Stenotrophomonas sp. BR163
GGGGGGGGGGGGGGCCCCCCCCGCGGCCGGCACTACCGGAGAGCCCTCAGGCGTGCAGGGCGCGGGCGTGGTGGGCGATGTGCTCGCCGATGAAGCTGGCGATGAAATAGTAGCTGTGGTCGTAACCCGGCTGCAGGCGCAGGGTCAGCGGATGGCCGGCGGCCGCGCAGGCCTCCTGCAGGCGCTGCGGCTGCAGCTGGGTCTGCAGGAACTCGTCCGCCTCGCCCTGGTCGACCAGCAGCGGCAGGCGCTCGCTGGCCGCCTCCAGCAGCGCGCACGTATCCCACTGCGCCCAGTCGGTCGGGTTGTCGCCCAGATAAGCCGTGAACGCCTTCTGCCCCCACGGTACACGGCTGGGCGCGACGATCGGCGAGAATGCCGACACACTGCGGTAGCGCCCCGGGTTGCGCAGCGCGATCACCAGCGCACCATGGCCGCCCATCGAATGGCCGCTGATCGCGCGTGCACCGGTCACCGCGAAGTTCGCCTCGATCAGTGCCGGCAGTTCCTGCGCCACGTAGTCGTGCATGCGGTAGTGCTTCGCCCACGGAGCACGGGTGGCATTGAGGTAGAAGCCTGCCCCCTTGCCCAGGTCGTAGCCTTCGGCATCGGCCACGTCATCACCGCGCGGGCTGGTATCCGGCGCGACGATGATCACACCGTGCTCGGCCGCATAGCGCTGCGCGCCGGCCTTGGTGATGAAATTCTGCTCGGTGCAGGTCAGGCCGCTCAGCCAATACAGCACCGGCAGCTTCTGCGTTTCCGCCTGCGGCGGCAGGTACACGGCGAACTGCATGTCGCAGCCCAGCGTGGTGGAATGGTGCCGGTAGACGTCCTGCCAGCCGCCGAAACAGGCGCGGTGTTCAATGCGTTCCATGGTGCTCTCCTGCGCGGCGGCGTCAGCCGTCACGTGTGTTGATCAACTCATCCAGCTGCGACAGCAGGCGCAGAAGCGATTCGACGCCAGGCTGGCCATCCAGATTGCGGTACGCCGCCACCGCCACGTCGCTGCGCGGTGGCCATTGGCCGTCAGCGCGGGCTTCGTGCAGGCGCGGCAGGAATACCTGCGCAAGCCAGTGCTCGAACGGCATGCCATCGTCGCTGCCGAAGGCCGAAGTCACCGCACGCGGTGGCCCCACCTCGCCGTCGACCCAGCCTAGCGCACGCAACGCCTGCTCGATCGGGTCGACCAGGGCCGCGCGCGGATCTTCCGCACGCGGCCTGCGAAGGGCATCCAGCCAGCCCATGACGCGCCTCAGTAGTGGACCACCGAACGGATCGACTTGCCTTCATGCATCAGGTCGAAGGCGTCGTTGATCCTGTCCAGGTCCATGGTATGGGTAACGAACGGGGCCAGTTCGATGTCGCCCTTCATCGCGTCCTCGACCATGCCCGGCAGCTGGCTGCGGCCCTTCACGCCACCGAAGGCAGTGCCCATCCACTTGCGGCCGGTTACCAGCTGGAACGGGCGGGTGGAGATCTCCTGCCCGGCACCGGCCACGCCGATCACCACGCTCTGGCCCCAGCCACGGTGCGCGCATTCCAGCGCCGCGCGCATCACGTTGACGTTGCCGATGCACTCGAAGCTGTGGTCCACACCCCAGGTGGTCATTTCCACGATGACCTGCTGGATCGGCTTGTCGAAGTCCTTCGGGTTGATGCAGTCGGTGGCGCCGAATTCGCGCGCCAGTTCGAACTTGGACGGATTGGTGTCCACCGCGATGATGCGGCCGGCCTTGGCCTGGCGCGCACCCTGGATCACCGCCAGGCCGATGCCACCCAGGCCGAACACCGCCACGCTGTCGCCTTCCTGCACCTTGGCGGTGTTGTGCACCGCGCCGATGCCAGTGGTGACGCCACAGCCGAGCAGGCAGACGTGCTCCGGGTTGGCGTCCGGGTTGATCTTCGCCAGCGAGACTTCGGCCACAACGGTGTACTCGCTGAAGGTCGAGCAGCCCATGTAGTGGTACAGCGGCTCGCCGTTGTAGCTGAAGCGGCTGGTGCCGTCGGGCATCACGCCCTTGCCCTGGGTGGCGCGCACGGCCACGCACAGGTTGGTCTTGCCGCTCTTGCAGAACAGGCATTCGCCACACTCGGCGGTATACAGCGGAATCACGTGGTCGCCCGGCTTGACGCTGGTCACGCCCTCGCCCACTTCCACCACGATGCCGGCGCCTTCATGGCCCAGCACCACCGGGAACAGGCCTTCCGGGTCATCACCGGACAGGGTGAACGCATCGGTGTGGCAGACACCGGTGTGGGTAATCTTCACCAGCACTTCGCCCTTCTTCGGCGGGGCGACGTCGATCTCGACGATCTGCAGCGGCTGGCCGGGACCAAAGGCGACGGCGGCACGGGATTTCATGGGTGGACTCTCCAGAGACAGGCAATGACAGGATGGGCGGCGCCATGTTGCGCCGTCGTTTACTTCAGGTACGAGCGGATCAACGCGCTCATGTCGCGCACGCGTTCGGCGCGTTGTTCGTCGGAGGCGGCGGGCTGGCCGAATTCCTCGCGCAGATGGGCCTCCATCACCTCGGACATCAGGCCGTTGACCGCGCCACGGATGGCGGCGATCTGCTGCAGCACCGGCCCGCAGTCGGCGCCGGCTTCCAGCGCGCGGTCAAGCGCATCGCACTGGCCGCGGATGCGGCGCACGCGGGCCAGGACCTTCTTCTTCTCTTCGGGGGAGTGCGGCATGGCGGGCCAGCTCGGAACTATACTGGGGGATAGTATACATGCGTATTGGCAAAGTGACGGAAATGGCATCTCCCGCCTCCGCAATAGTGCCGTTGAATCCTTTCATATCAATCAATTACAGCAATTACGCTTCTACCGTTAATGCATCGGGGCATGCTGTAGGATCGGCAGAATCAGGAACCAGACAATGGGTGTTGGCATCCAACTCGGGCGCATCACCGATGAGATCGGCAGTGGCGCGTTTCTCCATGCCTTCTTCTCGACCATATCCGGCAACCTGGAGCCGAATGGCTGGGGAAGTCGATTCCCAATCCTCTTGAATCAGCTATACGCCGGCAGACTGCAGCAATCAGATGCTGCCGCCGCGCTGGCCGAACTACATAGGGTCCGCCGAGAGCTGGCCGAGCTTGCGCCAGCCCGTGTCATATGGTCGTTCGAGGATAGAACCCAGCGTCCACCGTGGGGAGACGATATCGCTGGCGACATCGACAGCCTGGCGACCTACTTCGTCACCTCACATGGGCACGATCTGATCGCGCTTCTGGCCGAGGTGTTTGAAGCACTTCAGGAAGGCGAAGACACGTCCGCCCGGATCATCAACTACTGATGCCCTACGCTCAATCAAACACGCCCTGAGCCGCCAACCGCGCCAGCTCATCCACCAAGTAGCGCACCTTGGGCCGCAGGTGGCGGGTCGGTGGCCACAGCGCATGGATGTCGATATGCCGCTGCATGTGCGCATCCAGCACCGATTGCAGCGCCCCGGATTCCAGATGACGGCGTACCAGTGAAACGGGCATCTGGCAGATGCCCAGCCCAGCGATGGCCGCATCGATCACCGCGTCACCATCGTTGAGCTGGTAGGTCGCATTCGGGATGAACGTTCCCTCGGCATCGTCCCTGCCGATCCGCCACGCCACCGGCTGGCCGTGGCGGAAACCAACGACGCTGCGGTGCTGCGCCAGATCCTCCACGGTGGCCGGCACGCCATGCGCCTGCAGGTACTCCGGCGATGCGCAGGTGACCAGTCGTTGGCGACCCAGCCGGCGCGCGACCAGATGCTCGGCCTGGTGCAATCCGCCGAAGCGGATCAGCAGGTCGATGCCCTCTTCGACCGGATCGACGAAGTGATCGGTGAAGGTCATCGTCAGTTGCAGGTCCGGGTATTGCCGGCACAGGCGCAGCAGCACCGGCAGCACCACCAGGCGCCCGAACGAGGATGGCATGTCGATGCGCAGCCGTCCGCTGGGCAGGCCGGCCGACCCCAGGCAGGCCTCGGCGGCGGAGATTTCTTCCAGCGCCGCCGCACACGATGCGTAGTACGCTTCGCCGTCGGTGGTCAGCGCGATGCGCCGCGTGGTGCGGTGGAACAGGCGCACGCCCAGCCGCGCTTCCAGCCGGGCGATGGCCTTGCCCACCGCCGAGCGTGAGATGCCCAGCGCGTCGGCA
The DNA here is from genome assembly GCF_047520985.2 of Stenotrophomonas sp. BR163. NCBI lineage: Bacteria > Pseudomonadati > Pseudomonadota > Gammaproteobacteria > Lysobacterales > Lysobacteraceae > Stenotrophomonas > Stenotrophomonas sp. BR163. The sequence continues at coordinate 4,150 of NZ_JAXBRE020000014.1, forward strand.
GCCTCGGTGAAGCTGCCTGAGCGGGCCGTGGTAACGAACGTGACCAGGCCATTCAATGATTCCAGCGGCAGCATCTATCGCGCTCCATTGGGGACAAATAGTCCCGCACCTAGGGAGATCGAAGCGCTTTATGCGCCTGCATGTCAACTCCATTCTGTGTGCATCGCGCCGCTGGCGCCTCCTCCCCGCACCAAGATGACCGACATGACCGCCGCCCTGTTCCGCCCCTTCGATCTGGCAGGCATCGCCCTGCGCAACCGCATCGTGATGGCCCCGATGACCCGCGCCCGCAACCCCGGCGCGGTGGCCAATGAACTCACCGCGCAGTACTACCGGCAGCGCGCCAGCGCCGGCCTGATCATCAGTGAGGGCACCCCGGTCTCGCCGCAGGGCCAGGGTTACATCGACGTGCCGGGTATCTGGTCGGCCGAGCAGGTTGCCGGGTGGAAGCTCGTCACCGAGGCGGTGCATGCCGCACAGGGCACGATCTTCGCCCAGCTCTGGCACGTCGGCCGCATGTCGCATTACTCGCTGCAGCCCGACGGTGGTCAACCGGTAAGCGCCGGTACCCGGCCGGTCGCCAGCGCACCGAAGAACACCTCGTTCGTCTATCTGGACGACGGCAGCCGCGGCCACGCCGATCCCACCCCGGCACGTGCGCTGGCCACCGAAGAGATCCCCGGCATCGTCGACGACTTCGCGCGCGGCGCCGACAACGCCATCGCCGCCGGTTTCGATGGCATCGAACTGCATGCCGCCAACGGCTACCTGTTCGAACAGTTCCTCAACCCGCTCATCAACCAGCGCGAGGACCGCTATGGCGGCTCGCTGCCCAATCGTGCGCGCTTGATCCTGGAGACCGTCGATGCGATGACCCAGCGCATTGGTGCGCAGCGGATCGGCGTGCGCCTGGCGCCGAACAACCTCACCTTCGACATGCCGTTCTACCCCGACAACGAGGCCACCTACCTGTACCTGGCCGAGGAGCTGGGCAAGCGCGGCCTGGCCTATGTGCATCTCAACGACAACCTGCAGGCGGGCCAGTCGGTACTGGGCGAGGTGTTCCTGCGGCAGTTCAAGCAGGCCTACGGCGGCACCGTCATCCTGGCAGGTGGCATGACCCGCGAACGCGCCCTGCAGCTGGTCGAAGCGGGCACCATCGACCTGGCCGCGTTCGGCCAGCCGTTCATCGCCAACCCGGATCTGGTCGAGCGCCTGCAGCGCAACGTCGCGCTGGCCACGCCGGACCGCAGCACCTATTACGGGGGCGGCGAGGCAGGCTACCTCGATTACCCGGCCGCAGGCTGATCCCGCACGGTGTCGGATCCCCGCCGCCGGCGGGGCCCCGACCCATGTCCTCAGGCATCCTCGCGCACATACGCGAACGACTCGTCCAACCGCTCGCAGCCGATCACTTCAACGACGATGGCCTGTGCGTCGTCTTCGCTGATGTTTCCTTCTTCAATATCGTCAACGCGGGCAAACAGCTGCTGCAACGCCGCGTACTGGTCGTCGCGAAGGAAGGATTGGTGGGACTGCAACCAGCGCTGCAGATTGCCGGCCAGCTCGCCGTGCGACAGCAGCGTATACGGCGCTTGGTAGTCGGCAACGGCTTCGACCATCTTGCGGAACAGGAAATCCTGGTAGTTGGCGGCCAGCACATCGGCACGATCATCGTCATGCCACACCAGCACGACGGGGGGCTCGGCAAAGCCGGGCGCGTTGCTCCAGAAGCAGTAGCTGTCACCCGCGCCGGTCCGCGCAAAAGGCAGCAGTTGCAGGTCTGTGCGCAGGGGATTGTAGTGGTCCTCGGCGGTCAGCTCCTGCCACGCCTCCAGCAGCTCGTCGTGTTCCAACGGCTCGTAGTCCTGGGCGTACAGCAGCACCGGCGGATCCGCCTGCAGCGTCGGGAATACCACCTCGGACCATTCCGGATGGGGAGCACCCCAACTCAACCGACCCGCTGCATGCAACTGCTTGAACAGGGGCGGGAAGGACTGGCCGGTGGCCTGTTCGATGCCGGATAGCGCGCTCATGGATGTCCTTGTCGATAGAGACCGCCCAGCTTGCCCGAATCCGCGCAGGAGATGAACCGGCCACAGCACGCGGCAGGACTAGACTGCGACCACCGGATGCCACCCATCGCTGCCATGAACGCCACTGCCCACAGCTTCATCGTCAACCTCGACGTCCCCGACCTGGCCGCCGCCGAAGACTTCTACATCCGGGCCTTCGGCCTGCGCATCGGCCGCCGTCTCGGCCCGGGTGCCGTGGAGCTGCTCGGTGGGCCAACGCCGCTCTACCTGCTGCACAACGACGCCGGCAGCGCCGCCACCGAAGACGGCGACGTGCGCGACTACGAGCGCCATTGGACGCCGCTGCACCTGGATTGGGTAGTGGATGACATCGACGCCGCGCTGGTACGTGCAGTCGCAGCCGGAGCGACGCTCGAGCAGTCCTTGCGCGAGCGTCGCTGGGGACGCATCGCCGTGCTGGCCGATCCGTTCGGCCACGGCTTCTGCCTGATCCAGTTCAGTGCTGAAGGCTACGACGCGCTGGTCGAATGACCGTTGCACCACTCACCACAGCAAAGGCACTGCCTCGCCATTGGCACGCTCGCCGTAGTACAGCGACGGCAGCAAGCGCGAGAGGAAACTGAACTCCGTATAGCAGTGCTTGAGCAGGCCCAGGCCGACCGCATCGCCGGCCTCGCGGTGCGGATCGGCGCTGTCCAGGCCGAGCACGAAGCGGCTGCGCAGCACACAGCCAAACGGCGTATCACGCGCCACGTGCAGCATCTGCCCGTCGCAGGGATCACCGTTTGCATCCAGGCGGACGTGGTCGCCGAAGCCGATGCGCGCGGCAATCACCGCCGATACATCGCCTGCATCCTGTGCCGCCTGCAGGCGCTGGGGCACCAGCAGCGTGCGCGGGTCATGGAACTTCAGGCGTGCCGCCACCGGCGGAATGTCGGCCAGCGATTCCACCGCATGGATGCTGGCACCGTGGTAGCTGCGCCCGCGCTGCCACGCCGCGTCCCAGCCGCGATGCTCGACATGATCGACCGGATGCCACCAGCGGATGTGCTGGGTGGTCTCGAAGAAGGTGAACCACCAGTCCAGCATGCGGCCCTTGCAGCCGTGCAGATCGGTACGCACCGCCACCAGCAGGGTGCCGTCTTCGCGGCGCTGGATGCCGGTCTCCAGGTGCATCGGCGCCGGGTCGAGCAGATCGTGGTGGTCCAGCCAGGCGCGTGCGTTCACAGCGGTATCCATCGGGGTCTCCTGCGGTGTTGGGAGACCCGACAATAAGGAAACGTTATGCGTTTCTCAATTAGCCGGATGCGGTAAGATGGGCACAATGAACAGCACGACCCTGTCCGAGTCCACAACGCCGACCCGCCGCCGCGGCCGCCCTGCGCGCCCGGAGGCGGAAGTCCGCCACGCGGTACTGCAGGCCACCCTGGAGCTGCTGCTGGCACAGGGTTACGAGGCCACCACCATCGAAGCGGTGGCGGCGCACGCCGGGGTGGCGAAGAAGACGGTGTATCGCCACGCCAGCAATCGCGAGGAACTGGTTGGGCTTGCGGTGCGCGAATGGACCGACGGCTTCGCGCCACAGTTGCAGCGCGATGCGCGCAATGCCGAAGAGGTCGTGCCGCTGTTGCAGGACATCCTGCAGGCGGTCTGCGCGCAGGCGCTGTCGGCGCAGGCGGTGCAGGTGTTCCGCCTGCTGGCCACCGATTTCCCCGGCAAGGACGCGCTGCTGCAGGCCTATCTGGACAATGGCATCGAACGCGGCCGAGCGCTGCTGGCTGACTGGCTGGCGCGGCAGCAGCAGCGCGGGCTGCTGCGCGAGGGAGATCCTGTTCGCATGGCGCGATTGCTGCTGGCGATGGCCGTGGCCGAGCCGCTGCGCGAACGCGTGATCGGTGTAGTGGCCGAGGATGCACCGGTAGACGTGCACCTGCTTGATTGCGTGGCGTTGTTGGCGCCGGTGTTTCAGGCGCCGTAGTCAACCAGTAAGCCGCAGCTGTGTGCCACGCATTCAGGTGCAGCGGCCTCGCAGGGCTCTTTGCAATTTCTTGTATGGCCTGCTGGAAAGACTGCAGGGACTATCCGTGATCGATCTCTTTGGGGCGGTCACATGCGATTTCTTTTTTCCGAACTCTGCAATCTCCTGGGACAACGAATCGATAGCGATCCGGTCCTTTCCATTGCCGAACGCATCGGAGCGAAGGCACCAAAACCAACCTCCTTCGCGGACTCCAACTCTATTGGCGAGATGTCTCACCGCCCCACGGGTCTGGAAATCAGCTGGAGTCACGAGGTTCTCGCACCCGAGTATTACCCGCCCCGGAAATCGGGCCGCCACTTCGTCTGCTGGGTAGACTCGATCTGGTTTGATCCGGCAACAGTAGACAACCTGCCTTTGCAGTTGTCTCCGACCTCCCTCGCTGAGGATTTGGTTGGGGCGGCTCCTCAGCTCATTGTCGAGGATATGCCCAAGAGAACAGCCGCGATGCTCACAACTCGTCCAGACTGCGTGCTTGCCCTCCCCAGCACGCCTAGGCGCTGGCAGATCAAGCTAGCACAGATGCACCGCTACTCCTTGCCAAGTTACGCTGCGGCTGGAAATGATCTTCCAGAGCAGAATGTCAATTCAGACAGGTGGGATTATTGGGATCAGGCTACCGCCTTCTTTCTCTACTGGTGCATTCTCAGAGGCTTCGCAAGCGAACGACATACTTCTGATCACGGCGCAGAAATCCAGAACCTACATCAGCAGCGCATGCCCGTGATGGACTACATCCGTGCGAACTGTTTTGAAGGCGAGCTGTGGAGCTGGGATATCCGCGAGCCCGTGCGCCATTTTACCTACATCTACTTTCATGCTCTCTGCAATCGCAACTCAGCACATCCTAGAATTGGAAGACCGGACAGGTGCCATCCCAACGACGATCTGAGCGCGGTGGTGAACCACCTGTCGAAGTGCGGGGTACCAACCGTAGATGACGAATGGCGGCTGTTCCGCCATTTCTCAACGATGCTGGACGCACGCTGGAAGGACTATCTTCTGACAGGACTTCAGACAGAAGTAAGCCGCCGCCAGACCGTCCAGCTCACGGCAATGTATCGGAAGATGGTGGACAACCTCTCCGCAGCCTCTGAACTGCCATAGAAGTCCGAGTATTTATAGGTCTCCACGTATTGCGCGGAGATTCCTGGAGAGGCATCCACGCATGGCGTGGATCTACTGGTCTGGTCCTGGTGGACGCCATCCCGGTGGGTGCCGTCCGTTGGTCGGCACCACATCATCCATCGCAGCTCATTCGCGCAGCATATCCACGAACGCGCGCAGCGCACCGGGCATCTGCCGCTGCTTCGGGTAGTACAGCGCGAAGCCGGCGAACGGTTCGCTCCAGTCTTCCAGCACTGCCACCATCTGGCCGGATTCGATATACGGCCTTGCCGTGTCTTCCAGCACGTAGGCCAGGCCGATGCCATCTAGCACTGCACCGACCACGGTGCCCTGCTCGCTCAATGTGAGCCGGCCCGGCACGTCGATCTCCAGCGCCTGCCCGCTACGCTCGAACTGCCATTTGTACAGGTGCCCGCTGGCGAAGCGGAAGCGGATGCATTCATGCGCGGCCAGGTCGCGCGGATGCAGCGGCGCCGGATGCCGCCGCAGGTAATCCGGCGAGCCGACAATCAGCCCACGCAGCGGCGGCCCCATCGGCACCGCCACCATGTCCTCGGGCACGAACTCGTGCAGGCGCACGCCGGCGTCGTAGCCCTCGGCGACGATGTCGACCAGGCCATCGTTCTCGGTCAGCTCCACCCGCACGTCGGGGTGAGCGTGCAGGAAGCGCGCCAGTCGCGGCCCCAACTGGGTCGGTACCGCCGCGCGGGTGGCGTTGATGCGCAGCAGGCCGGCCGGGGCGGCACGGAACTGGTTCATCTCTTCCAGCGCGTCATGCACCTGGCCCAGCGCCGGCTGCAGGCGCTCCAGCAGGCGCTGCCCGGCCTCAGTGAGGGCCACGCTGCGGGTGGTGCGATGGAACAGGCCCACCCCCAACCGTTCTTCCAGCGCGCGGATCGCATAGCTCACCGCCGAGGTCGACAGCGCCAGCTCGGCACCGGCGCGGCGGAAGCTACGGTGGCGGGCGACCGCGGCAAACGCGGCCAGGTGGGTGAGGTTGTCAGTGGCCATGATTGTGCAGTTCCACTTGATGAATCATGCCGATATCCGCGATTCCTGCCGCTGGGAACGGGGCGTATTGTAAAACGCCTTTCGATAAACCCTGCCAAGGATTCCCCATGTCCCTCGCCCGTGGTTACGCCGCCCATTCACATACCGCCCCGCTGGTCCCCTATGAGTTCGAACGCCGTGCGGTCGGTCCCGACGACGTGCGCATCGAGATCCTCTACAGCGGCATCTGCCACTCCGACCTGCACCAGGCCCGCGACGACTGGGGTGGCTCGATCTACCCGATGGTGCCGGGTCACGAGATCATCGGCCGCGTCACCGAGGTCGGCAGCAACGTCACCCGCTTCAAGGTCGGCGATCATGCCGGCGTGGGTTGCATGGTCGACTCCTGCCGCCACTGCGACGCCTGCCAGCACGACCTGGAGCAGTACTGCGCCGAGGGCGCGACCTGGACCTACAACGGCCGTGAACGCGAAAGCGGCGCACCGACCTACGGCGGCTATTCCGACCACGTGGTGGTCGAGCAGCGCTTCGTGGTGAAGGTGTCCGACACCCTCGACCTGAAGGCGGCCGCACCGCTGCTGTGCGCCGGCATCACCACGTGGTCGCCACTGCGCCATTGGAAGGTCGGCCCAGGCCAGAAGGTCGGCGTGATCGGCCTCGGCGGCCTCGGCCACATGGGCGTGAAGTTCGCCAAGGCGCTCGGTGCGCACGTGGTGATGATCACCACCACCCCGGAAAAGGGCGCCGATGCCAAGCGCCTGGGCGCCGATGAGGTGCTGGTCTCGCGCGATGCGGCGCAGATGAAGGCGCACGCCGGCAGCTTCGACTTCCTGCTCAATACCATCCCGGTCAGCCATGACACCAATCCGTACATGGGCCTGCTCAAGCGCGAAGCCACCATGTGCCTGGTGGGCGTGCTGACCGAACTGGACCCGCCGCTGACCGGCGGCAGCGTGATCTTCGGCCGCAAGCACCTGACCGGCTCGGCGATCGGCGGCATGGCCGAAACCCAGGAAATGATGGACTTCTGTGCCGAGCACGGCATCGTCAGCGATGTGGAGATGATCGACATCAGGAACGTCAACGAAGCCTGGGAGCGCATGGCGAAGAACGATGTGCGCTACCGCTTCGTGATCGACATGGCGACGTTGAAGAACGCGGCCTGAGCCAAGACGGATCTGGAAATGAAAAACCCCGGCATTGCCGGGGTTTTTCTTTTGGGTAGTGCCGGCCGCTGGCCGGCAACCCCGCATGACGGTCAGTACGCGAACTCGCGGAACACCGGATCGACGTCACCATGCCAGCGGCCATGGAACAGCGCCAGCTTGCGCTCGGCCGGGGTCAGGCCGGATTCGACGATCTCCTGCAGCACGTCCAGGAACTTGCTCTCGTCCTGGCCATCGGCATTGCGCGCGGCACGGCGCTTGAGGCCTTCCACGGAAATCCTGACCGCTTCCCGGGCCAGGTCGCGCACCGTGCCGTTGCGGAACGGCAGGTTCATTGCATGCTTCGGCACGCCGTCACGCAGCGCATGGCGCTCGGCCAGGGTGAAGTCACGCACCAGGTCCCAGGCAGCGTCCAGCGCCGTGTCGTCGTACAGCAGGCCCACCCAGAATGCCGGCAGCGCACACAGGCGGCTCCACGGGCCACCATCGGCACCACGCATTTCCAGGTACTTCTTCAGGCGCACTTCCGGGAACGCGGTGGTCATGTGGTCCGACCAGTCGCGCAGCGTCGGCAGCGCACCCGGCAGCACCGGCAGCCTGGCCTGCATGAAATCGCGGAAACTCTGCCCGCTGGCGTCGTGGTAGGTGCCGTCGCGATAGGAGAAGTACATCGGTACGTCGAGCAGGTAATCGACATAGCGCTCGTAGCCGAATCCATCCTCGAACACGAAGTCGAGCATGCCGGTTCGGTCGGCGTCGGTGTCGGTCCAGATGTGCGAGCGATAGCTCAGGTAGCCGTTCGGCTTGCCTTCGGTGAACGGCGAATCGGCGAACAGCGCGGTGGCGATCGGCTGCAGCGCCAGCGACACGCGGAACTTCTTCACCATGTCCGCCTCGGTGGCGTAGTCCAGGTTCACCTGCACCGTGCAGGTGCGGGTCATCATGTCCAGGCCCAGCGAACCGACCTTGGGCATGTACGAACGCATGATCTTGTAGCGGCCCTTCGGCATCCACGACATTTCATCGCGCTTCCACTTCGGCTGGAAGCCCATGCCGAGGAAACCCAGCTGCAGTTCGCCGGCCACCTGCGCCACTTCGTTGAGGTGGGTGCCGGTCTCCACGCAGGTCTGGTGGATGGTCTCCAGCGCCGCGCCGGACAGCTCCAGCTGGCCGGCCGGTTCCAGCGTCACCGAGGCCCCATCGCGCAGCAGGGCGATGGTGCGGCCATTCTCCTGTACCGGCTCCCAGCCGAAGCGGACCAGGCCGTTGAGCAGTGCTTCGATGCCGCGCTCCCCCTCGAAGGTCGGCGGGCGCAGGTCATCCAGGCGGAACCCGAACTTCTCGTGCTCGGTGCCGATGCGCCACTGCGCGCGGGGCTTCTCGCCGGAGGCGATCACCTCCACCAGCTGCGAGCGGTCGGTAATGGGGGTATCGGCGACGTGGCTGGGGCTCGACAAGGGGAAGGCTCGCTGGACGGTGGCGGGGGATGTGGGGCTCGCGGCCTTCCATCGCAAGGGCGCACTATAGCGTGGCACCTCGTTGCGTCATGCGACGGTGACGGGTTTCAGCATCCTACCGACGCCCTCTTGACCCTCGTACACTCAACGTCATGAGCCGCCATTCACGACACCCCGAACTGCACCGCTCCGAGCGCGTCGGCTGGCTGCGTGCCGCCGTGCTGGGCGCCAATGATGGCATCGTCTCGGTGGCCGGCCTGGTGGTTGGCGTGGCCGCCGGCGGCGCCTCCGCTACCACCATCCTCGCCACCGGCGTGGCCGGCACCGTGGCCGGCGCGATGTCGATGGCCGCCGGCGAGTATGTCTCGGTACAGACCCAGGCCGACACCGAGGACGCAGACCTGGCAATGGAAAGGCGCGAGCTGCGCGAAAATCCGCACAGCGAGCTGGAGGAGCTGGCTTCGATCTACCGCCACCGCGGCCTGGAGCCTGCGCTGGCACGGCAGGTGGCCGAACAGCTCACCGCCCATGATGCGCTGGGTGCCCACGCCCGCGATGAACTGGGCATCACCGATACCCTGCGCGCCCGTCCGCTGCAGGCAGCGCTGGCCTCGGCCGGTGCGTTCACCTGCGGCGCGGCGCTGCCGGTGCTGACCGCCCTGCTCGCGCCGGTCGACAGGGTCGCACTGATGACCACGGCCAGTACCCTGCTCGGCCTGTGCCTGACCGGCGCAGTGGCGGCCAGGGCTGGCGGCGCACCGCCGGTTCGCGGTGCGATCCGGGTGATGTTCTGGGGTGCACTGGCAATGGCCGCCGCTGCAGGCGTCGGTCGCCTGTTCGGCGCCCAGGTGACATGACCGCCATGCTGCCACCGGCCACCGCACTGCTGGCCGAGATGGCCAGCCTGGCCGGCTGCGCACGCGCCGAAGGTTATGCGTGCATCACCGCTCGGCGCGAACATGGCGCCAGCTCGGTGGAGATTCCACAACCACAGTTCGCGATCCTGCTGGAAGGCCGCAAGCAGGTGCGTACCGCGCACCAGTCGCTGGAGTTCATCCCCGGCGACATCCTGCTGCTGACCCAGCGCTGCCGCATCGATGTGGTCAACACCCCCGACCCACGCAGTGGCCGCTACCTCAGCGCCATCGTGCCGCTGTGTGCCGAAGTGCTGGCCGCCGCACGTACGCTGTGGAGCGGGGAGCTTCCCGCCGCCGGTCATGCGATGGCGCGACTGCCGTTGATCGATCATGGCGAGGTGCTGCGCCAGTGGCGGCAATCACTGCAGGACGGCCGTTACAGCGAAGCGCGGCTGGCCCTGGCCTCGTTGGTACTGACCCTGTGCCGGCAGGGCCACGGCAACCTGCTGCTGCCGCAGGCGCCGAGCCTGGGCGAACAGATCCGCGACCGCATCGCCGCCGAACCGGCTCGCGACTGGCAATCGCGTGATGTGGAAGCGCTGTTCGCGCTGAGCGGCGCGACCCTGCGCCGTCGGCTCGCCGCCGAGGACACCAGCCTGCGCCAGCTGCTCACCGAGGCCCGGCTGGCGCATGGCATGCAGCTGCTCTACACCACCGACCTGCCGCTGAAGACCGTGGCCGCACGCGCGGGCTACCGGTCTGCGGCCAGTTTCAGCAAGCGCTTCGCCGAGCAGTACGGGCTGGCTCCCACAGACATTTGAGGGGGTTCAGCAGGGCTTGCAGCCCTGCACCTGCAGACGCGACGGCAACAGCCGAAGCAACAGCAACAGCGTGCATTCCGTGAGGTGGCGGGACGGTGTCGGAGTGCGGGGACGCCGCAAGTACGTCCCTGTAGGCTTGGCAGCCGCATCCATGCGGCTGACACCCCGCACTCCGACACCGCCCCACCTCTGACAGATCGTCGCGGCTGTTGGTAGGTGTCGACCTTGGTCGACACATCTGTCAGACATCGAAATCGATCTGACCCCAAGAGAATTTCCAACAGATCGCGGAAAACTGTCGAAGGCGGTGTGGGTCCGGTTGCGGGGGCGTGAGCCGCATGGGCCCGAGGCATGCCTCGGCGGGTTGGCAGGACGCCCAACCCCGGCCTTGCCGTGTGCGCAGGAAAGCGCACACGAGCAAGCGGCGACCGAGCTTACATGGACGTACTTGCAGCGTCCCCCACAACCGGACCCACACCGCCATCCCACAGAAATCCAGCTTTTGACGTTGCTTTGGCTGCGGCCGTTGCCTCTGCGGGTGCAGGGCGCAGCCCTGCAGACAACACCCCTGAGCATTCCGCGCAGTGGTTTGAGCGCCGCGCACACGCCGGCCGCGGCACGCTATGCAGCAACGGAATCGCCCGTCGTCCACCGAGAACCGCCATGACCCTGCGCCACCTGCCCCTGCGCACCGCCCTGCTGCTGGCCCTGTCCGCCCTGCCACTGGCCGCGCTGGCCGAAGCCACCTCGCCCGCGCCCACCCAGCAGGTGCCCGGCGTCTACCACCAGCGCGTCGGTGCACTGCAGGTCACCGCCCTGTTCGACGGCGTGGTCGCGCTGGGCCGGCAGGAAGTGGTCGACGTGCCGCCGACACTGGTCAGCCGCCTGTTGGAAGGCCGCTACGTACCCGAAGACAAGAAGGGCCTGCAGACCGCGATCAACGCCTTCCTGGTGCGCCAGGGCAACCACCTGACCCTGGTCGATACCGGCACCGCGCAGTGCTTCGGCCCCGGCCTGGGCCAGGTGCTGGGCAACCTGCGCGCCTCCGGCGTGGACCCGGCCGAGGTGGACGAGGTGCTGCTGACCCACGCCCATCCGGACCACCTGTGCGGGGTGCTCGATGCGCAGGGCAAGCCGGCCTACCCGAACGCCACGGTGTGGCTGTCCAGGGCCGATGCCGACTACTGGCTCAACCCGGCCAGCGAGGCTTCTGCGCCGAAGGGTGTGCGCTTCGCCTTCCCGCTGGCGCGCAACGCGGTGGCGCCGTACCAGGCCAGTGGCCACCTGCGCACGTTCAACCCCGGCGATGCCCTGCCCGGCGGCGCGGTGGCAATGGACACCCATGGCCACACCCCCGGCCACGTCTCCTACCGGTTCGACAGCCAGGGCCAGTCACTGCTGGTGTGGGGCGACGTGCTGCACTTCCATGCGGTGCAGTTCGCGCACCCGGAGGCCGCGTTCGAGGCCGATTCGGACCGCAAGGCGGCCATCGCCAGCCGTCGCGGGCTGCTGCAGCAGGCCACCGCCAACGGCTGGTGGGTGGCCGGTGCGCACCTGCCGTTCCCGGGCCTGGGCCACGTCCGCAGCGAAGGCCAGGCCTACGCCTGGGTGCCGGCGGAGTATTCGCCGTTGAAATGACCCTCGTAGAGCCGAGCACATGCTCGGCTACCACGCGCAGCGTGCCGGGATTCCGCAGCCGAGCGTAGGCTCGGCTCTACAGGAAGGCAGGGAAGGCCTTATTCCAGCCCCAGCCAGCCGCCGATCACGGCGCGCGCTTCGTCCACGCCGGTACGGTCTTCGCCGGAGAACACCTGCACGCTGACGCTGTCACCGTAGGCCGATTGCAGCTCCTTGCGCACCTTCTGCAAGGACTGCATCTGCTGGCTGCGGCTGAGCTTGTCGGCCTTGGTCAGCAGGGCGTGCGCCGGCAGGCCGCGCTGCACGGCATAGGACAGCATCTGCCGGTCGTAGTCCTTCAGCGGATGACGGATGTCCATCACCACCACCAGCCCCTTCAGGGCCTCGCGGGTGCGGAAGTACTTGTCGATGAAGGCCTGCCAGTGCGCCTGCAGGTCCAGCGGCACCTTGGCGTAGCCGTAACCGGGCAGGTCGACCAGATGCGCCTCCGGGGTGACCTGGAAGAACACCAGCTGCTGGGTACGGCCGGGGGTCTTGGAGACACGCGCCAGGGCGTTCTGGCGGGTCAGCGCGTTGAGCGCACTGGACTTGCCGGCGTTGGAGCGGCCGGCGAAGGCCACTTCGGCCCCTTCGTCGGGCGGCAGCTGCCGCACGTTATGGGCCGAAAGGTGGTAACGGGCGCGTTCGATGAGCAATGACATGTGCCTAGGATCGCATGTTGCCGCGCCGCGCGCCCGTGCCGGCGGCCTTTGCGGGCATTTTGCTGCACTGCTGCGTTGACCGTGCGCGGAAACGGCGTTGATAATCCGGGCGATGCCGGCGGCCACCGCCCGGCCCGGTCCATACGGAGCTTCAGCATGCGCCACGCTCGCGTTCTTGCCGTATCCGCCCTTGCCACTGCTGTAGTCGTTGCCGCTGCTGCGTTCGCGCAGACCACGTTGACCCCGCTGCCCGACAATGGGCCGATCAACACCGCCTCGCTGGAGGTGGATTTCAGCAAGACCCACTGGGGCGATGCCAAGGCCGGCCAGGCCAAGGCCTCGGCCTGCGCGGCCTGTCATGGCGTCGACGGCAATTCCACGGTGGAGATGTATCCGTCCATTGCCGGCCAGAGCGAGCGCTACGTGGCCCAGCAGATGGCCCTGATCGCCAATGGCCAGCGCAGTTCCGGCGCGGCAGTGGCGATGGTGCCGTTCGTGCAGAACCTCACCCCGCAGGACATGCGTGATATCGGCGCCTACTTCGCCACGCAGAAAGCCAACGCCGGCATCGCCGATGACACGGCGGTCACCGAGGGCCCCTACAAGGGCATGAAGTTCTACGAGATCGGCCAGCAGCTGTACCGCGGCGGCGATGCCAAGCGTGGCCTGCCGGCCTGCATGGCCTGCCATGGCCCCAGCGGTGCCGGCAATCCCGGCCCGGCCTATCCGCATCTCGGTGGCCAGCACGCCAGCTATGTCGCGCGCCGCCTGCAGGAGTACCAGGCCGGCCAGACCAACGAGACCGACAAGGCGCACTTCCAGATCATGGCCACGGTCGCGCAGAAGCTCAGCGAGCAGGAGGTGCAGGCGCTGTCGAGCTACCTGCAGGGCCTGCACAACAAGGCCGACGATGTGGCCGCCACGGCCACGCCAACACAACCGGCTGCCGCCCCCTGACCACCACTGGTCGGCCCGGGCCGCGACGACGGCCCAAGGCTGCGGTATGTTTCCTTCACGCCGGCGGCTGCGCCGGCGTTGCTTTTTTCAACGGAGATGCGTGTCGATGAGGTTGATTTCCCGCCTGCTGTTGTCCGTGCTGGTGCTGCTGCCGCTGGCAGCCTGCGCCGCCACCCCCGCCAATGCCCCGCTGGTCGAGGGCAAAGACTACGAGCGCATCGCCCAGCCGGGCCCGTTCCAGCCGCTGGCCGGCAAGATCGAGGTGGTCGAAGTCTTCGGCTACACCTGCCCGCACTGCGCCCATTTCGAACCGCAGCTGGAAGCCTGGGCGGCCAAGCTGCCGGCCGACGTGCGCTTCACCCCGGTCCCGGCGGCCTTCGGCGGTGCCTGGGATGCCTGGGCCCTGGCCTACTACGCCGCCGACGAAGTCGGCGTGGCCAAGCGCAGCCATGCCGCCGTGTTCAAGGCCCTGCACGAGCAGGGGTCGCTGCCGATGCAGAACGTCTCGGCCGATGAGCTCGCCACCTTCTACAAGGCCTACGGCGTGACGCCGGACCGCTACATCCAGGCCCTGCGCGGCGATGCCGTGCAGAAGAAGGTCGACGCCGCGCGCGCGTTCGCCCAGCGCACCAAGATCCCGGGCACCCCGGCCCTGATCATCAACGGCCAATACCTGGTGCGCGGCGAGAGCTTCGACGACCAGCTGCGCATTGCCTCGGCGCTGATCGCGCAGGCGCGCGCCGCCCGCGGCCGCTGAACCAACACCCACCACCGACACGGCGTTGTCGCCGCCGCATGTCATCATTTCCCCTTGGCCGGCGCCTGCCGCCGGCCCCACCTTTCCAGATGCTGGAGACGTTTCCATGAAGATCCGTTACGCCCTCGCCCTCGCAGCGCTGCTGCCGATCCTGGCCGCCTGCAAGGCCGACGACGGCAGCACCAACACCACCGCGGCCCCGGCCGAACCGGCAGCCACCCCGGCAGCCACCACCGAACCGGCTGCTGCGCCGGCTGCGGGCAGCGAAGGCGCCGCGCCGGCTGCCGCTGAAGGCGAGAAGGCCCCGGCCGAAGCGGCGCCGGCCGCCGCACCGGCCCCGACCACCGCCGCACTGACCGGCCCGGCTCCGGTGGAAGGTGCCGACTACCAGGTGATCCCGAACGGCCAGCCGTTCCAGCCGGCCGCCGGCAAGATCGAAGTGACCGAGATCTTCGGCTACGTCTGCCCGGCCTGCGCCGCGTTCCAGCCGCTGGTCGGCCCGTGGAAGGCCGGCCTGCCCAGCGACGTGAACTTCGTCTACGTGCCGGCCATGTTCGGCGGCACCTGGGATGACTACGCCCGTGCCTTCTACGCCGCGCAGACCCTGGGCGTTCAGGAGAAGACCCACGAAGCGCTGTACGCCGCCATCCACTCGCAGAAGACCCTGAAGGGCGAGCGCGGCCGTGACTCGGTGGAAGACATCGCCAAGTTCTACGCCGCCTACGGCGTCGATCCGAAGCAGTTCGCGGCCACCATGGGCAGCTTCGCGGTGAATGCCAAGACCAACTCGGCCAAGCAGTTCGCCCAGCGCAGCCAGATCAGCGGCACCCCGTCGATCATCGTCAACGGCAAGTACCTGGTGAAGGGCAAGAGCTTCCCGGACATGCTGCGCATCGCCGACCACCTGATCGCCCGCGAACGCGGTGCGGCCCAGGCTCACTGATCCAAGAGAAGCATTTCCCGGCCGTGAATTCCCCCCGTACACGGACCCTGCGCTTGCTGACGGCCAACATCCAGGCCGGCTCAAGTACCCGCCGTTACAGCGACTATGTGACCCGCAGCTGGTCACATGCGTTGCCGGCGGGTCGCAAGCGCAGCAGCCTGGACGCGATCGCCACCCTGGCGCGCGAACATGACATCGTCGGCCTGCAGGAGGCCGACCCGGGCAGCCTGCGCTCGGGCTTCACCAACCAGACCCATTACCTGGCCCAGCGCGCCGGCTTCAACTACTGGAGCCACCAGCCGAACCGGCGCATGGGCGGGGTCGCGTCCAGCGCCAATGGCCTGCTGAGCAAGCTCGAACCGGTGGAAGTGCGGGATCACGCCCTGCCCGGCCGGATCGGTGGGCGCGGCGTGCTGCTGGCCAAGTTCGGCGACGGTACCGACGGCCTGGCGGTGGCGGTGGCGCATCTGTCATTGGGCGCGGGATCGCGGATGTCGCAGCTGGGCTTCATCGCCGAGCTGCTGTCCGACCACCCCAACGCGGTGCTGATGGGCGACTTCAACTGCCTGGCAGAACGCCCGGAAATGCAGGTGCTGTACCAGAAGACCCGGCTGCAGCCGCCCGGCTGCATCGTGCCGACCTTCCCCAGCTGGCGCCCCGACCGCGCCATCGACCACATCCTGGTCAGCAGTGGCCTGCAGACCCGCACCGTGGAAGCCATACCGGCCGCGTTTTCCGATCACCTCGCCCTGGCGATGCAGATCGACGTCCCGGCCGACGCCCTGCGCTGAACGCTCCCGGTAGGTGCCAACCTTGGTTGGCACGCTCTCCGCCGGGCATGGCCCGGCACTACCCGGCCTGCACCACCGGCACCTTCAATCGCCGCGCCGTCATCGTGCTGCCCACCGAGGCCAGCACCGTGCAACCGATCGCCAGCCACTGCAACCCATGCAGGTGCTCGTGCAGCAGCAGCATCGCCCACAGCGCGGCCACCGCCGGTTCCATGCTGATCAGGATGCCGAAGGTCTCCTTTGGCAGGCGCTTGAGCGCCATCATCTCCAGCGAGATCGGGATCGCACTGGACACCAGCGCCACCAGCAGGCCGGCTGCCAGGATCTTCGGATCGAGCAGCGCGGCGCCGGCATGCACCACGCCCACCGGCACCACCACCAGCGATGCCGCCAGCAGCCCCAGCGACACCGAATGCCCGGCGTGCAGGTGGCCGGCACGCTTGCCGAACACGATGTACAGGCCCCAGCACGCCGCTGCGCCCATGGCATACAGCACGCCGGCCGGATCCAGCGCCGGTCCACCGCCGATCGGCAGCAGCAGCAACAGCCCCACCGCCGCGCAGCCCACCCAGAGGAAATCGATCGGGCGTCGTGATGACAGCATCGCCACCGTCAGCGGCCCGGTGAACTCGATGGCCACCGCGATGCCGAAGGGAATCGTGCGCAGGGCCATGTAGAACAGCAGGTTCATCAGGCCCAGGGTGAGCCCGTAGCGCAGGAGGGTGATGGCATCCACGCGGCGGGTCTTCCAGCGCCACGGCCGCCAGAACAGCAGCAGCAACAGCGCCGAGAAGCCCACGCGCAGCGCACTGGTGCCCTGTGCGCCGATCAGCGGGAACAGGTGTTTGGCGTAGGAAGTGCCGATGGCCAGCGAGGTGACCGAGCCGAGCACCGCCAGCGCCGGCAACATCGGCGCAAGTCGTGAGGTCTGCATGGGCAAAGTCTATTGCGCCGGCGCCGAGCACTTGGCTCAATTGACAGCCCGTTCGTGCAACTTCTGCTCGCCATGGCCACCGCCCCCGTGCTCGACAGCTTCGACCGCGCCATCCTCGACCTGCTGCAGCGGGACAACACCCTGCCGCAGCGCGAGATCGCCGAGGCCGTGCACCTGTCCACCCCGGCCGTGCAGCGACGCATCAAGCGGCTGCAGGACAGCGGCGTGATCGCGGCCAATGTGGCGTTGATCGATGCCGCAAAGATCGGCCGGCCGCTGACCATCATCGTCGAGGTGCGCGTGGTCAGCGAGCTGCGTGAACGCGTGGCGCCGTTCAAGCGCCGCGTGCAGGACGACCCGGCGGTGCAGCAGTGCTACTCGATCACCGGCGACGGCGATTTCCTGCTGCTGCTTTCGGCCGCGTCGATGGAGGAGTACGAAGCGATCATCGAGCGCCTGTTCGGTGGCGATAACAACATCGAGCGCTTCCGCACCTCGGTGGCACTGGGAACGTTCAAGCGCAGTTTCGAAGTGCCGCTGGCCCCGGTTCTGTAGCGCTGAGCCATGCTCGACTGCGCTTTGACCACAAAGTAACAGCCGCCGAGCATGGCTCGGCGCTACAGTCGGAGACCATGAACACACCGCCCTCCCCCGCCCGTCGCCTGCGCCGCTGGCTGCTGCGCGGCCTGTGGCTGGTCATCGCGATCGTTGCCGCGATGGCGCTGTGGAACAGCCCATGGGCTGCTGCACCGAAACTGCTGTGGACACTCTCGCGGATGCCTCCGGCCACCGAGCTTCCGGTGCCGGTGGAAGGCGTGCGGCCCCGCCAGATCGCCGATACGTTCGGCGCTCCGCGCGGCCGTGACCGTTCCCACGCCGGCATCGACATCTTCGCCAGGCGCGGCACCCCGGTGCGCAGTGCCACCGCCGGCGTCGTCGTGGATGTCAGCGACCGCGGCCTCGGTGGCCGCCAGGTGTGGGTAATCGGGCCCGGGCGCGAGCGCTACTACTACGCCCATCTGGACGACTGGGCCGAGGGCCTGGCGCGCGGCCAGGTGGTCCAGGCCGGCGACCTTCTCGGCCACGTGGGCGACAGCGGCAACGCCAAGGGTACGCCGCCGCACCTGCACTGGGGCATCTACGGCGCCGACGGCGCCCGCGATCCACTGCCGCTGCTGCGCTGAACGCCGTGTGCTGCGTCGAGTCCTGCGTGAACGCCTTCCGCGTTCATGATTTGTAAATAGGAATAGTTCGTATTACCATTTCTTTCGTTTCCGGTGGTGCCAGGACGGCCTGCCCGCCCGTTTCCCACCCGTAGCGCCTCGCCTTCTGGATGCTGGCCGAGCGCGCGTGTTCGTCCAGGACCCCATGAACCGTTCCGCCTTCCGTATCCCGCAGCCGCAACGGCTGTCCGTTGCCGTGCTCGCTGCACTCTGCGCCGTGGCCCCGGCCGCCTTCGCCGACACCGCCGCCGACCCTACCACGCTCGACAAAGTGGTGGTCAAGGGCGAACGCGCCGAAGGCTATTCGGTGCGCCGCACCTCGGCCGGTACCCGCTTCGACCTGGCGCCGCGCGAGATCCCGCAGTCGCTCAGCATCATCAGCCACCAGCGCATCGAAGATCAGAACCTGGACGACATCATCGACGTGCTGGCCAACACCACCGGCGTCAGCAGCACCCAGTCCGACAGCGAGCGCACCGAGTTCTATTCGCGTGGCTTCTACATCGACAGCTACCAGTTCGATGGCCTGCCGACGCAGATGGTGCAGAACTGGAGCTACGGCGATTCCGGCCTGGACCTGGCGCTGTATGACCGCGTGGAAGTGGTGCGTGGCGCCACCGGCCTGCTGACCGGTGCCGGCAACCCGTCGGCGTCGGTGAACCTGGTGCGCAAGCACGCCGACAGCGCCGAACTGACCGGCAGCGTCTCGGTGAACGTCGGCAGCTGGGGCCGCGCCCGCAGCACCGTGGACGTGACCACCCCGCTGAACAAGAGCGGTTCGGTGCGCGCCCGCGTGATCGGCAGCTACCTGGACACCGACGCGCAGATGGACCGCTACAACCAGCACAAGACGCTGGGCTACGCCGTCATCGACGCCGACCTGACCCCGGACACCCAGCTGAGCCTGGGCTACGACTACCAGCAGAAGCGCGCCAACGGCGCCACCTGGGGTGGTTTCCCGATGCTGTTCTCCGATGGAACCAGCACCGGCTACGACGAATCGTTCAATCCGAACCCGAGCTGGACCTACTGGGACACCACCAGCAAGCGCGCGTTCGCCACGTTGGAACACGCCTTCAACGATGACTGGAAAGTCCGCATCGGCGCCACCCACGACGAAACCAGGGCCGACGACAAGCTGTTCTACCCGGCCTACAACGACTGGGTCACCGGCGCTTCGTTCTTCGACAGGAACACCGGTGCCGGCATTTCGCCGTCGGCCGGCTTCTACAACACCGAACGCAAGGTCAATGCGGTGGACGGCTACTTCAGTGGCGCGTTCGAGCTGTTTGGCCTGAAGCACGAAGTGATGGGCGGCCTCAGCTACAACAAGCGCGAGTACGCCAACTACGGCGACTACCAGATCGGCGGCGCCGGCCTCGCCTGGGACCCCTTCTCCAGCTACCTGAACTGGAACGGCAACATCGGTGAACCGAACTGGAATCCGCTGGCCCTGGCCAGCGAAGGCACCATCACCCAGAAGGCCGCCTATGCTGCAGCACGCCTGTCGCTGGCTGATCCGCTGAAGTTGATCGTGGGCGCGCGCTACACCGACTGGAAGAGCGAAGGCGAAGGCGCCGACCGTTCGCACAAAGTCACCACCCCGTATGCGGGCCTGGTGTTCGACATCAACGACACCTACTCCACCTATGCCTCGTACACCGAGATCTTCCAGCCGCAGATGCTGAAGGACCGCAACGGCAGCTACCTGGACCCGGTGGACGGCAAGAGCTACGAAGTGGGCGTGAAGGGTGCCTGGTTCGACAACCGACTGAATGCCTCGGTGGCGGTGTTCCGCATCGAGCAGGACAACGTCGGCCAGTCCACCGGCGAGCCGGTCATCGGCGGCACCGGCGGCGAAACGGCCTACGTGGCCGCGCGCGGCACCGTCAGCCGTGGCTTCGAGTTCGAACTGAACGGCGAACTGGCACCCGGCTGGAACGCGACCTTCGGTGCTTCGCGCTACGTGGCCAAGGACATCAACGGCGCCGACATCAACACCAACCTGCCGCAGACCGCACTGAAGCTGTTCACCAGCTACACCCCGCAGTCGCTGCAGGCGCTGACCGTCGGTGGCGGTGCCAACTGGCAGAACCGCATCTACTACCCGGTACCGGCCTATGGCCGCATCGAACAGAGCGGCTACGCGCTGGTCAGTGCCTTCGTGCGCTACCGCATCTCGCCGGAGTTCAGCGTGCAGGCCAACCTCAACAACCTGCTGGACAAGAAGTACTACTCGCAGATCACCGGTTACGGTGCCTACGGCGATGGCCGCAATGGCTCGCTGACGTTCACCTGGGCGTTCTGACCAGACGCGGGGTACGACCGCCCCGCACCTGTAGCGCCAAGCCCATGCTCGGCTCAGAGAATCAGCCGAGCGCGGGCTCGGCGCTACATCCGCAAGGCAGCGCCGGAACTGACCGGCGCTGCCCCCCTCACATCAGAACCGCAGGTCCGCGCGCAGGTACCAGTAACGGCCACGCGGGATGTCGTAGGTCGAGGCGTCATACCCGTTCAACGAGCACGACAGGCAGATCGGCGGATCCTTGTCGAACACATTGTTCAGGCCCGCGGTCAGCTGCAGCCCCTTCATCCAGTCGATCTTGTAGCCCACCTGCATGTCGTGGAAGGTGGTGGCCGAGAGCGTGTTGGTGCCGTCGGCCTGGTTGCTGCACACCGGGAATGCCACGGCATCGCCGCAGTTCTCGGTCAGCTCGGAGATGTGCCGCACCGTCCAGTTCGCACTCCAGCGGTCCATTGTCCAGGCGATGCTGGCGTTGCTGGTCCACTCCGGAATGGAGCTGTCGGCCACTTCCACGCCCGGCTTCTGCGGCTGCTTCTGCCCGGCCGCGCCGGTGGCTTCGTAACGACCGACGAACGTGTTCTTCCAGGCCAGCTTGAACTGGCCGAAGGAGGTCTGCGGCAACGTCCAGAACAGGTCCACGTCCCAGCCGTCGGTCTTGATCGAGCCCAGATTGGTCAGGCGGTTGTTGAAGCTGCTGACCGCACCGGTGCTGGCGCGGGTGATGCCATCGCAGTACACCGGGTCGAGCGTGTCCACGCACAGGTCCAGCTGGGTCTGCGCGTTGATGGCCTGGATCGCACCATCGATGGCGTGGCGGTAGAAGGTCACCTCCACATCGAAGCGCTCCGACCACGACGCGTTGTTGCCGAACCACGGGCTCCACACGAAGCCAGTGCTGAAGCTGCGCGAACGCTCCGGTTCCAGATCACGATTGCCGCCGGTGGTCACCGAGATCTGCGAGTTGGCCTGCTGGAAGCCGGCCGGCACGCCCAGCGCGGCACAATTGGTGGCACTGCCACGCGGCGGCGTACCGCCCAGGCCCACCGAGCACGGATCGAACAGCTGCAGGTCGGCACGTGCGGCCGAGCCGTACAGTTCGCCGATGGACGGTGCGCGGAAACCCTCGGCGTACGTGGTGCGCAGCACGAAGTCATCGGTCACCTGCCAGCGCAGGCCGTACTTGGGCGTGAACTCGCCACCGAAAGTGGAGTAGTCCGAATAGCGGCCGGCCAGGCTCAGGTCCAGCTTCTTGCCGAACGAGGAGTCGGCGAAGATAGGCACGCTCAACTCCAGGTAGGCCTCGTTGACGTCGTAGGAACCGGAGGTCGGCTGCGACGGCACGCCGTTGTAGTGGCCGATCACCGTCAGCGGATCCGGTTGGTACCAGCCCTCGTACTTGCGGTACTCGAAACCGGTGGCGAAGGACACCGGGCCGGCCGGCAGCGAGAACAGCTCGCTGGACAGGTTGGCGGTGAACAGGCTCAGCTCGTTCTGGCTGCGGTCGCGCACCACCGGCTGGATCCACTTCAGCATGTCCGGGGTGATCGAACCGACGCCACCGAAGATGTTCAACGGCACGCAGCCCGGGGTTGCCGCGCACACCGCCGGGTCACCCAGCGCCATGTTGACGTTGTAGATGTTGTAGCTGCCGTAGTTGGTCTGTTCGGCCTTGTTCTTGCTGTACATGCCGTTGACGTCCCAATACCAGCTACGGTCGGCCGCCTGGAAGTTGCCGACCAGGCCGGTGGCCACGTAGGTCGTGTTGACCTCCTGCTTGAACACGCGCGCGCCACCTTCCACCGGGCGGCGGCCGATCAGGCTCATGTTGCCCGAGGACACCAGGTCGAAGCCGAACGGGTTGTACGGATTCAGGCGCGAGACCACGATGTTGTCGGCCAACGGATTGCCGGTGGCGCCATCGGGGCCGAAGAACAGCGGCTCGGGGCCGGCCTGGTTGGTCGACTCGCGGCGGTTGCCCAGTGCCTTGATGTACCACTGCACGTTGTCAGTGATGTCGAAGCGGAACTGGCCGAACAGGCCCTTGCGCTCGGACGGCGTGAGCACCATGTTGTATTCGGCGAAGTTGAAGCGGTCGGCGCTGGTGAAGCAGTGGTAGTCATCGCTGCGGTTGCAGCCGGCGCTGCCGTCGTAGCGCGGGTTGGGCACGCCACTGTTGGGCACGATGTCCTGCTCAGCGCCGGTGTTGGGGTCGACGAAGGCGAAGCGGCCCTGCGGAATGCCACCGCTGCCGAAGGCCAGGCCGGTACCGGGAATCGGGAAGCGCGACTGCTCGCGGTCCTTGGCGAATACCGGGTCCTGCTTGGTCCAGCTGGCGCCCAGGAACAGGCTGAAGCGATCACCGCTCTTGCCCCAGGCCAGGTCCACGCCCTTCTGGGTGCCGTCGCCCTTGCTGTACTCACCATAGTTCAGCGTCACCTGGCCGCCATCGAAGTCGCGGCGGGTGATGATGTTGACCACGCCGGCGATGGCATCGGAGCCGTACAGCGACGATGCACCGTCTTCCAGCACCTCGATGCGTTCGACGATGGCCAGCGGGATGGTGTTGAGGTCGGTGGCCGCACCGACGCCCGATGCGGACGACTCGTTGACCCAGCGGATGCCGTCAACCAGCACCAGCACGCGCTTGGCACCCAGGTGGCGCAGATCGACCTGCGCCGAGCCGGCACCCACGCCACTGCCATCGGGCGGGAAACCGAAGTTGCCGGACGAGTTGAACTTGGCGTTGAGCGCAGAGCCGGAACCCGTGAGCTGCTGCAGCACTTCACCGATCGAGGTCAGGCCGGTGCGTTCGATATCACCGCGGGTCAGCGTCTGGATCGGCACCTGGCCTTCGACTTCAGCGCGCTTGATGCGGGTACCGGTGACTTCCACCGCGTCGAGGTTGGTGGTGGATTGTGCAGCGGCACCCAACGGGGCCAGGGCCATCACGCACAGCGTGACGGCAACCGCCAACGGGCGGTGGTGCAGGTGATTCATTCGCTCTCTCTCCAAAGGAATGTCGGGACATGGACTGCCGCGCTCCCCCCTGCATGGCGGCAGCGTCTCCTTTGTAAACAAGCGGTAAAAATCACGGCGTGACGATCGACACTCTTTCACGCGGAATTGACGCAATTTCATGACATTTGCGTCAGATGAGTGCCGTTTAGAACCGGACGGTAATGTTCCGCCGCCTTCGCTTTGATGCTGGCCGCGACAGCGCGCGCCGGAAACTGCCGCGCGCATGAAAGTGCCTTTGCCGAACCATTTCAGGAATAGTCTGAAATTCCTTCATTCAGAAGGCCCGCTTGATCGACCCGGTGCAGACTCGCACCTCCAGCCATTCGCGGGAGGATCGATCATGAAAGCACTAACTGCCGTGCCGAGCGTCATGATGGTGATCACGCTGCTTCTTCCTCTGGCAGGCGAATCGAGGGCAGGCGGCGTGATCGAGTGCAACAACTGCCTCTCTCCCAGCGATGCGGCCTCGGCCTCAGGAGAGGGGTTGACGGTTGTGGTGGATTTCGAGAGAGCCGAGTTGACCGCTTTCGACGTTGAACATGACCCTGAGATCAGAAGGTGGCGAGCACATCCGACCCCGGTTCCGGCGCAGATTGAAATGGCTTTTCTGCGGATCCTGGATGCGACGCTGTCAGCAGGGCAAGCGCCGCTCATGCTGCAATCACCGCATGAGCGGCAGTGAGACAACGCTCTATCGCACGAAGGCAATCCGCTCCATGCCGGTCGCCTCGGCCGCAGCCAATATCCGCGCCATGCCTTCGTACTCGGCCGACGGATCGGTGGCGATGCGCAGCTCCGGCAGGTTGCCGGCATGTTCACCGGCCTGTGCCTGCAGGCGCGCCTGCAGATCGCCGATGGCCATCGGCTGGCCATCCCAGCTCAGCTGGTTCGAGGCATGCAGGCGCAGCTCGATCGGCGAGGGCGGTTCGGGGCGATCGACCACGCGATCGGTGGCCTGTGGCAACTGAATGGCAATCGGCCGGGCCACGATCGGCGCGGTCACGATGAAGATGATCAAGAGCACCAGCATCACATCCACCAGTGGCGTGACGTTGATGTCCGCCAGCGGGCCGCTTCTTCCTGCGCTACTGAACGCCATGTGCCGCTCCCTGTAGCCGGGCCGTTCGCCCAAGGCCGACGTTACGACGCCTGCGACCCCGTGCGGCAGGGCCTGCGCGGATTCATTCAGCTGTCGTTGCCGACGCCGGGCGTGCACGCAATGCGAAACTGAATTCAGCCATCGCCCGCTATGCTGGTCGCCATGACCCGACGCACTTTGACCGCCCTGTCCCTGCTGCCCTTGGCCACCACGCTGCTGATCGGTTGCGCCAATGCCCAGTCCCTCGACGCCCAGAGCGCGCAGCTGAAAGCCGCGATCGCAGCCGCCGAACGCGGCCAGTACGATCCTGGCCAGGCCGCTGCGCTCAGCCGCCATCCGGCCTATGGCTGGCTGGAGTACGCCAACCTGCGGCGCAACATCGACACCGTCGATACCGCGCAGGCCCAGGCCTTCCTCAAGCGCTACGACGGCCAGGCCGTGGCCAGCACCTTCCGCAGCGTGTGGCTGCCCTCGCTCGCACGCCGCCAGGACTGGCCGACCCTGCTGGCCAACTGGGCGCCCACCGACAACACCGGCCTGCGCTGTGCGCAGCTGACCGCGCGCCAGGTGACGGGCAGGGTCGATCCGCAGTGGATCAGTGAAGCGCAGGATCTGTGGCGCAAAAACGGCAAGTCGCTGCCGGACGGCTGTGATGCCGTTTTTGCCGTACTGCAGGCACAGGGTGGCCTGAGCGACGCCCTGCGCTGGGAACGCATCGATGCCGCCGCCGATGCCCAGCAACCGGCGGTGATGCGCAGCGCCGCACGCGGCCTGCCCGCCGCCGACCTAGCGCTGGCGAACACTTACGCAGCCTTTGTCGACAAGCCCAATGCCAGCGCGTTGAACTGGCCGCGCAACGAGCGCAGCCGGCGCATCGCCACCGATGGCCTGGCCAAGCTGGCCAAGGCCGACCCCGGCGCCACCGAGCAGCAGCTGCCTCAGTACGCCCAGGCGCTCGGCCTGAGTGCCGACCAGCAGGGCCAGGTGCTGTACCAGATCGCGCTGTGGACAGTGGCCTCCTACCTGCCCGATTCGGCACGCCGCCTCAACGCGGTACCCGAATCGGCCTACGACGAGCGCCTGCACGAATGGCGCGTGCGCGAAGCGATGTCGCGCGGCGACTGGCCGGCAGCGCTGGCCGCGATCCGCAAGATGGGCAGCAAGCAGCGCAGCGACCCGCGCTGGCGGTACTTCGAAGGCCGCATGCTGGAAAAGACCGGCCAGGCCCAGCAGGCGCAGCCGCTGTTCCGCGAAGCCGCACGCGCACCGACCTTCCACGGTTTCCTGGCCGCCGACAAGCTGCAGCAGGGCTACACCCTGTGCCCGTGGAAGCCGAACGACAGCGCGCAGGCACAGGCAGCGGTCGCGCGCGACCCGGCCATCCAGCGCGCGATGGCGCTGTACCAGATCGACCGCGCCGGTTGGGCCGTGGCCGAATGGAACAGCGCGCTGTCGCGCTTCGACGACACCCAGCGCCGCCTCGCCGTGCGCGTGGCGCAGGACAACGGCTGGTTCGACCGCGCAGTGTTCGCGCTCGGCAAGCAGCCGCAGGAACAGCGCCTGTACGACCTGCGCTTCCCGCTGCACCACGACGCCACCATCCGCCGCGAATCGGCACGCAACGCGATCGACCCGGCCTGGGTGGCGGCGGAGATCCGCGCCGAGAGTACCTTCACTCCGCGTGCGCGCTCGCCTGCCAATGCCATGGGCCTGATGCAGGTGCTGCCGGCCACCGGTGCCAGCGTGGCCAAGTCGATCGGCCTGACCGGCTACGGCGGCGCCGACAGCCTGTACGACCCGGACACCAACATTGCCATCGGCACCGCCTACCTGCGACAGCTGATGAACAAGTATGGCGGTCTGCCGTACGTGACCATCGCCGCCTACAACGCCGGTCCGACCCCGACCGCGCGCTGGCAGGGCCAGCGCCCGGGCTTCGATCCGGACCTGTGGATCGAGACCATCAGCTACAAGGAAACCCGCGAGTACGTTGCCCGCGTTCTGGCTTTCAGCGTGATCTACGACTGGCGCCTCAATGGTGATG
Organism: Stenotrophomonas sp. BR163; assembly: GCF_047520985.2. Lineage (NCBI taxonomy): Bacteria > Pseudomonadati > Pseudomonadota > Gammaproteobacteria > Lysobacterales > Lysobacteraceae > Stenotrophomonas > Stenotrophomonas sp. BR163. The sequence goes on from NZ_JAXBRE020000014.1 coordinate 31,074, forward strand.
CCCTGCCGCTGAGCGACCGCCTGATGGGGCGCCTGGTGGACAAGCGCAAGAAGTTCAGCTGCGCGGCCGACGCCGAGCAGGGTGGCGATTGACCGCAACACGGTACTGCCGGCTACTGGCCGGCATTCCCCGGTATCCATTCCGTGGGGAGGGAAACGATGAGCCTGCTGGCCTGGCTCGGGCTGGCCGCTGCATCGGTAGTGGGGGGGGGGGGGGGGGGGGGGGGGGGGGGGGGGGGGGGGGGGGGGGGGGGGGGG